>NZ_JASNFO010000040.1:0-156107 GCF_032027725.1 Pseudofrankia coriaricola | reverse complement strand
GACTGGTACCGGCTGCTGGATCTGGCCGGGATGACCGACACCCTGATCGCCGACGCCGACGGGGTCTACCACCCGGCGATGTTCAACGACCGGATGCTGCTGGGGCTGAAGGGCACCATGTCCGAGGTCTTATGCCGACGTCGGCATAAGACCTCGCTCATCGTCGCCTTCAAGCCCAGCACGAGGCGGTGAAGTCGGCCAGGTCGTAGACACCGTCCGCGTCGACCAGCAGCGTCCCGGTCAGCCGGGCCAGCTCCAACAGCCGCTGGAAATCCGCCGACGACCGGGACAACCGCGAGACCTCCAGCGCGAAGATCGCACCGACCTCGCCGAGGCACACCCGGGCGCTTACCTCCCGGAACCCCGCTCGATGGGCCGTGTCCTGCCCGGTGATCCCCAGGTCCGCGTCGATCACGACGATCCGGTCCGCCGGCCAGCCCAGCTGTCGCGCGGTGTCCGCCAACGCGTACTGCCGCGCCGTGGACTCGGTGTTTCCCACCACCTGCCGCAGCGAGGACTGGCGGACGTACACCAATGCCAGCCGGTCCCAGTGCGAAAACATGATCTTCGATGTGCCGTTCATGGCAGCCTTCCAGCGCCGCGGTGGCCATGTTCGCCACCGCTATGACCCGCTCGACCGTGCGCCATAGATCGTTCATCCGCGTCACAGGCTCCCGCACAGCCCACATCGACCCCCTCACGGCCTACCCGCCGACCCGCGCGCCCTGCTCGCGACGGCGGGCAAGCGCATCGACCAGCACCTTGAGCTCGACGAGAGCCTCCCCGGCAAGCCGGTGGGACAACGGATCACCCCCACGGTCGGTCCACGACTCACCGACCCGGACCCGCCCGGTCGGGCCGCCCTCACACACGAAGACAACTACCCCGCCACGGACACCGACCCGCTCGACCCGCAGCACCTCACCGCGGAGCGGATGAAACGGATGCGTGACCCGAACCGAATCCGAACAGTCAATAGAGAAACGGCCCCTTGACCTTTCGGCGCCGGGTTAGCCATCGGGCCCGAGAACATCCCTCCAAGTTCCCCCCAACTGCGCTGGGGATACGACAAGGCGCCTCATGGCGCAACACCTGTAGATCGTGACGTGATCGACCTCGAGGCCGCGTTCGGCCAGCAGCTCCTCGACGTCGCGGTAGGACAGGGCGAACCGCAGGTACCGCCGTACTGCCAGAACGATCACCTCGGGTGGGAAGCGGAACCCGGCAAACTCCGAGGCCGGGACCACAGGTCGTACACGCCGACGACGCACTACTCGATCATGCCTGAGCGACCAGCTTGACCGCCGTCCCCAGCGAACGCAACAGCGCCTTCGATGGCCGGGTGCTGTTCGAGGGCGGCGAAGCCGGTCGCCGCGAGGGCCGGGCCCAGGACATAGGTCCGGTGCACCGGGTCCCGTACGACGAACCCGAAGTCGCAGAGCACAGCCAGGGTGGCGTGCGCCGAGGCGATGTTCATTCCGAGGCGCTGGACCAGCTCGCTGATCATGAGGCCCCGCGACGGGTGCGCGGTGAGGAAGGAAACGATGTCTGCCGCGCGGGTGGGCGCGGGCCGGGCCATGCAGCCAAGATAGCGAACCCCGACCAGGTCATGGGCTTGACTCCAATATGAGGTTTGCTATAGCAATACTCCATGGCCACTTTGTCGGGACGTGTCGTTGTGGGCAGCGACGATGGTGACGCGGGGATCGGTCTGGATCTCGCCCAGGCCCTGGTCTAGGCAGTCGGGATGGATGCGGTCCCGCAGCCGCTCGAAGGGCGGCATGGCGCGCGTCCTCGCCGTCGAGGCCGCTCGACACCTGCGACCCGGCGGGGTCCGCGACATGGCTGTGACCGGTTCTGCCGTGAGCCGTGCCGTCGTGTTCAACGGGGACGAAACCTGGGAGCTACGCGAGCTCCCGGTGCCGGACCCGCAGCCCGGCGGGGCGGTCCTGCGGGTGGAGGCGACCGGTCTGTGCCACAGCGACGTCGACCATTTCCGCAGCCACGTCCCCACCTCGTGGGGCGGTGCGTTCCCCTCCATCGCCGGCCACGAGATCGTCGGCCGGGTCGAGAAGACAGACCTAGCCGCGGCCCGCCTGGACGCGCCGCTGTGTCCCGTCGCGACCACCCGGGTCTCGCGGTTCTTCTCTATAGCAGATTCCGAACGGACCCCCATCCCACTGCAGGAGTTCGGCGGCGCGAGGGGCCGACTCGCCGAGCTCTTCGGACCGCCAGCAGAGAGCTGACGGAACCGTGCGGGACGGAAAGAAAGGAAGACCATGACGTTGTTACCGGGTCGATCCAGGGCGATAGTGTGCGGAATCGCACTGTCAGCGGTGGCTGTTTTATCTGTCACCTCTGTCACCTCTGTCGCCCAGGCGGAGCCAGGGAAACCAGTCCGGGAAAGAATCCTTGAGATCAACATGACCAACACGCCGGATCTCAAGGAGGGACAGCCGGCAGTCGTCATCAACCCGAAGAACCCCAGGAATCTGGTCTTCACCTCGACGGTCTTCCAGCCGCATCCGGGTCTCTATCCCATCGGGGAGTGCTTCCTCGCCTACTCCCAGGACCGGGGCCAAACCTGGACGCGGGTGCCCTGGCCCCTCGGCGACCGGCCTCAGTGCGGCGAACCGAACGTTGCCGTCGATGCCAAGGGAACCTTCTACATCCTCAACAATCAGGTCGGCCCTGACTCCACGGCCAACCAGACGAACAGGGTCGTGGTCTCCCGGTCGCTCGACGGCGGCCGGACGTGGTCCGGCCCGGTGACGACGCCGCTCGTGCTCAGCGGTGCGCCGAAGCTACGCGTGGACACCGCGACCGGCAAGGTCTACGCGGTGGGCGGCCTCAAATGGCAGTACCCGAGCGCGGTGTCCGTCAGCGCGGACCGCGGTCAGACCTGGGGCTCGCCCAGGCTGATTCCCGGCCCCCAACCCTGTGTCGTGGTGTCTCCGCAGGCTCCGCCCGCCTGCGGCTACCCAGGTCGTGAGCTCGCCGTCCACGGCGGAATCCTGGTCTCCGCGAGCCAAGAGAGCGTAGTGACGCTGCACGTCAGCCGCGACGACGGGCAGACCTGGACGGACCTCCCAGTGACCGGCGGCAACGGGACCCCGGTCCCGGCAGGAAGCGGACCGCTCCTGCCGGTCCCGCAGCAGCGAGGTGCTGCCGACCCCATCCCCTGGGTATCGGCCGACCCATCACAGTCCGGGCGATTCGCCGTCATGGTCCCCAGGGACGGCAACCTCGAGGTATACGTCACCAAGGATGCCGGTAAGACCTGGACCGGACCGGCCGTGATCGCCGCCCCAGATGCCCAGCGGCCGTGGATGGACTTCGGCCCGAATGGCTATCTGGGCGTGATGTGGAGGACATCCGCGGTCGACGCGTTCTCCGTCGTCTCCTTCGATCACGGACGATCGTTCAGCGCACCGGTGAAGGTGAACCGCGAAACCGAGCCGGCCGCGCACGCTGGACCTCCCGGTGACCGCTGGTCCTGGATCGCCCTGGACGACAACTACGCCTACGTCACCTGGTCCGACGGCCGAGACAATGACCTGACCGAACTGGACGCGATCTTCAGCCGGGTTCCGCTTAGTCTTTACCGCAAGCCCGGACGCTGAGCCGGCGCTCTGCCTGGGCCGGCCGGGTCGACCTGCGAGTCCGGGTCGACCCGGCTGCCCGGTGACGGCAACTGATTGGTGGATGGTGCCCTCAACACCGGCGCGGGTCGCGTAGCGCTGTTTCCAGGCGTCGTGGTCTGGTCGGCGCGGGCTTGCTCGACCGTTTCGTGGATGTCACGGGGACGCAGCATCAACTGGCGACCATTCCGGGTAGAGCGGGTGCATTACGCACGGACGGGACATGGCTGGCAGGCCGTGACAGGGAAACGCACGACGATCGATTCCCGGCCGCGTTCGCTGCAGGGCGTGTAGCGTGCCAAAACTCGATTTGGGGGCTTGACCTGCAGTTTTGTTCTTCGATCAAGCGGCGCGGTGGTACTCGTTGATCACGCCGCTCAGGACCTCGTGGCGGCGGATCGGGCTGTCGAGGGGTACGACGGTGGCGGGGTCGTGATTCGGCGGACGCTGGTCTCGCCCCTGGTGGGGTCGGTGGGTGTTGTTGCGACACGAAGTCGCACGTTGTGAGTGAGCTCGTGGAGGAGGTTCGACGTATGTCGAAGACGTAGCTCCGGGTCTGCGTTCGACCTGTCCCCACTGTGGCGTGCGTGGCCGGTTCCTGATCGGTCGGGTGCGAAGCCCACGGGAAAGCCCAAGGACCTTCGTCCCAGCCAGGACGGTCACAGGTGAGGGGAAGGACCGGTAGAGGGCGACTGTCAGGGAACTCTTGCTGATGCCTCGTTACACCGACATCCCGGGCTGGGACGTGGCACCTGTGGGGTGTCAAAAGTCAGCCTGGGCCCGTGACCTGGGCTGATGCGATGGCCCAGTCGTCGGCATGATGGTCAACCATGTCCGTGCGCCTGCATTATCTAATCTTCGTTCGGGTGTGTGGCTGGCTGATGCTGCTTGGTCGTTCGTCGGCGTCCAAGGACATCGAGCTGCTTGTGCTGCGGCACGAGGTCGCGGTGCTGTGCCGTACCCAGCCCAAGCCACGGTGGGGGACTGGGCGGACCGGGCCGTGCTCGCCGCGCTGATCCGGCTCCTGCCGCGCAGGCTTCGGCTGCAACGGTTGGTCACTCCTGGCTCCGTTCTACGGAGCCAGCACGCGTGGGCAAGGCCGGGACGGCTACGCACTGCAATCACGATCGGGGGTGTTGGCGTGGCCATAGCGGCTGGGCAACTGCCGCTAGCGGGACCGGATGTGTGCTCATTGTGTGTACGGACGGCGCGACACGATGCGGCATTCCGAAACCCCAGATGACAGCAAAATCGGCCATCACGTGGACGAATGGGCAACGCGCGGCATGCGCAAACACGGAGAAACACCCAAATGGCCGACTTGTAATCGGGCGGCTAAAGAAGTTCTGAATGTGTTGCGCGCAGCTGGCTGGCGGATCCATGACCTGCGGTTTTGCGTTGCTGGCATGGTATTTCGTGCTGATGGCCGTTAGGCGCGTGTGATCGGACGGCTGTGGGGGCTTTTTGCGCCTTGGGCGGGGCTGGGGGAGGGGTGCTGGTGCTGACCGAGGGATGGCTCGGTGCGCTGTCCGACGGCACTCTGGGTCTGTGCGGTGCGGATTTTGGAGAGTGGCAGAACCTCGCTGGGACCAGCTGGCTGAGGGAACCCTGGCCGGTCGGCTCCTCCCGGGGCGGTTGCGGCCGTTGTCGCCGCCAGAGGGCCGTAGGAAAGTCGATCCACTGTTGTCCACGCCGTTGACGATGTCGCTCGGCCATGATGATCATGAGTGGTGGCTGGTCGGCTGGTGCTCGCCCGAACTCCCGAAGGAGGGGCGCCGGTCCTGGTGTGGCCGGGGTGGGGTCCAGTCCAGGGTGATCACAGTGTCGTGGCGTGGGCTGCCGCCGCGCGTAGCCTGCAGGCATCGTTTGGTGCGGATTTCGGCTCCCTGTTGGCGGCCTGGCTCTCGGGCCCGTGAGCTGCATGTTGGGACCGGCTGAATGCCGGCCTTGCTCGTGCTTGATCGTGGTGAGTCTCAGGTGGGCGTGATCTTGTGCTTGGGGAGGGAACGCGCTCGAGACTGCTGGCGAGGGCAGTGTCTCTGTTCCTGCCTGGTGGAGCGTGATCCGCTCGTCGCCGTGATGCGCAGAGACGTAGATGTCACGGCTGCAGGTGACATGATGATCATGTCGGGTCAGTCTTCGCCTGTTGGCGCGGTCAGCCTGGGGCGCCTGGTCATCGCTGCGCCCCGGTC
The DNA here is from genome assembly GCF_032027725.1 of Pseudofrankia coriaricola. Lineage (NCBI taxonomy): Bacteria > Bacillati > Actinomycetota > Actinomycetes > Frankiales > Frankiaceae > Pseudofrankia > Pseudofrankia coriaricola. The sequence goes on along the minus strand of NZ_JASNFO010000040.1, from coordinate 150,274 downwards.
GCCGTAGCCAGGAGCGACAGGTCGAAAACCTCGCGTAGACCGATCATGTATGAATGGGTGAATCCCCCTCCGCCTTGATCCCCCATAGCCGGGGCCCCGCGAGCTCAACGTTGTAGGCGAGTAGCCGTCGCTGTCGCGCTGGCGTCGCCACTCCTGAGCCTTGCGGCAGGCCAGGCGGGCCGGGACGAATCTCTGTGGTGCCACGTCTCGGTCTGTGGACAGGATGTGGCTACGCAGGAGGGCGTAGCCAGGCTGTGCCACATCGACGCAGGTCAGGGCATATATTGATCTATAGGTGTCAAGGTCTTTCAAATCTTCGAAGGTACCAACCAGGTCCAGCGCCTGGTGATCAGTCGCCACCTGGCAAAGGCCTGATCAGCGCCTGTTTTCGCAGGTCAGCGGTACTGCGCGGCACGCCGTGGCCGCTCGGGCGTGATCGTGTTGCGGTCCGGTCCTGGCCCGCTGCGTCCGGCCGTGTCCGGCTGCCCGTGGCAAATACGTGGCAATGATCATGGTCCTGTGGGTGCTCGTCAGAGTCCGAAGCCCGAGTTCCGCAGTTGGTGGTCACACGAATGCGATGATCATGGTGTTGGCCTGGGGAAATGCGTGTCGGGCCGGGAGAGGGCGTGTGTCCACGCCCCGGCCGGCCCTGAAGAAGGCTGTCGCGGGGTGATCAGCTGGGGTCGAAGGCGGTGACCCGGGCGGGTGGTGGGACGGAAACGCCCTGGTAGATGGCCTTCTGGGCGGGGCTGAGGGTGGTCGTCTGGGCCACGGTGCCGGCGGGTCCGGTGAGGGTGATCTGCATGATCCGGCCGGTCTGGCGGCGGATCGTGCGCCAGGTTTCGCCGGATCGGCGTTCGGCGATCCGGATCAGCAGGAGCGCGAGCCAGCAGAGCAGGACGTGGGCGCGGATGCGGTGCTCCGCGTCGATCGCCTGCTGCAAAAGCTGGTCGCGGACCTCCGCCGGCAGCGACGCATGCACCACCACCTCGTCCTGCCCGTCCGCGCCGCGGACGCTGACCTTGGCGTCCGGCTCCGCGGCGAAGATCCGGTCGGCCGGCTTGGTCACGAAGGGAACCAGCAGGCTGAACACGCCGGAGACGATCGCGACCGCCAGCGCCGGGTCGGGCCCACGATGCGGGGAGTCACCAGCGGCCGAGACCGACAGCTCCGGAAACGGCGCACGGCTCGCGTCGACGAGCCGGCGCAGCTCGGCGGACGGCAACCAGTCCGACTCAATCGTCAGCGCATCGTCGTTCGCCATCTCCATGTACTCCTTCGCTCACGCAGCCAAACCGCAGCGTCCCAGACACTCGAGCAGCCCGCTCTTCACCAAGAGATACCAGGGACACAGTGTGACGGCAGCGAGCAGGCACCCCGCCCCCCCACATCGGCCGGCCCAGGCATATCCAGGCCTGTGAGGTCCCGCTACCGCGCTGCTGGTCAGTCGGATTCGGATCTGTCGCCATGCTGGTCATCTGGTGCCTCCTCTACCTGCGCGTATGCACAGAGTGCGACAATGGAGTTACACCGTTGTTACACGCCGAGCGGACGCCGCAGGCGTCAAGCGCCCACCGAGCCGTGCCCGACAAGCCCGTTTCCGTCGTCATGATCGGGGACAGAATGTAACTGGCAGTGCGCGTCTCGTCTGGGGGTTGTGGATGGGGTCTGAGCGGGCGACGCCGAGTCGGGATCCGCCGGCGGTGGTGGTGCGAACGGAGTTGCTCCATGAGACGGAGCAGACCCGGGTGTCGCGGCTGGTGTTCCCGGCTGGGAGCGTGATCCGGAAGGAACCCCTGGGGCCTGACGCGCAGCGGCGGTTGCGCCATGACCTTGAGATTTTGGAGCGGTTGTCGGGGGTCGAGGGGGTTGTGCAGCTGGCGGTCGACGTCCCGCGGTGCCCGGGGTCGGTTCTGCTGGCCGATGTCGGTGGCACGGCTCTGTCCGAGCGGGCCACCCCGCTGGATCCGGCCGATTTGGTCGATCTGGCCGGGTCGCTCGCGCGCGCTGTGGCGGGGATGCATCAGCGGGGTGTGATGCACCGGGATATCAGCCCGGCGAACATCGTGCTGGGTGGGGACGGGGACGCGCCGTATCTGATCGACTTCGCGTTGGCGACGACCTTCAGGGAGGTCCATCCGGGGTTCATCCATCACAGTGAGGTTGTCGGGACGATTCCGTATCTGGCGCCGGAGCAGACGGGCCGGACTGGTCGCCCGGTTGATCAGCGGGCCGATCTGTACGCGGTGGGGGCGACCCTGTATGAGATGGCGACCGGCGCGCCTCCGTTCGGTGTCGGCGACCCGATGCGGATCATTCACGGTCATCTCGCGCGGGTGCCGACGCCGCCGTCGGCGGTGAATCCGTCCGTGCCGGCCGGACTTTCGAGGATCATCATGCATCTCCTCGAGAAGGAGCCGGATGACCGTTACCAGAGCGCCGACGGGCTGGTTCACGATCTCACTGTGGTGCGCGGTGGCGGCGCGCTGGTGCGTCTCGGTGAGCACGATCTTCCCGCCCGGCGGCTGACGCCGTCGCGGCTGGTCGGGCGTGATCAGGAGATCGGTGAGTTGGGTGCGGCGTTTGTCGATGCGATGGCGGGTCGTTGTCGTGGGATCCTCGTCGGTGGCGTGCCGGGGGTGGGTAAGACGTCCCTGGTCAACGAGTTGCGGCCGGTCGTGGCTGGTAGCGACGGCTGGTTTGTGGCCGGCAAGTTCGACCAGTATCGCCGTAATCAGGACTATGACGGTGTCTGGCAGGCGTTTCGGGCGTTGGGTCGGCTGCTGCTGGCCGAGCCCGAGGACTATCTGGCTGAGGTGCGGGACCGGATCCTGCGGATGTTGGGACCCAACGCCGGCCTTGCCACCGCCACCTTGCCGGAGTTTGCGGCGCTGCTGAAGGTTCCGCCCCAGCTGGGGGATCCGATGACCTCGCAGGTGCGAGTGCGGCGGGTCGGACTCGGGATACTGCGCGCGGTCGCCTCCCGGAAACGGCCGGTGGTGCTGTTCATCGATGATCTGCAGTGGGCGGGGCGGACTCCGTTGGGCGTCGTCGATCTGATCCTTGGCGAGGAGGAGCCGGTCGAGGGGTTGTTGCTGGTCGCCGCCTACCGGGACAGCGAGGTGGACGCGACGCATCCGATGGCGCCGATGCTGGCCCGCTGGCGTCGTCAGCCGGGCGGGCCGTATCAGCTGCGGTTGGGCAACCTACCGCAGGCCGGGCAGGCGGCGATGGTGGCCGACCTGCTGCGCCTGGCTGCGCGACCGGCCGCGGAGCTGGCGGGGGTGATCGCACCATCGACCGGAGGTAATCCGTACGACACGGTGGAGTTGCTCAACACGCTGCGACGCGACGGCGCGCTGGTCCCCGAAGCCGGCGGTGCGCGGTGGGACGAAGCCGCGCTGCGCCGCGAGCTCGACCGCGTGGATGTGACCGAGCTGTTGGCCGCCCGGGTGGCCCCGTTGCCGCCGGTCACCAGAGGGGTGCTGGCGGCGATGGCGTGTATGGCGGGCCGGGTGGAACTTGACCTTTTGGCGGCCGCGACCGATCTGTCGGCGGACGAGGTCGAGCGGCGGCTGGCCCCCGCGTTGACCGACGGGTTGCTGGTGTTGGAGTCCGACGGCCCGCCGAGCGTGCGGTTTCACCACGACCGGGCTCAGGAATCGGTCCTGAAAGGCCTGAGCTCGCATGCGCGGCGCGCTACGCGGTTGTGCCTGGCTCGGCACCTGGCCGACCGGCCGGAGTTCTTCGCCGTGGCGGCGGAGCAGTACCTGCTCGTGGCCGACGTCGTGCACGCGGCCGAGGAACGCCAGCTGATGGCGGGGCTTTTCCGGCGCGCCGCCGACGAAGCGCAGCTGCTGAGCAACTACCCGCTGGTCGAGAGGTTCCTGGCCGCGGCGGTGACGCTCGTCGATCCGGCCGACACCGACCAGGTGATCACGGTCCGGACCGGCCGTCACGCCGCCTTGTACAGCCTCGGGCGGCTTGAGGAGGCGGACGAAGAATACCGGACGATCGCCCGGCTGTGTAGCGATCCGGCCCGACGCGCGGCCGCGACCGTGGTGCAGGTCAGTAACCTTACCAACCAGGGCCGCCTTGGCGAGGCGATGCGGCTCGGCCTCGAACAGCTGCGGCAACTCGGCCTCGCCTCCCCGGACCGCGACCACCTGGATGCGGAGATCGACCGCAAACTCGACGCGCTCTACCTGTGGATCGACCAGACCAGCGAAGCCGACGATCTGCGACGACCGGAAATCACCGACCGTTCGCGCCTGGGCGCCATCAAGCTCGTCAACCGGCTCCTGCCCCCGGCGTTCTTCTCCGATCAGCCGATGATGGAGTGGCTGATCGTCCAGGCGCTGGAGATGTGGGCAGGAGATGGCCCGGATCCCCGCCTGGTCGGCCCGACCAGCGACGCCGCGCTTGTGACCATCGCCCGCCGGAACGACTACCGCACCGGGTACCGAATGGTGCGGCGGATCCTCGCGGTCTCTCAGGAGCGCGGCTATGAGCCTGAGGTGTGGCACGCGTGGTTGATATACGTGCTCAGTGCCGGTCACTGGTTCGACCCGCTCGAGGACAACCTGTCCGTGGCGCGGCGCGCGCTGGAAGGCCTCATCCAGGGCGGTGACCTGCAGAACGCCTGCTGGACCCACCGTCCGCTGCTCGATGGCCTCCTGGACTGCGCGCCCTCGCTCGACGCCTTTGCCGCTGAGGCCGACGAAGCGCTGGCATTCGCCGCCCGCACCGGCAATGGCCTCGCCGAGGAGATGTTCAGAGCGTACCGCCAGCTGGCCAGCGCGCTGCGAGAAACGGACGTCGGCTCCGCGGCCGACGATTCGGCGGCTGACGATGCGGCCTGGCTGGGCCGGCTGGCCGCGAATCCGATTGCCGCCGCCGACCTGCATCTCACCCGGGCGCTCGCCGCGGCCATCCTTGATCGTCCGGCCGAGCTGACCCGGCATACGGCGGCCGTGGTGCCGTTGCTGCCATTCGTCCGAGCGGCGCATCCGGCGGCATTGGCACACCTGCTGCGCGCCCTGGGGTTGGCCGGGCAGGCCCGCGCGGCGGACGCAGGTGAGCGCGGCGCGATACTGGCCGAGTTGGACAAGTCGATCGCATGGCTGGCCGCTCGTGCGGCCGACGCGCCGGTCAACTTTTTGCACCTGCTGCGTCTGGTGGAAGCGGAACGGGCCTGGGCCGCCGATGACTTCCGCGAGGCCTCGTACACGTTTGACAGGGCGCTGCGAGAGGTCTCCGGGAAGGGACGCCCGTGGCACCAGGCACTGATCATGGAACGTGCCGCACGGTTCTGCCTGGACCACGGCATGGAAGGAGCCGGGCACGCATTGCTCGTTGCGGCTCGCAGCCGGTACCTGGCCTGGGGAGCGACCGCGAAGGTCAGCCAGCTCGACTGGGCCCACCCGACGCAACGCGTCGAGCCAGCTGGCGTGGAGCCGGTCACACAGCCACCGGCCGAGCCTGCCCGCCGCTCCACCGTCACCACCGGCACCATCGACCTGCTCGGTATCGTCGCCGCTTCCCAGGCGCTCAGCTCCGAGACCAGCATCGACGGCCTCCGGAGCAGGGTCGTGGGAATCCTGTCGGCGATGACCGGCGCCACCGGCGTCCACCTGCTACTGCGTGACCAGCAGGAACACAACTGGATGGTGCCCGCGTCCGACGGCGGCGCCGTCTCCCTCCAGGAGCCCAACCAGCAGCACCTGGCGCCGTCCTCCGTCGTCTGGTACACCGAACGCACCCGCGAACCCGTCGTTGTCGCCGACGCCACCCGCGACGACCGATTCCGACGCGACCCGTACTTCACCGGCCTCAACCACTGCTCAGTACTGGCCGTCCCCATTATCATCCGGGGCGAGCTGCGGGCAGCGCTCCTGCTGGAGAACCGGATGATCCGCGGTGCATTCTCCACCGAACGCCTCGAAGGGATCCGGCTCATCGCCGGGCAACTGGCGGTCTCGCTCGACAACGCCTTGATATACGCGTCGCTGGAACGCAAGGTCGCCGAACGAACCCAGCAACTCGCCGCCGCCAACCAGCGACTAGAACAGCTCTCGGCTACCGATCCTCTGACCGGGCTCGCTAACCGACGACGCTTCGAAGACGCCCTCGACACCGCATGGCACCGCGCCCGACAGCGGGCAATGCCTATCGCGATGGCCATGTGCGACATCGACCACTTCAAGCTCTACAACGACCACTTCGGACACACCGCCGGCGACCGATGCCTTCAACAAGTCGCCGCCTGCCTGGCCGAGAACATCCGCGTCCCCCTCCTGGCGGCACGCTACGGCGGTGAGGAGTTCGCCATCGTCATGCCGGGCACCGACTCCGACACCGCCGCCCAGGTAGCCCAACGTCTCTGCACCGCTGTCGTCGAGCTGGCAGAACCACATCCGATGGTCACCAACCACATCGTCACCCTGAGCATTGGCGTCGCCGCGATCACCCCCAACCCCGATGACAAACCGGAAACGCTCGTCGACCTCGCAGACGTCGAGCTCTACCGAGCCAAGCGCTTCGGACGCAACAGGGTACAAGTCGCGCGCACCGTATCGATATAAACACGGGACATCCCAGGGTGGACGGCACGGACGAACTGTCAAGTACCGAGTTCTTTTGGAGAGCTGGCTGTCACGCACCGACGGGTTTCCGGGCGACCTCGATCTTGTGGTGGCCTGCCGCGTAAGCGGCCTCGTACCCGGCCGGCGGGACCATGTCGATTTCTCCGTGTAGCCGCCGATCGCTATACCAATCGATGTACTCGGCGATGGCGATCTCAAGATCGGCATGGCCCGTCTACGGCCCCTTGTTACGGATCAACTCAGCTTTGAAGATCGAATTGAACGCCTCCGCCATCGCGTCGCAGGAATCACCGACCGAGCCCACCGACGCGACAGCCGCCGCCTCGGCGCCATCCGCCGGCCGGACTCGCTGACCCGGACCTCACCCTCGTGGCGCTGTTTCTTCTTGCACTTCACGCAGTAGCCCTCATAGCTCTGGACGCTTTCAGTCACCGGACTCCCTTTCCAGATCCGTCGCCTGGGTTGTTGGGCGGAGTGGGGCGGTCGCGGTCTTACAGTCCCGGGCCGTCGGCGCGCGAGGTACACGCGGCGCGGCGCCAATGCCAGCCCAGCGATCCAAGCGGTGGCTCCGCAATCAGCTCTGAGGACACGTCCGGATAGCGCAAACCTCGCGGTAGGCACCGCCCGAGACAACGCTGAGCTTGGCGCGCCTCACGACCACCGCCGCGTCGACTGCCAGGACAACCTGTGGTGTGCCAGCTGTGTCATTCATTCGGCATCCCTGCGCAAGGCGGGAACCAAGTTCGGCTTGGGAACGGATGCCGAGCTTGGTGAGCGCCGGCAGGGGTGACGTCCACCAGCGACCTGCGAGTTCCTGCTCGGCGCGGGCGGGGCGATCTCCCGAGGCCGCTGACGCTCTCGGGGACGGATCCTTTAGTCAGGCGACGAGGCGCTCGCCGGTCTTCGGGACGAACAGGTGTACCCGCTCCGGGTCCACCGCAAGCGATACCCTGCTGCCCTTGGCCGGTGCCCGGCGTGGGTCCACCCGGGCGACGACCGGCACCGCCCTCTCGGCAGACAGCGCCAACTCGCCGTGCAGGTACGCGTCGGCGCCGAGCTCCTCGACCACGTCCACCCGGACCGGCACGCCGTGCTCGCCAGCGCCGATGACGCTGAAGGATTCCGGACGGATCCCGACGGTGACCAGCTCGGTGCTGCCGAGCCGGCCAAGCGCGTCCCGAGCCACCGGGACCTCGTAGCCGTCGATGGCGATCCCAGTCGCCGTCACCGGCGCGTCGAACAGGTTCATCGCCGGGGAACCGATGAACCCGGCGACGAACGCGTTCGCCGGCCTGTCGTAGAGCGCCAGCGGACGGTCTACCTGCTGCAACACACCGTCCTTCAGCACGACCACCCGGTCGCCCATCGTCATCGCCTCGACCTGGTCATGGGTGACGTACACGGTGGTGATGCCCAGCCGGCGCTGCAGTGCGGCGATCTGTGTGCGGGTGGCCACCCGCAGCTTCGCGTCCAGGTTCGACAGAGGCTCGTCCATGCAAAAGACCTGAGGCTGCCGCACAATCGCGCGGCCCATTGCTACCCGCTGCCGCTGTCCACCTGACAGCGCCTTCGGCTTGCGGCCCAGAAACGGCTCCAGGTCGAGCATCTTGGCCGCCTCCTCGACCCGACGGTCGCGCTCGTCCTTCGACACCCTGGCGATCTTCAATGCGAAACCCATGTTCTCCGCGACGGTCATATGTGGGTACAGCGCGTAGTTCTGGAAGACCATCGCGATGTGCCGGTCCTTTGGCGCAACATGGCTGACGTCACGGTCACCGATGCGGATTGCGCCGGCGTCGACCTCCTCCAGCCCGGCCAGCATCCGCAGGCTGGTCGACTTCCCGCACCCAGACGGTCCGACGAGGACCACGAACTCGCCATCCTCAATGTCCAGATCGAGTTCATCCACCGCTGCCCGGTCTGAGTCGGGATAGACGTGGGTCGCGTGGTCGAAGGTGACACGGGCCATGATGTTTCTTTCCTTTCATCGGAGGAATGTGCCGGACGATCCGACTGAATCCGTGCGTCGCGCACGAACGTCGGTCGCCGCTTAGCGCTGTGCGTCTGTGCTGGCGTCGTCCGTGCCGTCCAACGACGTGGTAAAGCTCGGGGGCGCGGCATTGTCGGGCAGGTGCGCCATCTTGGCGAGCGCATCTGGACTGGACCAGCGTTGGCCCCGGCCAGCGCAATACCGTGCCGTACATCGCCGTATCTCGCCGCGCAACGAGGTGCCGGTTCAGCCGGCCTTCGTCCAGTACTGAGCAGCTAGACGTCGGCCCGTTCGCGCCCGCAGCCTGAAGGAACGGCGACGACAGCGGTCACGCTCACTCATCGAGTGCGGGCCGCCTCGACCAGCAGGGCGACGGTGACCGCGCCCGGGTCAAGGACCCCGCGGGCCACCTCGCCGACGTAGCTGGCTCGGCCACGCTTTGCGAGAAGGTCAGCCGTGGCCTCGGCGCCAGAACGGGCGGCGGCAGCCGCGGCGTCCAGGGCCTCGTCCAGGCTGCCGGACGCTCCCGCCAGGGCCTCGCTGGCGGGGACCATGGCGTCGACCATGGTCTTGTCGCCAGGTCTTGCGCCGCCGAGCCGCTGCACTGTCGCGGTCGCGTCGGCGAAGCCGCGGGCCAGTTCGGCGACGCCGATCGTCTCGGCGCGCGTTGCCTTCGCCAGCTGCCGGAACCACATCCCGAACAGCGGGCCCGACGTGCCGCCTGTATGCAGGAACGCGGTGGCGACCGTATCGAGCACGTCGCCAGGGGTGGCGGATGCGGTGTTCTCGAGCGCGGTGCGGGCGCGGCCGAGGGCGAAGCGCAGGTTGGCGCCGAAGTCGCCATCTCCGGATCGCCGGTCGAGGTCGGTGAGGGCCTGCTGCTCGCGGTCGAACGCGGCGAAGAACCGCCGCATCCAGTCGCGGGTGTCAGAAGCGTTCACGGCGATCCCTTTCGTGACGCGAGTCGGGTCACCAGGTCAGGGCAGGTGTACGGACGGGGGCGTCCCAGAGCGCGACACGGGCGTCGTCTGCGCGTACCAGGGTGATGGACAGGCCGGCCATGTCCAGGGACGTGACGTAAGGGCCGACCAGGCTGCGGGCGACGTCGATGCCGCGCCCAGCCAGCTGTCGGTGCACGGCCCGGTGCACCAGAGCCAGCTCGAGGCCGTGCGTGGCGCCGAGCGAGTTGACCACAACGAGCACGCCATCGCCGCGGTCCAAGCCAAGCGCGGCGACGAGCCGGCCGAGTAGCTCGGCGGTGAGCTCCTCGGCGGGTGCGAACGCCCGCTGGCCGATGCCGCGCTCGCCGTGGATGCCGACGCCCAACTCGACCTCGTCGTCGGCCAGTTCCCAGGCGGGGGCGCGGTCGCCGGGGTGCGCGCCGGCGGCCAGCGCGATGCCCATGCTCCGGGCGTCCGCGACCAATGCCCGGCCGAACCGCACCAGCTCGGGTAGATCGGCTCCTTGCTCGGCGAGAGCGCCGCAGAGCTTCTCGACCACCACGACCGCGGCTGTGCCCCGTCGCCCCGGGCCTTCGCCGTCGGCGCGTTCCGAGGCCAGGTCGTCGTCAACGAGGATCTGATCGACTGCGGTGCCGTGGTCGGTGGCGATCTCGGCGGCGATCCGGAAGTTCAGCACGTCGCCGGTGTAGTTCTTGACGATCTGCAGGACACCTTGACCGGTGTCCACCGTCGTGGTCGCGGCCGCCACCTGCAGTGCCGTCGGGCTGGCGAAGACCGCGCCGGGCACGGCGGCGTCGAGCATGCCGGCGCCGACGAAGCCGGTGTGCAGCGGCTCGTGCCCGGAGCCGCCGCCGGACACGACGGCAACCTTGCCAGGGGCGGGTTTCGCCCGGGTCACGTATGCGGGGTCAGGGTGCAGCCGCAGCAGTCCCGGGTGCGCAAGGACGAGACCCTCGAGCGCTTCGGGCACCACGTGGTAGGGGTCGTTGACGAACTGCCGTCGAGTCATCCGCGGTCCTGTCCTTTGTTGCCAGCTCTTGACGCGCCGGAAAACTAACCCCTAAAGTCCGCGCTTGTCCAGGCTGACCGGTCTGTACGTACCAGACCATCGATCTTGGAGCGCTCATGAGTGGACCCGACGGCAGCGAGCCCATCAACCGCGCCTCGGCCCAGCCGTACTACCAGCAGCTGGCCGAGCGGATTCGCCAGCAGATCATGGCTGGCACCCTCGCCAGGGGCGACCGGCTGCCCAGCGAGGGCGAGCTGGCAACGACCTGGGACCTCGCCCGGGCCACCGTCCGCGAGGCGCTGCGCCTGCTCGAGGAGCAGGGGTGGATCACCCGCATTGCCCGGCGCGGGGCATTCGCCACGATGCCGTCGCAGCGCGGATGGTTGCTGCAGGGTCGCGAGGGCTTCTTCGAGGACGAGGTGGAGGGCCGGCAGCGCCGGGTAACCACACACGTGCTGCGTGCCGAGCTGGTGCCGCTGCCGGCGTCGGCCGTCGAGGCGCTGCAGCTGCCCCCGGGCAGCCATGGCTACGTCCTCGAGCGGCTGCGCGAGCTCGACGGCGAGGTCGCGCTCTTCTCCATCAACTACCTGCCCCCACAGGTCGGGGCGCTGGTGTCGCGCAGTGATGTGCCGACCGGAGAGGGCTCCCTCAACGGCACACTGCGCAAGGCCGGGTACGCCCTCGCGGGTGCGGCTCGCACCGTCGAGGCCGTCGCCGCGCAAGGCGAGATGGCCGACCGGCTCCGGGTGCGCCCCGGGACGCCGTTACTGAAGATCAAGTCAACGTCCTGGGACGCGAACCTGCAGTCCTTCGACTACCACGAGGTCTGGGTGCGCAGCGACGTCGTGCATGTCGAGGTCCAGGTCGGCACGCCGGCGCCGGCGCACGCATCCGCGCCCTCTCCCGAGATCGGCCGAATCGTCAGTCCCTGACCACGGCCGACGAGAAAGACGACCCGCGCCCGCCGTCCCACCTTCAGGAGGTTTTTCTATGCCCCGCAACAAACGACTCCTCACGGCGCTGCTCGCCGTCGGGACGCTCTTCGCCGTCGCGGCCTGTTCCGACAACTCGGCCGGGCAGGACGCCTCGGGCAAGACCACGATCACCGTGGCGCTCGCGGCGAACCCGCAGATGAAGACGGCCGAGAGTCTTATCTCCGACTTCGAGCAGAAGAATCCCGGGATCAAGGTCAAGTTCACCGTCTTACCGGAGAACGACCTGCGCCCGGCGGTGACCAAGGATGTCGCTACGAATTCCGGTCAGTACGACGTTGCCATGATCGGCAGCTATGAGGTGCCGATCTGGGCGAAGAACGGCTGGATTGTTCCGCTCGATGACTACGTCGCCAAGGACCCTGCCTGGGACGCGACCGACGTGCTGCAGCCGATCAAGGACATCGTCTCCGCGTCCGGCAAGCTCTACGCCGCCCCGTTCTACGGCTCCAGCTCGTTCCTGATCTACCGCAAGGATCTCGCCCAGAAGGCCGGCGTGACGATCCCGGAGAAGCCGACCTGGGACCAGGTCGCGGCGGCCGCGGCCAAGATGGACGACAAGAGCAACGGTGTGTCCGGCATCTGCCTGCGCGGGCTGCCGGGCTGGGGCCAGAACCTGGCCCCCATCACCACGGTCATCAACACCTTCGGCGGACGCTGGTTCGACGAGCAGTGGCGCCCGCAGCTCACCTCGCCAGAGACCACGAGGGCCGTGAAGTTCTACGTGGACCTGGTGCGTGCGCATGGCCAGCCGGACGCGGCCAAGGAAGGCTGGGAGGGCTGCCTGCAGCAGATGACCCAGGGCAAGACCGCGATGTGGTACGACGACACCGTCTTCGCCGGCCCCGCGCTGCAGGACGGCATCCCAGCGGTCAAGGACAACCTGGCGTTCGCGCTGGCGCCGGTGGACAAGACCCCGGCATCCGGCTGGCTGTGGGCGTGGGCCCTGGCAGTCACGAAGTCCAGCAAGCACCAGGACGCCGCCTGGAAGTTCATCTCGTGGGCGACCAGCAAGGACTACATCAAACTCGCCGGAACCAAGGCCGGCTGGGACGCGATCCCGCCCGGCTCACGCGCCTCGACCTACGACATCCCGGAGTACCAGGAGGCGGCCAAGTCCTACGCGGGTTTGACGCTGACGTCGATCAACACCGCCAACCCGAAGCAGCCGACCGTCCAGCCGGTGCCTTACTGCTGCGGCGTGCAGTACGTGCAGATCCCCGAGTTCGTCGACATCGGTGACTACGTCTCGCAGCAGATTGCGGGCGCCATCAGCGGCACCCAGAGCGTTCCGGACGCGCTGCAGAAGTCCCAGGAATATACCGAGAAGGTGGTCAGGAAGGCCGGCTTGCTGAAGTAACCGGTAATCGCCCGGGTGGCATGGCGGGCGCCACCGCCCGCCATGCCACCCGATCACCCAGAAGGGAGGTGAGCCATGACCGCCGTCAGCCAGCCGACCGCACCGGTGCGGCCGCTGACCCGGCGCGGGTCATGGAGCCGGCGTGCCCCGCTGCTGCCCGCGCTCGGCTTCACACTCGTGCTGACCCAGATCCCGTTCGCCCTGACCATCTGGTACTCGCTGCGGAACTGGAACCTGCTGTCCCCAGGCCGGAAGGGCTTCGCTGGGCTCGCCAACTACCGGGCCACCTTCACCGACGACACGTTCTGGAAGGCCATCTGGAACACGGTGATCCTCACCGGCGGCGCGACGATCGCGAGCGTGGTCGTCGGGCTCGTGCTCGCGATGCTGCTGCAGAAGAAGTTCCCCGGCCGCGGTGTCGCCCGCACGCTGGCGATCACTCCGTTCTTCGTCATGCCCGTGGCGGTCGCGCTGTTCTGGCGCAGCGCCATGTTCGACCCGTCGTTCGGGCTGCTCGGCTGGCTCACCGACCTTGTCGGGCTGCCGCGGGTGAACTGGCTGAGCGAGCAGTCGATGCTCTCCATCATCATGATCACATCCTGGCGGTGGACGCCGTTCGCGATGCTCGTGCTGCTCGCCGGGCTGCAGGCGCTGCCCGAGGATCAGCTTGAGGCGGCGCGCGTCGACGGCGCCGGGTGGTGGTGGCAGCTGCGGGGGGTCGTCCTGCCGCACCTGCGACCGTTTCTCGAGCTCACCGCGCTGCTGCTGAGCATGAACATCATCCAGACGTTCGGCGAGATCGCCCTGCTCACCGCCGGCGGCCCGGCCTTCGGGACAACCAACATCACGTACTACGTGTACCTGCGCGCGTTCAGCTCGTTCGACTGGGGCACCGCGTCGGCGTATGGGCTGGTCGCGCTGGTACTCACCATCGCACTGGCGATGCCGGCGCTGCGCCTGCTCTCCGGCATCTTCCAGCAGGAGGGACGGCGATGACCGTCACGGCCGCACCCCTCGGTCAGGACAAGGCCGTCGATCCCGGGCCGGCTGACAGGCCACGCCGGCGCCGCAGGGACCGCGACACCGCCGGCTGGCCGGTGGCGGTGCTCGGCTGGCTCGGGTCGCTGCTGCTGTTCTCCCCGATCGCGTACATGCTGCTCAAGAGCTTCCAGACCGAGACCGACGCGGCGGCGCCAGCACCCAAACTGGCCTTCCACCCGACGCTCGAGCACTACCAGGATGCGTTCCAGGCCGGCTTCTGGGCGTACGCAGGCAACTCGATCGCCGTCGCCGCGGTCTCGACGATCCTGGTGCTGCTGCTCGCCGTGCCCGCCGCGTACGCGCTGGCGGTGCGGCCGGTCCGTAAGGCGCAGGACGCGCTGTTCTTCTTCATCAGCACCAAGATGATGCCGGTCGCGGCGGGCATCATCCCGATCTACGTCGTCGCGCAGCGGTTGGGGCTGCTGAACACCGTGGTCGTGCTGGTGATCCTGCATCTGGGGATGAACCTGCCGCTCGCCATATGGATGATCCGCTCGTTCCTCCAGGAGGTGCCGGGCGAGGTGCTCGAGGCAGCGGCGTTGGACGGGGCCGGTCGGCTGCGCACCATGCGCAGCATCGTGCTGCCGCTGGTACGGCCCGGCCTGTGGTCGACGGCGCTGCTGTGCTGCGTGTTCTCGTGGAACGAGTACTTCTACGCGGTGAACCTCACGACGACCACGTCCACGCTGCCCTTGTTCATGCAGAAGTTCCTGTCCTTCGGTGAGCTCTACACCGCCCAGGTGGCGGCCGTCGCCACCGTGGTCAGCATCCCCGTCGTCATCCTTGGCTGGATCTGCCAGCGCAGCCTGGTGCGCGGCCTGCTGTTCGGAGCGGTGAAGTGATGCGCGCGATCATTCTCGACGGAACAGGCGGCGTGGCGCTGACGGAGCTGCCCGACCCGGCGCCCGGCCCCGACGAGGTCGTCATCGCGCCCACGGCGGTCGGCATCTGCGGCACCGATCTGCACCTGGTCGAGGGCAGCTACGCCACCGGCCGCTACCCGGTCGTGCCGGGCCACGAGTTCGCCGGCACGGTCGTCGGCGTCGGCACGGACGTGCGTGCCATCTCACCGGGCGACCTGGTCGCCGCCGACCCCAACATCAATTGTGGCGTGTGCCGCTGGTGCCAGGCCAAGGCCTACAACCTCTGTCTGCGCCTCGAGCCGGTCGGGGTGACCCGCCCCGGTGCCTGCGCCGAGCAGGTGGTCATTCCCGCCCGGGTCACCTACCGGCTGCCCGCCGGCATCGACGCGACGACCGGGGCGCTGATCGAGCCACTGGCCTGCGTACTACACGCGCTGGACCGCGCGCCGTCGCTGAAAGACAAGGACGTCCTCGTGTACGGGGCCGGCTCGATAGGCCTGCTGGTCTGCGCCGTGGCAAAGCAGCGTGGAGCGGGCCGGGTCCAGGTCGTCGAGCCGCACCTGGTCCGCCGCGACGCCGCCGTGCGCCTCGGAGCCGACCGGGCCGCCGGTTCCTCGTCGGCGCTCGACCTTGCCCACGGCGCCGAGGTTGTCGTGGAGGCCAGTGGTCACCCCGCCGCCGTCGCCGACGCGCTCGTACGGATCGCCATCCGCGGCACCCTCGTGCAGATGGGCGTGACCGCACCGGAGACGACCGTACCGCTGCATCCGTTCGAGATCTTCGAAAAAGAGCTCAACGTACTCGGGTCCAACAGTCTCGCCGACTGCTACCCGGCGGCCGTCGAGCAGATCCCCGACCTGGCCGCGATCATCCGGCCTCTGGTCACCCACACACTCCCCCTCGCGTCCTACACCGACGCGCTCGCGACCGCCGCCTCGGCGGACGCACTGAAGGTGCACGTCGACCCCTCACGTGACCGCTGAACGAAAGGCGAACCCATGACCATGGCCTACCGCATGACCCGGACGCTGCCGGAAGACCGGGTGGCCATCATCATGCCCGTCGACCACGGGCTCATCTTTGACCGGCTACCCAGTCTGGAGAACCCGGCCGCGGTCGTCGAGGAGTTCGGCGACGACGACATCACCGGCTTCATGATGAGCCCAGGCCTCGTCGTCCGCACCGAACGGTACTTCGCTCAGCGGCCGCACCTGTCCCGCGTCATGGCGATCGACGCCTTCTACCATTACACCGACGCGGACACCGGCGCCGGCGCCCTGCAGCACAGCGTCGAGGACGCCGTCCGGCTCGGCGTGGACTGCGTGAAGATGCTGATGCCGTGGAACACCACCAGGTCCGAGCAAGCCGCGTTGGTCACCCGTGTCGGCAGGGTGATCTCGGAGTGCGAGCGGTGGCAGATCCCCCTGATGCTCGAACCGGTGATGCTGGGCGCGCCGCGGACCGACGAGGTGATCGCGGCCGAGGAGCAGGCCGCGCGGATTGCGTTTGACCTCGGCGCACACATCATCAAGATTGCCTTCCCCGGCGAGGACGGCACCCGCCGCCTGGTCGAGGAGCTCGGCCTACCCGTCGTCATCGCCGGCGGCCCCCGCACGGGCAACGCGGTCGACACGGTCGACGCGGTCCGGCAGACCGTCGTAGCGGGCGCACGCGGCATCATCGTCGGCCGCAACATCTGGCAACGGGACCTGCCGCAGGCGCACGCGATCGTCGCGGAGCTCGCCGCTCTGTCACGCACCGGCAGCCACGAGCTGCAGAGCGCCTGACCCATGCGGGACGTCTGGGCCGGCGCCGACCTGGGCAGCACCAACGTCAAGGTGTTGCTCACCGACTGGACTGGCACCGTGCTCGCCCGAGCATCACGGCCCACGCCGCGGAGCTGGCTGCGCACCGACGCCGACGTACTCGTGGACACACTCGAGGAGCTGATCCTCCAGGCGGCCCACGACGTCGGCAGTCCCCGGCTACGCGGGGTCTGTGTCGCAGGGGTCGGCGAGGACGGCGTGCTACACGCCGCCGCCCGGCCACTCGGCCCAGCGCTGCCGTGGTACGACCCATCCCGGCGGACCGCGCTGGACAAGCTGTCCGCGCTGCGCGGCCCGAACGACCGTATCCGATACGGCGTCGAACTCGACGCCGCCCGCACCATCGCGGCGTGGGCCCTGCTCCCGCCCGACCAGGTCGCCGCGGCGACCGGCTGGGTGGCGTGCACCGACTACCCGGCCCTGCGCTGGACCGGACGGGCGGTGATGTCCAGCACCCTGGCCGCGCGCACCGGGGCCTGGCTGCTCGAGCCGGGCCGCTGGGACCCGAACCGGGTCACCCCATTCCTGCCGCTCGAGTGCCTGCCCCCGGTCGTCCCGGCCGGCACGGTGATCGGCGAGCTGCGCAGCAGGCGGCTGGCGGGGCTGCTCAGCTCCGACGCGGTCGTCGTCGCGGGCGGCCACGACCACCCGGTCGCCGCGTCGGTCGTGCACCGGCAGGATCCAGGCGCCCCACTCGACTCAATGGGCACCGCGGAGGTTGTCGTCCGGACGGTCGGAACCGGGCGACCACCGCGCGACGTCGACCTGTCACCCACGATCCTCGGCACCGGCCAGACCGCGCTCACCGTACTGGAGTTGGACCGCAACATTTCCTGGCTGCGCAGGTCGGGCCTGGGCGTCCAGGTCGATACCGTCCTGGCCGCGGGTCTTGCCCCCCCTCCGCCCGGCCCGCAGGTGTTCGTCCCGGGTACGGCCGGCGGTGAGGCTCCCCGGTGGACGGCAGCGGCCCGACGGCTATCCGACGAACGGCGAGCGGCCGCAGCCGTGTGGGAGCTCGCCGTGGTTGGCGCTGCCGCGCTGCGCGGCCTGGCGCCCGGCGCGCAGGTCATTTACTGCGCCGGCGGCTGGACACGAGCACCGGGCTGGATGCGGCTGAAGGCCGCCGCTGCGGGTGCGCCGTACCGCGTTCTGGCCGAACAGGAACTCTCCGCCCTGGGGGCGGCGCAACTCTGCCTGCCCGGTCCGATCACACCCGTAGCGGTGCACGAGGCTATCCCCAGGTCGCGAACCGGCGTATCGGGACAGGCAGACGTTGCACGGTAGGTCGGTGCCGTCAGGCCAGTCGGCCTTCCTCGCGAGACACTATTGATGGTCCCGTGGAGTGCAAGAACTCGGGGGTGTTACCGAGCGCCAGGCTCGGTGGCCGCGCGCCAGCCCGACCCAAGGGATCGGCCGCCCCGTGTCCATACACATCGAGGTCTCCTGGCACCACAACCAGAACCGGTCCGACCCTCGCCAGCCCATCAGCCTGCTCGTGCCGTAGGCCGGTTGTCAGCGGTCATGCGAACGGCCCCGCTCCCGGTGTGGCAACCAGGAGGCGGGGCGTTCGTCGCCATCGGCTCAGCTGGCGGTCTGCACGGGCTCGGACTCGGTGACCGTAGTTGCAATCTTCCAATTCCGGCCTCGACGCCATGGGCCGGTGCGCTTCAAGCCGTTCTCGGCGAGCAGCATGTCGGCGGCCCGTTCGAGCTCCCCAAGGTCGGCCTCGTGGTCTGGTCTGTCGAGCCGGGTGACGCCGGTGTTGCCGATGCTCTCGCCATCATCATGGCGAGAGCGGCTGATGCGGACTTCGCCGGTGTCGTAGTCGGCCTGGGCGCGTAGGTCCATTTCTGTCATCGGGTCTCCTTTCGCTGGGTGGGCCAGCGTCGCGCGGCGACCAGACCGGGCCGCCGTCGGTCTATTCGCCGCGGCCTGGGCTCAGCCGAGCTTGGTCCAGGTGCAGCGGGTCTGGAACGCGACGTCGGTCGGCTTGATGGTCACGATGCCGTGGCCCTGGACGTTGCCGTTCGCGAGGATCTCGCTGGACTCCCCGGACGTGCCGGACAGCCGCGCTCAGTAGCAGGAGTCGGTGATCGCCACGCTGGCGGTGGTGGTCTCGTAGGTGCCCGGCTGGATGTTGCTGCCGACCAGCCAGGTTCCCGGGGTGATGGTCGTCGCCGGCGCGGCGGCGCGGTTGGCGTAGGGGTGAGCAGCGACCCGATATCGGGCAGCGATACGTCCGGGCAGTAGACCCGGGCGACCAGGTACGTGAAGTCCACCGCCTCCATCCGGGTCATGTCCAGGCTGTTCTGGACGGCGGAGACCACCGCGCCCAAGTCGCCGCCGCGCGCGACGGCGACGCGGCCCACCTGATGCCGCCGTGGTCGGGTTCGGGCATGCAGTCGGGCGTCCGCGACGCCCACAACATCAGCTGGAAGATCGCCCAGGTGCTCGCCAGAGCCATGCCGGACAGCGTGCTCGACACCTACGAGGCCGAGCGGAAGCCCAATGTCGCGATGTACACCTAGATCGCGGTGGAACTCGGAAAGGTCATTAAGCAGGAAATCTCCGACGAGGAGATGGCCGCTCTTGCCGCCCCGCCGCCGGAGGGTGTGACCCCGCCTGAACTCCCGCTGCTCACGCCGCCCCACCTGGCCGCCGGCTGGGTTCGCGGACCGGTCGGTCAGGCCAGCATCGTCGGCAGGATGATCCCCCAGCCGAGGGCGGCGTCCCCGCGCGGGGTTGGCACCCGGCTGGACGACCTGCTCGGCGACGACGTCGACCCCGCGGACATGCTCACCGCCGAGGAGAAGGCTGGGTGGGACGCGCTGGGGGCCTGCTACGTCGCGGTCCGTCCGCCCGACAAGCGCACGCTGGGGTCGGACGAGATCGTGGACCTCGATGGCGCGGGCCTGGGATGGCTGCGCGACCATGGCGCCCGCGTCGTCGCGCTGCGTCCCGATCGCTTCGTCACCGCCGCGGACGTTTCCGGAATCGCCGTCCCCGCCTGACCACCGAGCGGTCGCCGCGGCCCGGTCCCGGCATCGCTCTCCCGGCCTGACCACCGGGCGGTCGCCGCCGCCCGGCCGCGGCTTCTCGGCTTCCGGCGCCGGTCGGCAAGGGTCTGGTGGTGGCGCCGGACTGGTCGGCCAGCGGGACCAGTCGGTGGCTATGCCCCGGGGTCGGGAACTGGACGGCAACGTCGACACCCAGCTCGGTGATTGATGTCGTGCGCGCACGACCGCCCGACGCCGGTGATCTCGTCGAGCTGTTCGACGAGTGATAAGACCGGGCGTGCCTGGTCCGGGCGGGTGGGGCGTGCGCCGTCCCGCTGACCCCCCCGGCGTAGACCGGCCCGGCGCGCGCGCCGGGCAGGTCTCCGCCACCCGCACGGCGATCTGCACGTCGAGCTGGGCGATTTCCGTCTGCAGGATGTCGACGAGCTCCAACCGCACCTTGATCTCGGTGGCGTGCGCGTCGCGGAACTGGCCCGTGGGCGCCGCGTCCAGTTTGCCCTGACGCAGGGGTCGGCCAGCCCGGCCAGAACCTTCGCGGATCGTTGCCCGACGACCAGCGCGTCCAGGATCCGCGGCCTGCTGACCCCGAACATGTCCGGCAGCACCCCGAGATCTTCGGCAGCGGGTCCGCCAGCGCCTTCTCGATCCGATTGCGGTGGCGGTAGGACTCGATGACCAGTACCAGCCGCAGCCGGGTCAGCGGCCGCAGGTCCCGGACCGCGGCCGGCGGGACGAACGACGGCCGCAGCATGGCCCGCTCGGGAGGGTGGCGAGGCCTAGGCGATGCTGTCGCCCGCCGAGCGCCGGTCGCCCAGCAGTGCAGGCGCGCTGTCGCACCTGCCGGCCACCGGTCAAGTCTTAGCAGCGCCTACAGGGCACGAGCGCTGGCCCTGACTCGTGCGGCCCGTGGAGCATGATCTCTCGACGCCTTGTTAACAGTTGATGTCGTCCTGAAGGGTGCAAGCATGCGGTGCGACACGAGGTCGCACACTATGAGTAGTCGACTGGGGGCGGAGGGTTGATGATTCATCGACCTCATGATGAATCATGGCAGGGGCTCGAGGGAGACACTTGCGGTGATTCCTCATGACGTTTAAAGTGCGGCCGTGAGATTCGACACGGTAGCAGGCCGGTGAGCATCGGCCTGACGGTGTACGGGCTGTACCCCCGGGACCTGCTGGACCTGGCCGTGGCCGCCGACGAGCTCGGCTTCGACGCGATCTGGCTGGGCGAGCACATCGTGTGGGCCGACCAGGTGTGGCCATCGGGAGACCTCGCGGAGAAACGGCGGAGCCTGACCCGGGCGGCCGAACAGCTCGGACTGGAACCTCCGACCAGCGCCCTGGACTAGAACGCGGACGCCAGCCGGAACCGCCCGGCGCGCGGGAACACCGGAGCGCCGGAAAACCAGGAGGACCCAACCGCGGCCGAGCCACCCGAAATCCATCAACGACGAAAGGGACTGAACACGTGAGAACCCGCGCCGCGCTGCTGTGGGAGACGCCCGGTCGGTGGCAGGTCGGGGAGGTCGAGCTGGACCCCCCGAAGGAGGGCGAGGTCCTGGTCCGGATGGCCGCGAGCGGTCTGTGCCACTCCGACGACCACTTCGCCAAGGGTGACATCGGTGTCGCCACCCTGCCGTTCGTCGCCGGGCATGAAGGCGCTGGTGTCGTCGAGGCGGTCGGCCCGGGAGTTCGGTCGGTAGCGCCTGGCGACCACGTCGTGACGTCGTTCATCCCCAGCTGCGGGCATTGCCGGTGGTGCGCCTCCGGCCAGCAGAACCTCTGTGACAATGGCGCGCTCATGCTGGTCGGGAGCCAGCTCGACGGGACCTTCCGCATGCATGTCGACGGCCGTGACGTGGGCCAGGCCGGCGGTGTCTCCACGTTCTCCGAGTGGAGCGTGATGCCGGCGGTGTCCTGTATCAGGATCGACGACGACGTGCCGCTGCACGTCGCGTGCCTGGTGGGCTGCGGTGTGCCCACCGGATGGGGTTCGTCGATCCGGGCCGCGGGCATCACGCCGGGCGACGTGGTCATCATCATGGGTACCGGCGGCATCGGCATGAATGCGGTCCAGGGCGCCCGCTATGTCGGCGCGGCCCGGGTCATCGCGGTCGACCCCGTGCCGTTCAAACGTGAGCTGGCGCTGAAGCTGGGCGCGACCGACGCCTTCGCCGACATCGAGCAGGCCAGCGAGTTCGCGCGCGGCGTGACCAAGGGCCAGGGCGCCGATGCGGCCATCGTCACGGTTGGGGTCGTGACCGGGACCCACCTCGCCCAGGCGTTCAGCGCGGTTCGCAAGGGCGGGACGGTCGTCGCCACCGCCGCCGCCGCTCAGGACGAGGTCGGTATTCCGGTCAACCTGCTCGAGCTCACGATGTACCAGAAGCGGATCCAGGGTGCGCTCTACGGCATGGGATCTCCGGCGCGCGAGATCCCCTTGCTGATCGACCTGTACAAGCAGGGCGACCTGAAGCTCGACGAGCTGGTGACCCGCACCTACACGCTGGATCAGATCAACGAGGCGTACGACGACATGCACGCGGGTCGCAACATCCGCGGCGTCATCGTCTTCGACTAACCCAGATCCTTCGTGCGCCGGGGCTACCTGGCTAGAACGCCTCGTATTCGCGGAGCGCATGCAGGAGATGCCGCTGGTTGTAGATCAAGGTTCGGTCGAGGAGCTCTCGGTGGCAGGTTCCTACCCACCGTTCCATGATCGCGTTCATTCGAGGGGCTCGGACGCATTGAGCCAAACCCCGTCTTCCGTGCGTGCGCGTGGTGGGGTGGTTGCGTTGTCTCTTCGTCTGGCGATGTCGTTGGGGGGTCATGGGAGGAGTGTAATTATCCCACATGTCCTTGTTTCTCATGAAGAGCGCAGTCCGAGAACCGGCGTAAGCCTCGGGGGTGCCGTGCTGTGGCGGATGGCGAGCTGGGGTGTCATCGAGGTCTGCATAGCGCGGTTCCGATGGCCTTCCACTCGCTCGATGAGCATCTTCGCGGCGGCGGCTCCCATTTCCTGGCCGGCTTGGTCGACGCTGGTTAGTTGCACGGGGGCAAGGGCCGCGATGGCGGTGTTGTTGTAGCCGACAAGGGACAGTTCCTCGGGGACGCGTACGCCCATTTCGTGCGCCGCGCGGTAGACGCCGAGGGCGGCGATGTCCGCGCCTGTCATGATGGCCGTTGGAGGTTCTGCGCCGGTAAGCAGTTGCCTGCCGGCCTTGTAGCCGCCGTCGTCTGAGTAGGCAGCGCGACAGACGCGGGCATGCTCCTGCAGGCCGTGGCCGCTCATCGCCTCCAGATAGCCGTTTGTGAGCTCAATCTCCGGAGTGCGCTTCCACAGGCTCACCTTGGTCCCCGCTGCTGCTACCAGAGCGATGTCGCGGTGGCCGAGGGACACGAGGTGATCCACCACGAGTCCCGCGCCGATGGCGTCCGCATCCACGACCGAGTCATGAACGTCGGCAGCGTCGTGGTGGCCGATGACCACCGTAGGAGTGGCGGCGGCCATGGTGAGCACTTCGCTGCGCGGGGTTCCGGGCGCGATCAGGATCAGTCCGTCCATCCGGCGGTCGACCATGGAGCGGATGGTCTTGGCCTGGTCATCAGCGCCGAACCCGGCCGCCCCGACCAGGACGGTGTACTCACTGTCGCGTAATTGGTCGCGGACTCCGTCGAGGATGTCGGCGAAGAAGGGGTTACGGATGTTGTCCAGCAGGACGCCGATCGTATAGGTGCGTCCACGCATGCCGCGCGCGGCGGCGTGGGGCCGGTAGTCCAGTTCGGCCATGGCCGCACGAACCCGCTCCTGCATCGCGGGGCTCACCCCGTAGGCGTTGCGCAGCACCTTGGAGACCGCGGGGGTGGAGACGCCAGCGTGCCGTGCCACATCTGTGATCGTCACGCGCTTCGTCCGTTTTGGCGACGAGTCCATGCCTGGTGTACTCCTGAGTCATGCCTATAGAACGATCTACATCGTGTCACGCGCACGAGCTAGCCTGATCATAGGCGCGAGGCCGATCGCCACACGGGGGCGGTGCCGTCGCGGCCTCAAGACCGTGGACTCGCTGCGGGGCCTGCATCCTGGCGGGCGGAGGTCCCGGACGTGCTGGTCGACCTGCGGTCCGAGCTGACCGAGCTCGCCAGCGGTTCGGCGACCCAGCTAGAGGACCTCGACCCCGATGGCGGCCTGGAGGTCTTGACACAGCGGTGGGCTGAGTGCAGCCTTGTCCCACTTCCGCATGGAGAACGTTATACGCGCCGGCGCGATCCGAGTCTCCGCCTACCTCTGCCTGAACGACGACAGGGAGCCAACTGTGATCATCCACTCTCTCCGCGCCCGCAGGGCACGGATCACTGGTCTCGCGGCGAGCGCCACCGCCGTGGCGGTTCTGGTAGCGGCGTGTGGAGGCACGGGCACGGGCTCGTCCTCCGCGCCGAAACAGTTCAGCTATCTGACGAACGTCGAGAACACCACCGTCAAGACGGGCCTGGGCACTCTGGCGAATGGTGCATGTAAGGCGCAGAACCAGACATTACCCCTGAACGTGGACACTGTGCCGCAGACGAGCTTGGACCAGAAGCTCCAGTTGCTCGCCGGGCAGAACGCCCTGCCGGTCCAGTTCGCCGCAGGTAACGCGCCCGCGCTGACAGATCAGCTCTACAAGTCCGGCAAGATCGCCGACCTCGAGACGAAGCTGAGGGATCTCGGCGTATACGACCAGATTGAGCCGGCGGCGATCTCCACGATCAAGGCGCTGTACGGGGGCAAGATGGAGGTCTTGCCGTACGAGTACAACATCGAGGGCATCTTCTACAACAAGAAGGTGTTCAACGAGCACGGCCTGTCAGTGCCCTCGACATGGGACGCGCTGGTGTCGGACGCGGCCACGCTGCAGTCGGCGGGGGTGCAGCCGTTCGCTGCCTCCGGCCAGCAGGGCTGGCCTATCACCCGGCTGGTAAGCGGCTACCTATACCGCAGCCTGGGGCCGGACGCAATGAAGGACGTCGCCGACGGCAAGGCCAAGCTGACCGACCCCCAGTACGTCGAGGCCGCGGCGAAGGTGGCCGAACTCGGCAAGAACGGCTACTTCGGCAAGGGCGTCGGGTCGATCGACTACGACACCGCGTTTAACCAGTTCCTTACCGGCAAAGCGGCCATGTTCTACATGGGCAGCTGGGCGCTGACGAACATTGACGACCCCAAGCAGGACCAGGTGGGCGCCGAGAACATCGGCTTCATGCCCTTCCCCGCCGTCCCCGATGGTAAGGGCTCGATTGACCAGTATCCCTCCAACGTCGGCCTGGCGATGACCCTGGGAGCCAAGACCTTCGACAGCAGGGTTGGCGCCTGGGTCAAGTGCATCACCCAGAACTACGGCAGCGTCGCGCTTAAGGACCAAGGTTCCATCTCGGGATTCAAGGTCAACACCCCCGTTCAGGACCCGAATTCGATCACCACGCAGGTGAGGAAGACCATCGGCGCGTCGACGCAGAACGTCCTGTGGTTCGAGGCTCTGTTCAGCACTAAGGCCACCAACGTCAGCCAGACGAACGCGGCTTCGCTGGTCACGGGGAGCATGAGCCCGGAGCAGTTCATGCAGACCGTTCAGAGGGCCCTGTCGGGTAGCTGAGCCCGAGCCGTGTGCGGCTCAGGAGCCGCCGTCATGGCGGCTCCTGAGCCACCCTTGGCAAATCTCGACCTACTTTCTGCCCGCATCCCCACACGAAGTGGAAAGCGCTTATGCACCGCGTATTAGGTGACCGCAGGGCCATTGTGACCCTGATAGGTCCCGCCCTGCTCGTCTATTCCCTCGTCATGTTGGTTCCGATGGTGTGGTCGTTGGGGTACTCGTTCACCAAAGGCAACACCATCGACGGCTTCACCGGCAACGGCCTGCACAACTTCCAGCGCCTGTTCAGTGACACGGCCGCCCACAAGGCACTCTGGTTCAGCCTCAAATACGGCGTCGCCGTGACCGTCGGACAAGTGCTCGCCGGCTACCTGCTCGCTCTGCTGTACATCTTCTTCCTCAAGCGCGCTTCCGCGGTCATCCGCACGTTGGTGTTCTTCCCGGTCATCATGCCCACCGTGGCGGTCGGTCTGCTCTTCCAGAAGTTCTTCCAGGTCGCCCCGCAGACCGGTCCGATGAACTCGCTGCTCTCCACGGTGGGCGTGGGCTCGGTCGACTGGTTCGGCAGCCCCGGCAAAGCATTCTGGGTCCTGGTCATCATGGACATCTGGCGCTCCATGGGCTTCTACGCCGTCCTCCTGTTCGCTGGCCTGGTCGACATCCCCGACGAAGTGCTGGAGTCGGCCCGTCTTGACGGGGCATCGGGCCTTCGGCTGGTGCGTCACATCGTGCTACCGCTGTCGTTCCCGGTGCTGATGTCGGCGCTGATCTTCAGCATCAACGGCACGTTGAAGGTCTTCGACTCCATCGTCGCGCTGACCAACGGCGGCCCCGGCAATGCCACCACGCCGCTGACCCTCTACATGTTCCAGACGTCGTTCACCTACAGCGACTATGGCTACGGAAGCACGATCGCCCTGCTGCTGACAGTTGTGTGCCTGCTGGTAACCCTGGCCATCTTCCGCGTCTCGCGGCGCGACCTAACGGAGGGCTGACGCCATGGCGCTCGACTCACCCCCGATGATGAAGGCCTCGGGCAGCGCTCGCCGGCCCGGAACCACCCGCGCCTTGTGGCGACGCCGCCACCCCGGACGGATCTGGGTGAAGGTAGTTATCGGCCTATTGCTGGTAGTCGAGGTCTACCCCCTGCTGTGGATGTTCCTGACCTCGCTGAAGTCCAACAGCGACTACCTGAACAAGTCCACTTGGAGTCTGCCGACGAGCTGGGAGTGGGGGAACTACAGCGAGGCCTGGACGACCGGGCACATCGGGCTGTATGTGAGAAACAGCTTGCTCGCCACCGCTCCCGCCCTGCTACTAATCATCGTGCTTGGCACCGCCGCCGGATTCGCCCTGCAGATCATGGTGTGGAAGGGGCGCGGCCTGATGCTGATAATCTTCCTCGCGGGCATCATGGTACCTTCCCAGATGATTCTGCTACCGCTGTTCACCGTCTACTTCCGGGCCGGCCTGTCGGGCACTCTGTGGCCGCTGATCCTTACCTATACCGGCACCGGCCTGCCGCTGACCGTGTTCATGATGGCCACCTACTACAGGGCCGTTCCACGGGAATTGTTCGAGGCGGCGACCATTGACGGCGCTGGGATTCTTCGCTCGTTCTGGAGTATTAGCATCCCCATGGTCCGCAACGCCATCCTGACCGTCGGACTGGTGCAGTTCTTCTTTATCTGGAACGACCTTCTGATAGCGTTGACGTTCACTAACAACCAGGACCTGCGCACCATCCAGGTCGGCCTGCTCAACTTCACCGGGGACTTCGGCGCCACCCAGTACGGCCCGCTGTTCGCGGCCATCTGCATCAACGTCATCGGTACGCTCGTGATCTATCTCTTCCTCAATCAGAAGGTTATGAAGGGCCTGACCGGAGGAGCAGTCAAGGGCTGACGCCCGCGCCAATCCCCGTTCCGGTGCCGCAGGTTGAGGCACTGCGTCGTCACGGAGGGTCTGATTTATGCTCCGCCAGCCTGGCCCGGTGTCATTCGAGCACCTGCGGGACGGCATCGGCGTCGGCGTCGCCGAACCGCGTCTGTCATGGGCGCTGCCGGCCGGTGCCCGCGTCCAGGTCGGGTATGAGATCGAGCTCGACCGATGCGGCCTCGTGCGGCGCACTGGCCGCATCGACAGCGCCGACCAGGTCCTGGTGCCCTGGCCCGGCGCACCACTTACGTCCCGTGAGCGTGTCCGTGTCCGTGTCCGGGTCTGGGCCGGGGCCGCGGACCGACCTGACGAGCCGTCCGAGTGGAGCCCGCCGAGAGTTGTCGAGGCTGGCCTGCTGGCGGCGTCCGACTGGAGCGCCGTCCCCGTCCGCGCAGACTCGCTCGAAGGCCCCGACAGCGACCGGCGTCCAGCACGGGTACGTAAGGACTTCACCCTCGCCCGGCACGTCGCGCGCGCCCGCCTGTACATCACCGCCCACGGCCTGTTCGAAGCGGAGATCAATGGAAGGCGGGTGGGTGACGACGTCCTGTCTCCCGGGTGGACCGTCTACCACGCGCGGCTGCGCTACCGCACGTACGACATCACGGATCACCTCTCCGAGGGTGCCAACACCATTGGCGCGTGGCTCGGCGATGGCTGGTATCGAGGCCGTCTCGGCTTCAACGGCGGGACCCGCAACATCTACGGCGCTGATCTATCCCTGATCGCCCAGCTCGAGGTCACGTACGACGACGGCACCCGCACTGTCATCGCGACCGATTCCTCATGGATCGCCGCGCCCGGGCCGATAGTGGCCAGCGGCCTGTACGAGGGCGAAATCTTCGACGCCCGCCTGGACGACCCGAGCTGGGCGACGCCGCACGCCGAACCCACGGCTGACTGGGCACCGGTCGCCGTCGGCACCCGCGACCCCCATACGCTCGTCGCGCCGCAAGGCCCGCCGGTGCGGTGCACCGAGGAGGTCAGCCCGGTCGCGATCACCCGCCGACCGGACGGCCGCTACCTGCTCGATTTTGGCCAGAACCTCGTCGGACGGCTACGTATCACCGTCGACGGCCCGGCGGGGACCGCCATCACCCTGCGCCATGCGGAGGTTCTGCAGGACGGGGAACTGGCCACCCGACCGCTGCGGGGAGCCCGCGCCACCGACACCTACATTGTGGCGGGCGACGGGCCGCGTACCTGGCAGCCGCGGTTCACCCTGCACGGTTTCCGCTACGCGGAGGTCGCTGGATGGCCGGGCGAGCTGAACACCGACGCTGTCGCCGCGCTGGTCCACCACACCGACATGCGCCGCATCGGTTGGTTCGAATGTAGTGACGACCTGATCAACCGGCTCCACGAGAACGTCGTATGGAGTATGCGCGGCAACTTCGTGGACATCCCCACCGACTGTCCGGCCCGGGACGAACGGCTCGGCTGGACCGGCGACCTGCAGATCTTCGCCCCGACCGCGAGCTTCCTGTACGACTGTGCGGGGATGCTCGAGTCCTGGCTCACCGACGTCGCCGTCGAACAGCTGCCGGACGGCGCCGTCCCCTGGTACGTCCCCGTGATCCCCGGCGGTCCCCTGTGGACTCCGATCCGTCCCGGTGCCGCCTGGGGGGACGTCGTGACCGTGGCTCCATGGGTGCTCTACGAGCGTTTCGGCGACCGTGAGCTGTTGCGCCGTCAGTTCCCCGCGGGCCGGGCCTGGGTCGACCTCGTGGCACGGCTCGCCGGACCCAGCCGGCTCTGGGACGCCGGCTTCCAGTTGGGGGACTGGCTCGACCCCGCCGCACCGCCCGACGACCCGGCGGCCTCGCGGACCGACCGCTACCTCGTCGCCACCGCCTACTTCGCGTGGTCAGCCCGCCACCTGGCCTGGTCGGCGGCGGAGCTTGGCGACTCCGGCGCCGCGGCGCAGTACGCCACCTTGGCCGACGACGTTGCGCGGGCCTTCCGTCGCCGCTACGTGCTGCCGTCCGGCCGCCTGACGAGTGACAGCCCCACCGCATACTGCGTGGCCCTCGCCTTTGGCCTGCTCGTCGACCCCGCGCAGCGTCAGTCCGCCGGCGACCGGCTCGCCGCCCTCGTCTTGGCGGAAGACGCCCACATTGCCACCGGGTTCGTCGGCACCCCACTCATCTGCGATGCCTTGACTGATACAGGACATCTGGACGTCGCCTACCGGCTGCTGCAGCAGACCGAATGCCCCTCCTGGCTCTACCCGGTGACCCAGGGAGCGACCACGATATGGGAACGCTGGGACAGCCTGCGCCCCGACGGCAGCCTCAACCCCGGCGGCATGACGTCGTTCAACCATTACGCCTTCGGCGCCGTGGCCGACTGGCTGCACCGCGTCGTCGGCGGCATCACCCCAGCAGCGCCCGGCTACCGCACCATCGCCTACAGGCCGCGTCCCGGCGGCGGAATCACGTGGGCGAATACCCGACACGAGACTCCGTATGGGACGGCGGCGCTGTCCTGGGAGGTGACCGCGGACGGGATGACTGCCCGCGTCACGGTGCCCGAGGGGTGCGTCGGGATGGTGGAACTCCCCGGACGTGAGCGGCTGACCCTGGGGTCTGGAAAGCACACCGTCGACACCCCCGGTCGCGGTTCGGTCGCCCCATCGGATAACCACGCTCACACCGGCCGATCCGACCGGGGCAGGCCAGACCGCTGCCCGGTTTGACGTCCGTGTGCAGTGGATCAGACTTACCCTAGCTGATCTTCGGCACTCCGGATCCACGGCGCGTCCCACGGAATGAGCTCCGTGGGACGCGCCGTGAGGCTGGTTCAGCCGGGCAGGCGCTGACCGGTCTTGACGGAGAACACGTGGAGCTCCCCTTCGCGAATACTCATCCGGACCTTCTCGCCCCGCTGCGGGACGCCGCGGGGGCTGACTCGCACTACCACATCGGCGTTCTTGCCCTCGTCCGCGTGCGAGGCCGTTTCAGGGGCGACGATGGTTCCGTGGAGGTAGGCGTCGGGGCCGAGCTCTTCGACAAGATTGATCACGGCCTCGAAGCCCGGGCCGCCGCCGCTAACGTCCAACGCCTCTGGCCGGAACCCCAATGTCACGGTCGTGGCGCCCTCGGCGGCCGCTGCTTGCGCAGTCTCGCGCGGTAGCGGGATGACGGTCTCGCCGAGCTGGACACCGTCGTTGCGCAGCGGCACCTCGGCGATGTTCATCGCGGGTGACCCGATGAAGCTGGCCACGAAGACGTTGGCCGGTCGCTCGTACAGGGCGAGCGGAGCGTCGACCTGTTGCAGCTTGCCGGCCTTGAGGACGGCCACCCGATCACCCATTGTCATCGCCTCGACCTGGTCGTGAGTGACGTACACGGTGGTGATCCCGAGACGACGCTGTAGGGAAGCAATCTGGGTGCGCGTGGACACGCGCAGCTTGGCGTCCAGGTTGGACAGCGGCTCGTCCATCAGGAACACTTGCGGTTCCCGGACGATGGCCCGTCCCATCGCGACCCGTTGCCGTTGCCCGCCCGAAAGCGCTCTCGGCTTCCGCTCCAGGTAGGGCTCGAGGTCCAGCAGTTTCGCGGCGTCGCGGATCCGCCGGTGACGCTCATCCTTCCCGACGCCGGTGATCTTCAGCGCGAAACCCATGTTATCGGCGACGGTCATATGCGGGTAGAGCGCGTAGTTCTGGAAGACCATGGCGATGTCCCGGGCCTTCGGAGCGACATCGGTGACGTCGCGGTCGCCGATCCAGATCTCCCCGGAATCCACCTCCTCCAGCCCAGCGAGCATGCGTAACGACGTGGACTTGCCGCACCCCGACGGACCGACGAGGACGAGAAACTCCCCGGCCGCGATCTGAAGGTCGAGCGTGTCCACCGCCAGGCTTGTGCTACCCGGGTAGCTTCTACTGACCTTGGCGAAGTTGACGGTTGCCATCGCAGGCGTCCCTCTCACCGGCAGGAACGTGCCGGACGATCCGAGTGATGTCCGGCACGGGATTGGTGAAGGCCGGACGAGACGATACGAAAGAATGTACTCTGTCGAGTATCACCTGGTCAATACTCTCGTAGGATTTTCGAGCGGTCACCGGCAACGAATCGGGGACCGTAAGGAATGAGTGATGACCGCAGGACGGTCGCGTGACTGCGTCCGTCGTATGGCTGGAGGGAGGGAGTAGGGAGCGCGGACTTAAATCGTCAGCGGCTGGTTCGCCGGGCCAGGCCCAGGCGGCCTCGCGGTCCACCCGTGCCGGGCGGTAGGCCGTCTTGCCGCCGTCAGAGGTCGGCGACGAGGACGACGAGGGTGCGGGATCCATGGACGCCGTCGACCCGGTTCAGCGGAACTTCTCCGCCTCGTCAATCGGGGTGTACCGGGAGACCGCCTCGGCCCCGCGCACCACGTTGATCGCGTTGACGTAGAACTCGCCCGCGACCCGGGCGGTCTGCTTGTCGGCTCCGAAGCTGAACATGCCCACCTCGGGGACCAGCACGATCGCCGGATCGGCGCCCCGCATCGGCGGCGAGTCCGGTGTGGTGTGGCGCCGCTAGTAGGCGGCGTAGTCCTCCCGGTAGGCCGCGTGCAGTTCCTTGAGGCGGGTGACGACGTCGGACAGCGGAGCCTCAGCTGGCAGGTCGACGACCATTCCCGAGCGGCCACGACGGTGTCTCGATCTGCTGCGCCTTCAGCGCGGACTTCACCGCCGTCAGATCGGCCATCTCGTTCCCGTTCTTGTCATGACGCGTGTACACGAAGGTCCGGAGGCGTCAGGTGCATGCCTGGCGCACGTCCTGCCCGATTGAGACAATTGAAACGATTCATAACCGGTCCCCGAACGATAGGTGACCTGGGGGGCCACGTCAAGCCGGGATGCCTCCCTGGCTCGACCAGTTGTGGCCCGGCCCGCACGCCCGTGGGTTCCCATGCTTGACACGTTTCAGTTTTGATCCATGTCCGAGCTCCCATCCAACCGTGAGGGGAGGGTGACGACGCCGAGCATCCGCGAGGTCGCGCTCGTGGCCGGGATCTCGGTCGGCACGGTGTCCAACCTGCTGAACCGACCGTCGCGGGTCGCCCCTGCGGCGGAACTGCTGCTCGAGGAGGCCGAGTCGCCGGACGAACACCACCCACCACCGACGGAGCGGTGCGTCGAGCATTGTCAGCGCCAGTCGAAGTACTCGCGGTAGAAGCGGCCGGCGGGGACGCCGCCGGCCCGCAGGCCTTCGGTCATCGCTTCGACGAGCGGCTCGGGACCGCAGAGGAACACCGACAGGTCCCGTGGCCGGGCCGTGACGACGCGGAGCACGGTCGCCGGGGTGAGCCGGCCGTCGACGGCGCTGCGGACGACGTGTGCTCGGACGTTCTCCCGTCGCGAGGCCGGGCGGCCGCTTGGAGCGTCGACCGGTGAAGGGTTCTGTCTTCAAGAGGTGCAGTTGCCAGGATCCGCTCACGAAGAAGGAGCTCGGAAAGCACTACCCCAAGTTGGGCCGGTCCGACAATGGTGCCTGGTGGTTTCGCCGCGAGATTCCACCAGGCCCGAGCGGGAGGCGCAGGCACCCGCGGCGCGGTCCGTTCGCCACCGAGGGGGAGGCTGAGCAGGCGCTGGTGGTCTCGCTCGCCGAGCTGAACCCAGGTGACCCACGCCGGATCTGCGGGACCTCGACGAGGCAGGGAAGCCGCTGTCCGGGACCCGCACGTCGTCACCGTGCGCACCCCGGGCCCGGGGCTGGTCTGGTACGCCGGGATCCACTCCCGCTCGTCGGCGGCGATCGACGGCCTGCATGTCCTGTCCGACTACCACGGCACCCTGGTCCGGGACGACTACGCCGGCTGGTACCAGTTCGCCGCACAGCTCGCCGGCATCCAGCAATGTTCTGCGCACGTCATTCGCCACCTGCGGGGCGTGGCGAACCTGGATCCGAAGGTCCAGGCCTGGGCCGGCCGGCTCATCGAACTGCTCCGCGAGGCCCACCACGCCGTGGTCGCCGCGACCGCCGCCGGGAAGGACCGCCTCGACGCGGAGTCGCTCGCCGACCTGCGGACCCGCTACGACACCGACGTCCAGTGGGGCCGGCTGACCAACCGGTGTCGGCCTGGAAGGACGACGCGAACCACCCCGCCTATGTCCTGGCGAAGCGGCTCGCCGCGAAGGCCGACCAGGTCTGGCTCTTCTGCGCGGATTTCAGGATTCCTGGACGAACAACCCGGCTGAGCAGGCGCTACTCGATAAAGACTCTTTTGACGAGAAGGAAACGCCGTTGTGGGAAATAGGTACATCGGGCCGCGCCCGGGGGATCACCTGTGAGGGAGAGCCGGCTTGTCGGTCGCAGAACAAGACCGGGGAAGAGTGAATTGGGCGGCCAAGGCCAAGCGGCCACCACACAACCATGTCGACATCGACAGGCAAGAAACCGAGAGACAACAGGAAGGGGTTAGTGAGTGGGATGTAGGGGGCGAGTCCGAGAATTCTCACAAGAAACACAATGCCGGGTCATCTGGTGTCTGGATCGTCGACTTGCTGGTAGTGGTGGCGGGGATTTAAAGATCTCGTTGACGGCCTTAGTCCACATGGGCGATTTTGGGCCGTTGCGCCAGGTTTTGATCGAGCTGCCGGTGTCGACCGCGGGTTCGACGACGGAGCGGTGGGCAATGCGGGTTGTTCAGTTCGGTGAATCGGCGTTCGGCGAGGTTCATCCAAGGGGTCGAGGCGCCGGTGGAAGCGGGTGGGAAGTAAGCCAGTTCTTCGCTGGTTGCGCTGCCGCGTCGCCGTCCGGTAGTCGCGGGTCGCGGCGACCTGTCCACCATGGATCAACGCCATGGTCCACCGTGGAGCTATTGGAGCGCTTGGCCGCACCAGTAGCCGTCGCGGTTGAGTGCCGCGGGCGGTGGGACGGGGGTGAAACTGCGCCCTGTCGGGTCGACGGTGATGAAGTTTTCGCAGAGGATCGGCTGTGTGGGCAGGGACAGGTTGATCGGGGGGATCAGGCCGCCGGCGGTGAAGTCGGTCACCCTGCGGAGAGTCTCGATGAAGGCCTGGCGGGTGGGGCAGGGCCCGGCGAGTTGGAGTCCCTGGATCATCTGGTCCGCGGCCACGTATCCGGCGAGGGCGAGCTCGTCGGTGGGGTCCGCCAGCTCCGGCGCGTAGGTGGTCATGGTGTTCTGGTAGGCGTTCATCACCGGAGTGCCCTGTGCGGCGACACTTGAGATGATCGACATTCCGGCCATGTCACTGCCGCGCTGGGCGAGCAGACCAGGGCTGAAACCGGTGGCGTTCAACGCCACATTGATCTTGGCTCCGAGGGCCTTGGCCTTCGCGTAGATGTCGATGAAGGGGTTGGACTGGGCTGTGCCGATGAGCGTGTCCGCGCCGGAATTTTTCAGCTCGGCGGCGACCTTGGCCGGGTCTGTGACCCCTTCGGTGAAGGTGACCTCGTCGACGATCTGGATGCCGCGTTTTTGCAGGCTGGGGACGAACTGCATCGCGAGGCTGCGGGATGCCGCGACGTTCGGGTCGACGACGACCAGCGCCTTGGTGCCGCCCTGTGCCTTGACGAAGTCGCCGAAGACGGAGGTGCCGCCGGTGTTGAACAGGTTGCCGGCATGGAAAAGGTTGGGGTGGTTGCTCCAGGTGGCGCTCGTCCCGGTTCCGGTGACGGGGATGTTCTCCTTCTCGAGCCAGCCGGCTGACTGGTCGAGGACGATCGATGTGGCGATCAGGCCGAAGACCCGCTGGGTGTCGACCAGGTCGTGCGCGACCGTGGAGAAGGTCGCGGCGTCGGACTGGTCGTCGCCCCACACCAGGTCGATCTGGCGGCCGTTGACGCCGCCACGGGCGTTCTGCATGTCGATGCGCGCCTCGACGCCGCTGCGGGACGCCTTGAACGCGGAGGCGATCTCGGGGACTCCGGTGTCGGGGTAGATGAGGCCGATCTTGACGGAAGCGGCGGTCACGCCTGGCTCCTGCGTCGAGCAGGGATTGGCAGCGCTCGTATTCGAGTTCGACGATGTGTCGCATGCGGCGAGGGCGGTGGATAGCCCGACCGCTATGGCGGCGATCGTCGCCGAAGCGGTACGCATGCGCAGGCAGCGAAGGATCATGAAATGCCATCTCCCATTGACGTTTCTATACGAAGCGCGACAGCCTGGGCCTTGTCCACCGACGGCCGGTCCGCACACTCCAGGCTGCGATTCTCCGACGCGCCGACCGTGGCAGATCTTGATGGGCCGGCAGGTGCCGGCGATCTGGACGGGTCTGGCCAGCCGGCGGGACGGGCAGCGGCTATGGGCGCGGCAAAATAATTACATCGGCCGCGGTAGCCGGTGAGGGTCAGCCGAGGGCCGCGCGGGTCGCGCTGGAAAGGTTGCCTACAACAACGAACTCTGGCTCCGTCTCACATTCAGTGGTAACAGAGAGTAGATAGGCATTGTGATCTGTTATTCCCGTCGGATCGCCTAATGATGGTGGTCTTCGGTGTCGCCACCGGCGCGGGACGCGTGATCCATCAGCGCGCCGATCCGGACGCCGCGGACCAGTCCAGGTTCGGGTGGGTTCATCCTCCACCATCCGCCGTCAACAGATAGTCACCACTGAAATTGCGACAGAGTGGAAGATGGGCCGGAGCCGATCTTGAAACAGTCCCCTAGCTGACCGGGGTCACGCCTGCGAGCAGGTCACCGGGGGCAACCGTTTCGGGTAGGTCCGCCATTGCTGTTGGAGGTCAGCGTGAAGGCGGCTGATGCGGTTGTGGGCGTCTGAGCAGCACGGCGAGCACCGCCCGATCCGCCCAGTCCCATCTCGGCCGCGGCTGGGTACGGCGCAGCACTGCAACCTCGTGCCGAAGGACGAGCAGCTGGACGTCCTTGGATGCCGACGAACGACCGAGCAGCACCAGCCGGCCACACAACCGAATGAAGATCAAATAGAGCAGGTGTACGGACACAGCTGACCATCGTGGCGGTGGGCGGAACGTCGGATCGTCCCAGGTCACGGGCCCAGGTCGACTTCCAGCCTGGCACCCCACAGGGCGTGCCGCACGCGACGTCGTAGGAGTTACGAAGCGGCGAGCGTCGCGGCTGCGGTCGCCGGCGTTTCCTCCAGCACGATGTCGAACCCGACGATGTCACGGCTGCCGATCTCGTAGGTCCGCGTGCCAGTGTCGTCGAGGGTGCTCGCGAACGCGGCCGGCGCGCCGAGGAGGTCGGCCTGGTCGATCTGGCGGACGACGCCGTCGAGGTCGCCCACGCCGAAGACCGCGCTCACCACGCCGGGGCCGTACCGCTCCAGCGGGCCGGCGAGCGGGGCGGAGGGGTGCGGTTCGACGTACTCGATCTCGAGCCCGCCCACCCTCATCCGGAACCCTTTCCCCCACGCGCCCGCGGGGAGGTTGTGCGGCGTACCGCGGCTGGCGGGGGCGACGAGCGACGTCAGGTGTCGTCGAGTCGCCTCGAGGTCGCCGACGACGACCCGCAGCCGGAGCAGGTCGTCGACGAGGTCGTCGACGACCGGCCGGGGCTGCACGAAGGCGGGGTACTGGAGCGTCTGCTTGGCGAGGTACCGGAAGTTCGGTTCTAGCAGCTCCAGGTCGAAGCCCAGCAGCGAGCGGGACCCCATGAAGTACAGGTTCGCCCGCTCGTCGACGGGCTTGGTGTTGTCGGGCCCGTAGTCACCGAGGGACGGGATGAACCACGACGGGCCGGCCATGAGCGTTGGGGCGCCGACGGCCGCCAGCAGCTCGTGGGCGTGCTCGGTGTCGTCGACGTAGTAGTTGAGGTTCGTGACGCAGGGCCCGACGTCATCGAGGTACCGCCGGTGGACCGTCCGCTGGTCGAGCGGCTCCGACGCGGTGAGGGGCTGGCAGAACTGGAACACGGCCTTGCCACAGCCGAGGTGCTCCACGGCGAAGACGCCCGCCAAGGTCGTGTTGAGGTCCGCGGCCAGCTTCTGCTCGATCGGGCCGGCGCCGAGCACGCTCGCCATGAACGAGGTGGCACGGCGCAGGTCGTGGACGGTGAGCTCGATGTGGGCGCACCCGTAGAGCAAGGTGATGCTCACGCCGCGTCCCAGGCGACGTGCAGCGTCTTCGGGCCGCGCAGTCCGGCACCGAACACCCGGGCCTCCTCGGCGAGCCGGAGGTTCGGGAGCCGGTCCAAGAGCAGCTCGAACCCCGCGGTCATCGGACCTGCACTTCCAACCTCGCCGTTGCCCCGGCACCCGTACACGTCATGGCGACCGCCCGCTGGGGCAGCCCGTCTCCGCGCGTTCGGCCAAGACCTTGCCCGTAGCGGCCAACCTCCGACTTGGGATCGCCGTCGCGGGGCTCTGCCAGGCTGACGGCATGAAGTGGGTGTGACATCCCTCTTTCCTCCCCGGCCGGGCGCGTCGGCCCTCTCTGAGGTCGGACTCGCGATGTAAGCACGAACCCATTTTGTATACAATGATGACGCTGACGCGCAAGGGGTGGACAGGCTCTTGAGCGGGCTCGCCGGTGATCGTACCATGGTCATATAGCTTATAAGGCTTTACCCATTTGGCCGTCGAGGGGCACTCCTGCATGACGTGGCCGTTCGCGGTGGATCAGGGTCGGGGTGGCGTCGATCACAGATCGGCGAGGGGGCGGGCCTGGCCGTAGAGCGGGCCGGTGCCCAGGTCGCAGCCGGCGAGGGCGAGTTCGCGTGCCTGTGTGTGGTCGTTGATGCCGGTGGCCGTCACGATCAGCTCGAGGCGCGCGGCGGCGGCGAGGATGGTGTCGCGAACCTGGCGGATCTGGGCGCGGTCGGTGGCGCCGGTGTCGGTCATGGAGTGGTGCATCCTGATCATTCGGATGGGTAGGACGCGGCAGGCGGCGAACATGTCCGCATTCTCGCCGACTCCGTCGAGCGCGAGGGCTGCGCCGCGGTCGGTGAGAGGTAGTAGCGCGGGGACCGTCGCGGCCAGGTCCGCGCCGCCGCGGGTACCGGCGAGCGTGAGGATCAGGGAGCATGGGCTGGGGCCCGGCAGCAGCGCGGCGATGTCGGTCAGCGGCGTGCGGTCGAGGATCGCGTCGAGGGGGATGGTGACGAGGACGGGCACGGGTGCGGAGCGTCGCTCGGTGGTCGCGAGGTCGCCGCAGACCCGTTGGAGGGTGAGCCAGAGGAGCCCGTCGGCCAGCCGGGCTTCGTCGGCGAGCTGGCGTAGCTGTCCGGACGGGATCTCGCCGTGGCCTGGATGGCGCCAGCGTGGCTCGGCGTCCGCCGCCACGGTCCGCCCGTCCCGGAGGTGGACGACGGGCCGGTAGGCGACGTCCAAGGTGCCGGCGTCGTCCTCGCCGTGCAGCAGGCGGGTGAGGTCGCCGGACATCCGTGGCGCGGTGTCGATCATCGTGAGGTCGGGGCGGTAGACGACCAGCTCGCCTTTCCGTTGCCGCTTTGCCGCGTACATGGCGAGGTCGGCTTCGCGCTGTAGGGTTTCGG
Source organism: Pseudofrankia coriaricola (assembly GCF_032027725.1). Lineage (NCBI taxonomy): Bacteria > Bacillati > Actinomycetota > Actinomycetes > Frankiales > Frankiaceae > Pseudofrankia > Pseudofrankia coriaricola. The sequence continues at coordinate 111,609 of NZ_JASNFO010000040.1, read as the reverse complement.
CATCCGCGCCGCCGTTGCGGCTCGCGAGGACCAGCCCGAGGCTGGCGCCGACGCGATGGCGGTGTCCCGCCAGGGTGCAGGGTGCACGGATGGTGGCGGCGAGACGGCGCGAGAGTGACTCGGCCCCCGGGCCGTCGCGGCTGTTCTCGAAAATGACCGCGAACTCGTCACCTCCCAGCCTGGCGACGGTGTCCCCCGATCGGACGCCGTCCCGGAGCCGGCGGGCGGTGATCCGTAGCAGCTCGTCTCCGGCGGGGTGACCGAAGGTGTCGTTGACCTGTTTGAAATTGTCCAGATCGCAGAACAGCAGCGCGAAGGGGCGGTCGTCGCGCTGGGTGAGAGTGTGCCGCAGGCGGTCGGTGAAGAGTGCCCGGTTCGCGAGTCCCGTCAGTGGGTCGTGGGAGGCCTGGTAGTGCAGATCGCGCCGGCTCGCCTGGATGGAGGCGAGCAGCCGGGCGTTGTCCCGCAATGTCAGCACCTGCCGGATCAGCACCACCACCAGCAGTCCGAGCAGACCGTCCCGCTCGACGCTGCTGATGGGCGTGCCGGCGATCGTCTGGCCGACGGCCAGCGCGCCGACGGCCCCCAGCGCCACATACGGCAAAACCGCGTGCATCCACAGCGTCTGAGGACGGGTGTCGTCCAGGTCCGAGGGCCGCGCCGCCCGGATCGGCACGAGACCGGACAGGAAGATGAGCAGCCAGCCCACGACGAACCCGACGTCCGTGACCGGCACGGCTCCGCGTCCTCCCGCGGCGATGTTGAACATGGCGGCCGTGAGGGTCAACGTCAGCCCGGCCATGCCGGCCCCGAGCAGGCCGAGCGCGAGCCCTGATCGTGGCCGGCGGACGGTGCCCAGCAGCAGGACACCGACCAGGAGCAGGAGACTGCCGAGCGTCGCCACGATCGGGATGGTGAGTGTCCGGATGTCGATGTGCGCGCTCCGCGCGATCGGTGTCAGCAGCACCGACCACAGGAGTGTGGCCACGGAGCCGACGACCGCCAGGCTGTCGAGAGCAACGATCGCGTACCAGTAAGAGCCGCTGTCGTCGGTCCGGCGAGCGTTGAGCGGGTCGGTGGGGAATGCCAGCACGCCGGCCAGCGCCAGCACGGCCGTCAGGACGAATCCCGCTGCCGACGCCGGGAGCTGCGGGGGAAACGGCTCGCCGTGCCTGAGGCCGAGCTGGGCATACCACGCCGAGGTGGCCGCCAGCACCGCGGCCGCTGGCGCGATGATCAGACGCCAGCGGCGGTCGGCGCCCCGGGTCCGCCAGCCGGTCCAGGCCATGCAGACCGCGGCGGCCAGACAGCTGGCCGCGTTCGTCGAGCGGACGATCAACGTGGCCGCCGTCGTGGGGACAGTCACGGCGCAGATCACCACGGCGAGGGTCAGGACGGCACACGCCACCGCCACCGACCACCACCGCAAGCCAGGGCCGCCGGTCATCGAACGCTTCCGCGGGTACATCCGCGACCCCGATTGGTCCGCTGTCACGGGTCGGATATCTTCCGACACTCACAGTAAGTAGCCGCGCCCGGCCTGTTATAACCCGATGGGTCATCGACACCGACGCGACATCGTCGGCGAGGCGGTCTGGCCGCCGGCGGCGAGCGCGTCCCGCGCGGCACGGGTACCCGACGAGCGCCTCCGGGCACGCCCTCGCGGCTCGTCTGAGCCCGTCGCGGCCAAAGCCGCACGCGTTGAACGAACCGACCGAGGAGATGTTGACGATGGAGCCGCCGCCGTTCTCGATCATCACGGGAATGGTCTTCTGCATGCAGAGCAGGACGCCGAAGAAGTTGACCTCCGTGTGGACCGCGTACTCGTCGCTGCTGAGGTAGTCGACGTCCCATTTGCGGCCGGCGACGGTCGCCGCGTTGTTCACCAGGACGTCGACGCGCCCGAACGTCGCCACGGTGGCGCGGGCGGGCCCTCGTCGGCGGCCGCATTCCGTCTCTGCCTGACGCGGATCACGCGCGGGTGCGTGTATACAATATCATGATTCGTATGCAAGCGTGGTAATCAAGCTCTTGACGGTAAAGTTACGGTAAGCGAGCATACGCTCGCTGTGCTTCACAAGAACTTGTGATCCGAGGGCGGCCGGCGCGCGGGGTGACTGGACCACCGGGTGCCGGCCCGACGGGCCGCGGCGACCAGATCGGGGGTGCGTAACGGGAGGGGAGTTCGAACCGCGAGAGCACATCTCGTGGCTCATCAAGCAGGCCTTCCACTACACCCGGCGCGCCGCCGACGAGGCGATGCGCGCCCACGGCGTCACCTCTGCCCAGGGTGGCGTCCTGATCCGGCTCGCCCAACGTCCCGGGCTCTCGGCCGCCGACCTTGCCCGCCTGATGTTCATCACGCCGCAGGCGGCCCAGCAGACGCTCACCGCGCTGGAAGGCCTGGGTCTCGTCGAGCGAAACGGGCGCGCTTGAGCCCTGACGCCAGATCTCCGTGGCCGAGGACCTGGACGATGTCGTTGACAACCTGCAGTCTGCCGCCGGCAAGTGGTCCCAGCGAGTTTTGAAAGGTAATATTCATGTCGCGAGCCGCCGCGTTACGGGATGGCTCCGCCGTTGACGCCGAACAGTTGTCCTGTGATGTAGCTGGCTTCCTCGGAGCAAAGGTACAGGCAGGCGGCGGCGATGTCGTCGCCCGTACCCAGCCGGCCGACGGGGATGCGGCTGGCACCCCCGTCGCCCGTCGGATCGCCGATTTCGACGCGGGCCTGGCGGTACATCGGGGTGTCGATCATGTGGGGTGCAATGGTGTTCGCCGTGATCCCCTGCCGTGCGTACTCAAAGGCGATCGCTCTTGTCAGCGTGATCACGCCGCCCTTGGACGCGGCGTAGTGCGCGTGGTTGGGGGTCATGATCTGGGCGGCCGATGACGTGATCGTGACGATGCGGCCCCAGTCGGCGGTGACCATGTCGGGGATTGCCGCCTGTAAGCAGTGGAACGTGCCGGTCAGGTTCACCGCGAGGACACGGTGCCATGACTCGAGTGTGATCTCGGTGAAGGGATGAAACGGCGCGACCGCGGCGGAGGTGACCATGACTTCGACGGGTCCGAACTCGGCGCGCACCTTTGCCAGCGCCTCGTCGACCGCGGCTCGATGGGAGACGTCTACGGCGCACGCCATAGCTTTCGCGCCGCTTTCCTGTAGCCCTTCGGCGGCCTGATGGGCGAGGTCCCCATTCACGTCGAGGATCGCCACGCGGTGTCCGCGGCGGGCAAGGTGCTCGCTGATGGATAGTCCCATGCCCGAGGCGCCGCCGGTGACGGCTGCAACTCGGCTCATGGTACCTCTTCCTCCCCGGCCAGGCGCATCGGCTCTCCCTGCGGTCGGACTCGTGATGTATGCAGGAACCTATCTTGTATACAAGATGACGCTGACGCGCAAGGGGCGGACAGGCTCTTGACCGGGCTCAGCGGTGACTGTACCGTAGTCACATAACTTATAAGGATTCGCTCGTTCGGTCGTTGAGAGGAACACCCTGCGTGACCTGGCCGTCCGCGGTGGATCAGGGTCGGAGTGGCGTTGAACCGCGGTCGCGACGCGAGCCGGAGCACGGGAGGGGGCGGGCTCAGGATTCGGGAGGGTAAGGCCGACGGGACAGCGCGGCGGCCCAGACGAGCGTGACGTGTGAGGCGGACGCGCATGAAGCCGGCGGTACTCGACGTGTGGGAAATTATCGATGCCGCTCGTGAGCGCATCATCCCCGGCGAGTTTCTGCTGGCCGCTTCGCTCTCCATTCAAGCAACGCGAGAGGATCGCAAGCTGTGGGGACTTTCACCGAGTACGACAATCATTTTCTGAACCATGTCGAGCTGCTGCACCGCTCTGGCGAAGGTCAGCTCGCGGCCCTGTTGTTCGAGACGCTGGGTTGCACCGTCCTGGATGTCACGAAGGAGTTCGGGGCGAGGTCGACGTACCTGGCTGTCTTTGCGGAGGCGAGCGAGCTCGATAGGCTCAACAACGTTCTGTACGTCTCCGAGATCGGCGAGTCGCAACTGCAGCTCGAGGACGTCCTCAGGCGCAGGATGCAGGCCGACGACGAGCTTCGCGTCGCGCTCGAGCAAAACGATCTGGTACGGAAGAAGCCTGGTCATGTCGCGCATTTCGGGCTGCGGTATCCGGACCTCGACGAGCTAAAGACGGTGCTCGACCGTCTCGAACACAAGCTTCCCGCCGAACTCGCCGGTCGCGTGACGGTGTACCCACCCTTTCCGGTCGGGCTCCGCTCGCTCGGTACCGAGGTCCACCAGGCGTTCCTCTACACGGATGTCATCGGTCCGGGTTTTTACCCGTTCGGGCAGCTCATTGAACTCCAGGCGCAGCAACCGCTGAAGGATTAGCGCCGCCAAGACCATCGACCTTGTCGCGGTGGCCGGCGACGCTCAGGCCCAGCTCTTCCGGGACTCGTCGCTGTGAAGGATCTGCCCGGTTAGGGTCTCGGCAGTCTGTTGGGTGAAACGGCCTGGACCTGCGTACCGACCGCACGTCGGTGCCGAGATGATCAAGCGGGCGCTTGAGGGGCCCTGATCTTCTGGCGGCGGTTCGCCTGAGTGTGGTGGGCGGGAGAGCGTCGGTCGGGCGTCAAGGCTCGAGCGCGGCATAGGACGGGTCGTTCCGGTCCTGGGATCCGGACACCGGCCGAGCGCGGCCAGCACCCGCCCCTCGGCCAGCACCGGTGGCTCCGCTGTGCGAGGCTGCCGAGGAAAGCCCCATCGCCGCCATCGGCGGGCGGTGCGGGCCGGAGCTCCCCGGCGTCCACCCCGGGGCGTGGCCGACCCCGATGCCGAGCAGAAACCGGTCACCGAGCGGCGGACAGCGACGCGTACGACGCGGCCCTCGGCCGGCGGGCGCATTGTCCTGTACTAGCTGGAAGCGCTCGGCTTCTGTGGCCGCGGTGAGTCGAGGCCGTTCGTTGAGGGTGGCAGGCGGATCGCCCGTGACGGTGACCTGCCGCTCAACACCTCTGGCGGACCAGCCGCTCCGGGTCATCAACCTGAAGGTCAAGGCGCGCTGCGTCGAGGCTGGTGCTGGTGCCGTCGAACGCGGCGCGCAGGTCGCGCCCCGCGCCACAACGGTGACCGGTCCGAGGAGTTTGTCTGGCCGCAGCGCGTCGCGGGTGGTCGCCCGGCGCAGCGACCCCGGTCGGCGGGCGCCCGGCGCGCCCCCGAAGCGTTCATGGACAGCTGCCCTGGGTGGCGATCGGCTCGTCGTGGGGTAACCGGACATCGCTCGCCAATGTATACACTGACCCTGGTACTGTATACAAGGCTCGGTGGAGTGTAAGAGGCGAGCCCGGGCGATCCCGCTCGGGCGGCGACAGCGGTGGCGGCCAACATCGACGCGACCTACGTCTCGCTGGGCTGGCGGCGTGTGGTCGTTGTGCGGTTCGAAGCCGTCAGTACGTCCGCGCGGGCACAGCGCAGACAGGAGGTCAACCGGTGACGTTCGTCGGCGAGTGGGCGGCGAGGGTCGAGGACCGGCGGCTGTTGACGGGGCGGGGAAGGTTCGTCGACGACCTGGTCGCGATGGTCGTGGCCGAGAGCCGGTACATAGCGGAGGATGGCTGCGACCTGGCCGAGGTCGACTACGACCCGCTGCCGGCGGTGACCGGGTACAACGCTGCCCTCGACAGCGATGCACCGGCCACCTGCGACGAGCTCGGCGACAACATTCTGGACGCGAGTCCGCCCATCACCCTGAGAGACGTCGGCGCCGCTTTCACGCAGGCAATGCCGGCATGGCAATCCCCTTGCCGCCACGTTCATGGACTACCTGCTTCCGACCGCTACCGAGATCCCAGACGTCGAAATCGAACACCTGCCCTCCGATAGCCTCGGCGACTTTGACTTCGACTTCCACGGCGTCGGCGAAGGCGGGGCACTCGCGACGGTGACCAACGCCGTCGCGGATGCGCTGTTGCCCCTGGGCGCCCGGGTCGACCAGCAACTACCCCAGCGACGATCCTCGCGCTGGCCGACCTCACCTCCTCCCGACGTTCGCCCACCAGATGGCTGAACGGACAAGGCAGGCCAGGCGGAACCGGGTCAACGGGGACCGGGATTACTGCTCCGGTGACGAAGGACACCGGCCCGAGGGGAGAAGGCGGGAACCACCGCCTTCTCCGTCGCCTAGCCGGGGCGCTTCAAGGGCGTTGTAATGGCGACGACAACGGTCGACGTCGTCCGCGATGTACCCGTCCTAGTGTGCGGCAGTCGAGGGTCCGCGACCGATCGCGTCGGCCGCGCCGGACTCTAGCCTCTTTTAGACAGTTGTGTAAGACGAGATCGCCATCCGCCAGGCAGGGTGTGTAGCTCGGCTGCCCGGCCAGATTCGATGTAAAGGACTGATGTGCATGGACAAGCTCGACGGACGCGGCGCGGTGGTTGTCGGGGGTGGCAGCGGGATCGGGCGCGGGATCGCCTTGGGTCTCGCCGGTGAGGGGATGCGGGTCCTCGTCGCCGACATCGACGCCGAGAATGCCGGGGCGGTACGCGACGAGATCGCCCGTAGCGGTGGCGACGCGCGTGCCGCACGCGTGGACGCGACCGATAGCGATTCGGTGGCGAAGCTCGCGACCGCGGCTGCGGATGATCTGGACCGCGTGCACGTGTTCGTGAACACGGTCGGCGTCCTCACCGACGCCGCGGTCACGACCTCCAGCGAGCAGGTGTGGGCGTGGTTCGTCGAGTTTCACCTCATGGCGGCCGTGCGCATGGTCGAGGCGTTCCTGCCGCTGCTGCGCGCGCACGACGACGGGGCACACATCGTCCTCACGTCGTCGATGGCCGGTATGGTGGCGCTGCCAGCGGAGCAGACCGGCGGCATGAACACCGGCGTGTACACCGTGTTGAAGCACGCCGTCGTGGGGTATGGCGACATGCTGCGGCACGATCTGACGCCCGAGGGTATCGGGGTATCGGTGCTCTGCCCCGGGGCGGTGGCGACCAGCCTGGTCTCGACCACCGCCCGGCACCGCCCGGAGCGCTTCGGCGGGCCGATGTCCGACCCGATGGCGGGCCGCACGCTGCCGCCCGGCATGATGCCGCCTGGCATGATGCCGATCGAGGCTCTGGGGCCGATTGTCGTGCGGGGCATCCGGGCGAACCGCCCATACATCTTCACCCATCCCGAGATGCAGGACGTGGTGCGCGCCCGCCAGCAGCAAGTACTGGACGACTTTGAGTTTTCTGCGGAGACGTGAGTCGCGTGGCAATGGTTCCCGCATCATTGGTTCGGATCGGGCGCACGGGTGTTCTGCATGACGTCAAAGGCGGTGCCGGTCTGGTCGACACGGACGAAGGTGTAGCAGAGGCTGGGCTTGCCGAAGCGGCTGAGGTCTGTGGTGCTGGGATGGCGGACGGGTGCGTCGAGGTCATCCGTCGCCGACGAAGCCACGCCGAGGATGGCATGCAGTGCGCCGGGTCCGACATCGATATCGGACCCGGCGGGACATCGGGTTGCCATCCCGATGGGCCGATCATGCGAGGTGACCGACGTGGCGGGGTGCGTCGTGTTCCTCATGTTGCAACTGTCGGCGTGTGTGAGCGGAAGGCCGTTGACCCCGACGGCGGTACCTGTGCCTCGTCTGGCTGGTTCAACCGGCCAGGCGACGGCTGGGCCAACTACGTGCCGTACGCCCTGCTGGACCGCCTTGAGGAGCGGTGACTTGAGCCGCCGAGTCGTCCACGTTGAAGGCAGCGGCATCCATCTCGACGCGGAGCCGGGCGAGACGATCATCGAGGCAGCGTGGCGCCTCGGCTACTACTGGCCGACCGTCTGCTGGGGCCAAGCCGAGTGCACAGCGTGCTACGTCAAGGTCATCGAGGGTGCGCACCAGCTCGGCCCCATCCCGCCTGACGAGCAGGACGCTCTCGACCACTGTTTGCCGCGCGCTGCCAAATATGGCCCAGGCGAGGCGCGCTTGGCGTGTCGCGCGGAAGTGCTCGGTGAGGTGACCGTGCAGAAGACCGGCGTACGGCCGAAGTGACCCACGGTTCCTTGACGAGCCCCGCGGCCACCACTCGTCACGGCACGCGGCCAGATCGGCCCGTCGCGCGTCCGGGGTAGCCCGGCGGAGCGCTCCCGTACCGCGATGGCGCCTCCCCTGGGAGGTCTACAACCTCATGGCGGAGGGCGGGTGGCTCGGCATCGCGATGCCCGAGGAGTTCGGCGGGGGAGGGCGTGGGATCACCGAGGCCGCGGTCGTCCCGAAGGAGGTGGCGGCGAGCGGTGCGGCCATGAACGGCTGCAGCGCCCTGCATATCAACATGTTCGGCCTGAACCCGGTGGCGCTCTTCGGCAACGACCGGCTCAGGTCGGAAGTTCCTCTCCAGGGCGGTGGCCGACCTGAACGTCGCGTTCGGCCTCACCGAGCCCGACGCCGGCACGGACACGTCACGCATCAGCACCCGGGCGGAGCCGGACGGGAAGGGCGGGTATGTCCTGGGGGGCCGCAAGGTCTGGACGTCCAAGGCGCTTGAGGCGCAGGTCGTGCTGCTGCTCGTTCGCACCGGCGGAGAGAGGTTTCAAGGGCCTGTCCCTAGTGCTGGCGGACCTCGATCCCGATTACGTCAAGATCCGCCGATCCCCAAGATAGGCCGCAACGCAGTCGCCCCGTGCGAAGTCGCCTAGGACGATCTCCCCGAGTTGCGGCCGGGTCGGCTCAGTGCTCGGAAGGCGCCGCCACGCCGAGCTCGGACGGCGATTGGGACCTCGATGGCGGTGTCACCTCATGCTGGGGCAGCTTCGCCATCGGCTTGGCGATGGTGGGGTCCTTGGCTGCCTCGATGATCAGCTGCTTGGTGCCGTGGTCGACCATCGCCGCGCTGAAGCGTGCCGCGTGGACCGTGTTGAAGGACTCCGTCTGCCAGTGCGCCTCGTTGATGAGGAAGACGTAGTAGCCGTAGGTCAGGTAGGCGGCGAAGTGGTGCATGGTCTCGTCCAGATCTGGGGGCTCGACGCCGTTGCGGCCCAGCTCGGCGAGATAGTGGCCCACCAGTGCCCTGTCCCAGCGCCGTCGGTCTGCGACGTCGAGCGAGCACGTGATCCAGTACGCGAGCTCCAGGTACGGCGGCTCCTTGCGCGGGGGCGCGTCGAAGAAGCCGGGGGTGCCGTCGGGCTCCTCGAAGACGTTGCCGAGGTGCATATCGCCGTGGACGATGCAGTTCGGCAGCACGTCGCCGAGGGCGGCGATGTAGTCCAACGCCAGCTTCGCCCACTCGAGGTCGTGGAACTCTTTGGAGCTCGCTGCACCTCGGGGCATGCCGACGAAGCGCTGGAAGATGTCCGGGTGGAGGTACCCCACCAGGTACATGTAGGTGCGGAACATCGCGGCGCCGTTGTTCGCGACCCCGACCCACCGGCCGTCGGGCTCGAACTGGGAGCTCGTGTCCCAACGAACGCCCGGCTCCAGCTCGGCGCTGTTCCAGGTGGCCGCGTGTAACTTGGCCAACGCGGACAACGTTTGCGCCACCTGGACGTAACGCAGGGGTTTGAGCCCGTTGCCGAAGGTCACCCCGCGCGGGACGAGATCCTCCATGATGATGATGGCCTGCTTGCGCTCGGCGTCGATGTCGGCGAAATAGCTCTTGGGTACGTTCAGCGGGAGTACCGGCCACACGTCGCGGTATGCCAGCGCTTCCATCGCGTACGTGCGGGCCCGGTCGCGGCTCCACGCCTCGAAGCCGCCCTTCAGGATGACGGTCTCGGGAACGCCGGCCTTGCGCCCCGCCTCGTCGACGTCGAGCCGGATCCGTACGACTGTCGTGAAGCCGTGCCGGACCGTGAGGATCTCGAAGTCCTTGACCGTGATGCCGGGGAAGCTCTTCGAAAGGGCGGTGGTCAGCCACGCCGCATCGATGTCCTCGATGTTCAGCGGAAGCTGGAACGTGGATTCGTCGAGCGTCACGCTCTGTGTCCTCCCCGATGTCGTCGCAGCGGGCTCCCAGCTGCGCAAATGAAACGAGACGGTAGCGTTTCAAACCTAGGTCGCCGTGGTCGCAGCGTCAAGGCGGCCCGCCTTGCCCGCGTCGAGCCCCTGGAGCCCGCTAGGTGACCTCCGAGCGACGATGCGCCCGGGCCGTGGCACCGTTCCCGCTGCCGGATCGCGACGCCACGCCGGCAAGCACGGTGTCGACGACGGGCGCGATGTCGGCCCGCCGCACCCGGGACTGGCCGACGACGCGCCGGTAGATGAACGGCGACATCAGGAGGTCGGTGACCAGCTCGATGTCGAGCTCCGCCGGCAACTCACCCCGGCCGATGGCGCGGCCGATCACCAACGCGTACGCCGAACGCTTTGTTCGGATCATCTCGCTCTGGAGCACCGCGAGCTCCGGGTCCCGGGCAGCTGCGTCGACGAATGAGGAGAAGACTCGGCCGCTGCTGGGATTGCTCAGGTAGTCGACGAGTTGCTCGAGCAGACCGATCAAGTCGCCGCGAACGGATCCAGTGTCAGGCTCGACGGACGGCCGCTGCAGGCTCCAGAGCGCGGCGTGGATCAGCTGGGCGCGCGACCCCCAGTGGCGGTAGATCGTCGCCTTGCTGACGCCGGACACGGCAGCGACCGCTTCCACGTTCAGGCCATCGACCCCCCGCTCGGCGATGAGGTCGACCGTGGCGGCCAGGACCGGGTCCTGCGGCGTGCGTTCACGCGGCGACACGGGCTCAGGCCTCGGAGGTGTGGGTTGTCAGGACCATGTGTGAGACGATACCGTCTCGTTTCACGAGGATGTCGGCAGCGGGGCATTGGGCCAGTCGGGGAGGAATCGTGCCGCACGGGCAGCAGCGAGCGAACGAGTACGCGGATGTCCTGCAAGGCGTGCGCCGGGTGGCTGCGGAGGCGGCTCGGCGTGCCGCTGAGATCGACGAGATGCGATCGTTCCCACAGGACCTGTTTGATGAGTTGGAAGCCACGGGAGTATTTAAGTCGCTCACCCCGAAGGCGCACGGCGGGCTCGAGCTGTCGCTCGGCCAGGCGAACCACCTCATTGTCGAAGGGGCGCGGGCCAACGGCTCCCTCGGCTGGCTGCTGATGATCGGGCTGTCGCAGGGGATCGGTCTTGGGATGTTCCCCGAGAAGACGGTAGTCAAGCTGCTCGAGGAGTTCTCCGACCTGCGCACGCGAGGTGTCTTCGCTCCGAAGGGCACAGCCGTCCCGACCGACGGGGGCTACGTCGTGACGGGCCAGTGGCCCTTCGCCAGCGGCGGGCCCAACCCCCACTTCGTGGGCGGCAACTGCGTCGTCATGCGCGATGGCAAACCCAGCATCCTGCCCGACGGTGCGCCGGAGCTGGTCATCGCCATGATGCCGGCAAGCGCAGTCGAGCCGCTCGACACGTGGCACGTGCTCGGGATGCGGGGCAGCGACAGCCATGACTACGCGGCCAGGGAGGTCTTCGTCCCCGAAGAGATGACCATCAACATCGTCACCGCGGCGAGCTTCTTCGACACGCCGCCCGCCCGCCTGCCGATCCGGGTGGCGCTGGCCACCCAGCACTGCGCGGTCGCACTCGGGCTCGCCCAGGGAGCGCTCGACGAGCTCACCGAGCTGGCCAAGACGAAGAAGGCAGCCATGAACCCGAGCGCGGTCCTCGCGGCCGACCCGGTGTTCCGTCACACGCTCGGCGAGCAGGCGCTCCGCTTCACCAGCGTCATGGCGATGTTGGACCAGGTGACCGCGGAACTCGAACGGGCCGGGGCCGAGGAGCGCGAGTTCACGCCGGAGGAGACCTTGATCGGGCGGACGATGGCGGCTTATATCACCGCCGAGTGCGTGAAGATCGTCGACGTAGCTTACACGTACGCGGGCAGCACATCGGTCTACAACACGTCGTCACTGCAGAGACGCCTCCGCGACATCCACGTCGCGACGCAGCACGTCGCCGCCACCCCGGAGGGCTACCGGGTGCTCGGCGCGGCCCTCGTCGGCGAGAAGCTCTCGCCGACGGAGCTGTTCTGAGCGCCGGCTGTCACCGATGAAGCCACAGCTCACCATCCCGGTGTTCACGCTCGCTCCGGACGACCCCGGGACCTGGCAGCCGATGCTCGATCGGGTGCGCGCCGCCGATCGGGCCGGCGTCGATCGGGTGATCCTCACCGGCGAGCACGTCGTCTTCGGCGAGAACCTCGGGGCCTACACCCGCCCTGAGCTGGGCGGTAGAGCGGGCGGGAAGCAGATCACCGGGCCGGACGGCCACTACCTCGAGCCCATCGTCACCATGGCCATGTTCTGCGGCATGACCTCACGGATCCGGTTCGCCAGCAACATCCTGCTCGCGGCGCTCCGCCGCCCGATCGTGCTCGCCAAGTCCGCCGCCACGTTGGACGTGCTGTCCGGCGGGCGGCTCGACCTCGGCGTCGGCGTGGGATGGCAACGGGAGGAGTACGGGGCCGCCGGGCTCGACTTCGGCACGCGCGGGCGGCTGCTCGACCACACGCTCGAGGTGTGCCAGCTGCTGTGGAGCGAACAGCGCGCGAGCTACTCATCACCCGAGTTGTCGTTCGAGAACATCCACATGATGCCCAAGCCCGTGGACCCGAACGGTGTCCCTATCTGGATCAGCGGCACGGTCACCCCTCCTGCGATGCGGCGGCTCGCGCGGTTCGGGACAGGGTGGATCCCGTGGGGCGACGCCGCTGGTGGGATCGACGCCCTCCTCGAGGCAATCCCGAAGATGCGCGACGCGGTGGCCGCCTTCGGGCGAGATCCCGCGGAGCTGCAGGTCGCCGGGACGCTTCCCACGGTGGCAGACAAGGACGGAACGCCGGCGATCGAACCGACGATGGAGGGCGTGGCTGCGCTGGTCGAGGCGGGTGTCACGGACCTCCGCGTCCAGCTTCCCGTTCCCGACGGCGCGAAGGCCGCCGAGGAGTACCTCGCGGAATGGGTGGCGGGGTTCCGCGCGGCCACGGCGTAGGCCGTTCCCAATCGTGCTGAGCAGGAGGTAATTGTGCGCAAGCTCGTTGCCGGTGTCGATGCATCCGGCCGTTCGTACCTCGTCGAGGAGGAGACGCTGAAGCTCCTCCCAGTTCCCGACAGCCCAGGGTTTTCCGCAGCAGTCGCGGGTGCCACGGCGTCGTCGCCCCCGCCACCACGTCCGCAGGGCCAGGGCCTCATGGTCGATCTCGGGGTCGGGCCCGGACTTGTGGTGTGGATGGTCGTAGAGTATGCACCCGATCTCGTCTTCCCGATCCACCACACCGACACCGTCGACTTCGACATGCTCGTCGAGGGCAGTCTCTCGCTCGTCCTCGACGACGGCGAGCATCCCCTCGAACCCGGAGACGTACTAGTCGTCAACGGCGTCGATCACGGGTGGAAAGCGGGGCCCGAGGGCGCCAAGCTCAGCGTGCTGTCGCTCGGCTCTCCGCCTCCCGGGTAGCAGAGAGGATGCGCGCCGTCATGTGAAATGCGCGCCGTGGCAGGTCGCGAGCTGGCGAGCACCGGCTTCTCCATTGGCTCCGGGGCTACCGCTGGTCAACTTAGCTCCCGGGCCACCCGCGGGCCAAGCTCTATCTTTTCTTTTTGATCGTTTGCAATATTGACACGACGATCGTCGAGATCGCGGAGGGAGAGTTGTCATGGGAGTGGCCACGCTGTCTACGGACGTGCAGCGTCGGATCTACAGGCTAATGGCGCGCATGAAGGCCGTGGATGATCGCCTCACCAAAGGTATCCTCAGCGGGGAGTTCATCGCGATCTACTTCTCGCACCGCGGGCAGGAAGGTGTCGCGGCCGCGCTGGGGGCGGCGCTGCGCGAAACCGACCAACTCGTGACGACCTACCGCGGCGCCCACGACCACATCGGAAAGGGCATCCCGCTCGTCGACCTCTTCGCCGAAATCATGGGCAAGGAGATCGCGCCTGCCAAGGGCAAGTCCGGCACCATGCACATCGCGTCGCCGGAGACGGGCGTCATGCTCTCCACCGGCATGGTCGGTTCGGGCATCCCGGTGGCCGTCGGCCTTGCTCTGGCCGCGCAGCTGGACGGGAGCGACCGAGTAGTGGCGGTGAGTTTTGGCGACGGTGCCACTAACACCGGCGCCTTCCACGAGGCCGCCAACATGGCGGCGCTCTGGAACCTGCCGCTGGTCATGGTCTGCCAGAACAACCTCTACGCCGAGAAGACGCCCACCGACCACACTATGAAGATCAAGAAGATCTCGGCACGGGCCACGGCCTACGACATCGTCGGGGTCACGGTGAACGGCAATGACCCCGACGAGACCTACGCGGCCATGAGCGAAGCCGTCGAGCGGGCTCGCTCCGGTGGCGGGCCTACGCTGGTCGAGGCCCTTACGTTCCGCTTGCGCGGTCATGCTATCGGTGACGACATGGTGTACATCCCCAAGGAGCAGCTGGCGGAGGCCGAGAAGAACGACCCGTACCCGGCCTATCGCCAGAGGCTCATCTCGAGCGGTGCATTCAGCGAGGACGAGCTCGCCGCCATCGAAGCCGAGGCCACGGCTGCCGTGAACGCCGCCGTCAAGACCGTCGCGGCTGCCGAATTCCCGGCGGTGGAGACGCTGATGGAGCACGTGTACGCCAATCCCGAGAAGGCACCGGCCTGAGTCGGTGCTGGGCCGCAGTAGATCGAGAATGGAGGACCAGGTGCAAGAACAAGAGATGACGATGCTCGGGGCCATCAATCTCGGCCTCGACCAGGCTCTCGCCAAGGACGGCAAGGTTTTGCTGTTGGGGGAGGACATCGCCGATCCCGCGGGCGGCATCATCGGCGTCACCAAGGGCTTATCGACGAAGTACGGCGCCGACCGGGTGCGTGATACGCCGATCTCGGAGGCCGCGATCCTCGGCGCCGCGGTCGGCGCCGCTCTTGCCGGCTACCGCCCGGTCGCCGAGATCATGTTCGTGGACCTGATGCCGATCGCCATCGACCAGCTGCTGAACCACGCCGCGAAGATGCGGTTCATGACGGCGGGCCGGCTGACGCAGCCGCTCACGGTCCGCACGGCGACGCTCGGCGGGATGGGGATGGGTAACGGCGCGACGCACAACCAGACGCTCGAAGCATGGTTCATGCACATCCCGGGCCTGAAGGTCGTGATGCCGTCCAACGCGGCTGACGCCAAGGGGCTCCTCACCACCGCCATCTTCGACGACGACCCGGTGCTGTTCATCGAGACGGGAGCGTTGTACGGGGCGCGCTCGAGCGTGCCGCTCGGCGAGGTCGCCATCCCGTTCGGCCAGGCGAACGTCGTCCGGCCCGGCGAGGACGTCACGATCATCAGCTACGGGCTGGGCCTCACGCAGGCGGTGGCCGCGGCCGAGGCACTGGTGGCCGAGGGCATCAGTGCCGAGGTGATCGACCTCCGGACGCTGCTGCCGGTCGACTTTCCGACGGTGCTCGAGTCCGTGGCCAAGACCCGCCGGGCGGTGGTCGTGCATTACGCCACGCGGTTTGCCGGCCCCGGCGCTGAGATCGCGGCCGCCATCCAGGAGGAGCTCTTCGGCCAGCTCGCGGCACCGGTGGTGCGGATCGGCGCCCGGTTCACGCCGGTACCGCAGGCCCCGACCATCGAGGCCGCGGCCTACCCGAACGTCTCCGACGTCACCGATGCCGTCCGGCGCGTGATGAAGGGTGTTCGAGAGGTCGTCAGCTGATGGCCGAGTTCCCGATCCGCATCCCGAAGGTCGCCATGACCATCACCGAGGCGACGCTGCTCGAACACGTCGTCGGGGAGGGAGCGACTGTCAACGAGGGCGAACCGCTGTTCCTGATCGCGACGGACAAGGTCGAGACCGAGGTCGCCTCGCCGACCTCGGGAGTCGTCCACTGGAAGTCGGAACCCGACAAGACCTACGACGTGGGCGCGCAGATCGGCTTCATCCAGACCGCGGACTAGCGGACGCACGGCGAACCGTCCTTGACCGAATTGTTGACGAGGCAAACGGGGAGGTTGCAATGGTGCAGGTACTCGCCCAGGAGACCGGGGTCGATACATCGGAGGTGCCGTTCGCCGTCACCGACCGGGCGAAGGTCCCGCGGGAGCGTTACTACGACAAGGCGTTCTTCGACCTGGAGAACGAGAAACTCTGGCCGCGCGTCTGGCAGATGGCCTGCCGGCTCGAGGAGATCCCGAACGTCGGCGACTACACGGAGTACTGGGTCGCCAGGTACTCGGTGATTGTGGTGCGGACGAGCCCGACCGAGATCAAGGCGTATCAGAACGCGTGCCGCCACCGGGCCACGCAGCTGGCCGTCGGGCGCGGCTCGTTCCGCGGTGGCCAGATCGTCTGCCCGTTCCACGGCTGGCGTTGGAACCTGGACGGCACGCCGTCGCTCCCGCTCTACGGCGCGCAGGGGTTCGAGCCCCGCTGTCTCGATGAGGACGACCTCAGGCTCATCGAGTGCCAGGTCGACACCTGGGCCGGCTGCGTGTGGATCAACATGGACCGCGACGCGCCGCCGCTTCAGCACGCCATGCGCCCGCTGCCGGAGTTCCTCGATCCGCTCCGGATCGGCGACATGCGGGTCCACTGGTGGAAGAGCATCCGCCTGAATTGCAACTGGAAGATCGCCATCGAGGCGTTTATGGAGGGGTGGCACGTCATGAGCACCCATCCGCAGCTCACGATGGGCGCCGGAGAGGCGTTCCCGGCCGACTTCCTCGACATCCAGCACTCCTATGAGAACGGTCATGCCAGCCTCGAGGAGGGCCACGACAAGGAGGTCGCCGAAGGCCTCGGGCTCACGGCGCAGGCCGAGGTGGAGAAGACCCTCGGCTTCCTGCGCCTGACGTGCGATCAGCTGCAGGCCATGGTCCTGCCCAAGGACGTGCAGGTGGTCGAGTCGCTGCGCAACATCGACTGCGCGCCGGAGGAGTTCTCCGGGAGGATGATTCAGGCGATGTACGCGTGGAACACGGGGGCGGGCATCAAGCTCCCCGACCCAGAGCCCGAGATCCTCGCCCGCTGGGGCAGCCAATGGTTCATCTTCCCGAACTTCATGTTCCACCCGTTGTTCGGGAACAGCATCTCGTACCGGGCCCGTCCCGACGGCGACGACCCGGAGCACTGCTTGTTCGAAGTGTGGTCACTCACGCTGTTCCCCGAAGGCCAGGAGCCCGGAAAGCCGACGTTCGATGGCGAGTTCGCCAAGGACGACGAGGCGTGGCCACGGATCCCACGGCAGGACTTCAGCAACATGGAGCGCCAGCAGATCGGCCTGCACCAACCCGGCTTCACGACCATGCGCCTCGCCAAGAAGTTCGAGGACGGCATCGCCAACTTCCACGCGTACCTCGACACGTACCTGGCTCGCTGAACGGCTGCGCTCGACCCGAGCACAACGTCGAGGTGCTCACGGGGCTTGGGCTGACCACAGATGAGATCGACTCCCTCGTCGAGGAGGGGGGGCCGATCGGCGATCGGCCTTCCTGAGGATGACCGGTCCGTGTGGCCCGACCGGGCGGGACGAGCCGGCCGACCTGCGCCTCGCCCCGCCCACCGCCGTAGCCGCACACCTGCCACCGCATCGACGACGAGAAAGAACGGCGTCATGGAATCCAGACTCGGGTCGGCGCGGCGGGAGGCGACATGATCGACCTAGATCAGCTGACGCCGGACGGCGAGCAGCTTCGGCATGCGTTCGGGTGCTTCCCGTCCGGTGTGGCGGCGGTGTGCGCGATGGCCGACGGGGTGCCGCTCGGCATGGCAGTGAGCTCCTTCACCTCCGTGTCCCTGGTCCCGCCGTTGGTGTCGGTCTGCATGCAGGACACCTCCACCACATGGCCGAGACTCCGGCGGTGCGCGCGGCTTGGCCTGAGTGTGTTGGCCGAGGATCATGACGCCGTCTGCCGGGCTCTCGCTCGGAAGGACGCAGACCGGTTCGTGGAGATCGACTGGACGGCCGGGCTGAGCGGAAGCGTCTTCGTGCACGGCGCGAGCGCCTGGTTCGACTGCTCGCTCCATCAGGAAGTGCCCGCTGGCGACCACGCGATCGCCCTGCTTCGGATCCACGGACTGCGCTCGGAGCCGGACATCTCTCCGCTGGTCTTTCACGGTAGCCGCTTCCGCCGGCTAGCCGCGATGTGACTCCACCGCCCGGAGCCGAGCAGATCGCAGGACAGGAGACAGGTGGATCCGATCGGTTTGCCGCAACCAGTCGGCCCGACGCTTCCGTCAAGGCCGAACGCATCACAGGACCCGGTGCGCCGGTAAGTGCCGCCAACGAGTCGGTGAGCCGCAACGCGGCGGCTCATCCTCGACACCGCCGAGCGCATGGTCGTCGAGCAAGGTGTCCCGGTCCTCGTCGTCAGGACCGACGGGTCTGGTTCCAGGGCACGTCCCTGTCGACGCGCGGCTCGCCCGGAAGCCCGAGGAGCCGCTCGCCGATGATGTACCGCATTATTGCGTAATCGCTGGTCAGGCTGACTGGCGCGGGGCGAGGAGTGCCCGGGCGTTGTCATGCATGATCTTGCGGACGCCGTCCTCGTCGAAGGTATCGAGGTAATCCGCGAATGACGCCGGCTCCGCCAACCCGTCGGTGTGCGGATAGTCCGAGCCGAACAAGATGCGGTCCACACCGATGGTGTCGGCCAGGCCGGGGATGTCCTCGTCCTCGAACGGCGTCACCCAGAAGTGCTTCTTGAACGTCTCGATCGGGTGCTCGTCAAGGTCGCCCTGGCCGAATTGCTCGAGATCGCGCAGCAGGTCGGGAAGCCAGGCGCAGCCCAGCTCGATGGTGGCGAGGCGCAACGTGGGGAACCGCTCGAAGAGCTTGCCGTAGATGAGCGCGGTGATGGTGGCGTGGGTCGATCGGTCGGGTCCGGCGATGATGCGGTGCAGCGGCGGGATGTTGCGGGCCGGGATGTTGACGTTCCCCCAGCCCCAGACCTTGGCCATCTCCCACCGGTAGCTGTCGTCGGCGGCGTGCCAGACGACCACCACGTCCGCCTCGGCAACGGCCGCCCAGAACCGGTTGTAGATCTGGTCCGCGGGCGAGCGACCGGCGACGGGACCCGTCCGCACCATCACCGCCGGTGCCCCCCGGGACACGACGAACTCGAGCTCCTCGATGGCGCGGAACGGGTCGAGCAGGGACACGAGCGGGACGCCGTAGATGCGGTCCTGGTAGTTGAACCCCCAGTCATCGTCCAGCCAGCGGTTGAAGGCGTGCAGGTTCGCGTAGGTTGCCTCGACGTCGTCGGCCAGGAGCGCCTCGACGCTGACGGCGAACGTTGGGAAGAAGAAGCTCGCCTCGAGACCCTGCTCGTCCATGCGGGCCAAGCGGGCGTCGCGGTTGCGATACTCGGCGCGGGCAGGCTCGAGGTCCGACCGCTTCTGGGCGGCCACGCCGGCCTCACCCTGCTTGAGGCCGCCCGGCTTGCCGACCAGGTTGAAGGTGTGGTCGGCCCCCACGAAGCGGTTCATGCGGTCGCCGAATACGAGCCGGCGCGCGCCGTCCTCCATCCGCACCCATCGCGGCGCCTTGTGGGTGATCCGCTTGTCGGGGTACCGCAGGAAGGCGTCCTCGGGCTCGTAGTAGTGGTTGTCGGCGTCGAACAGGCGGTAGCCGAGCGTCGTCGGTTCCTGCTTCGGATCGGTCATCGTGTCCACCCGAATCTTCCATTAGTTTTAAAGTATTACCATAGGACAGCAGCGTGTACCAGTCAGGACGCTGCGAACGTGACTGGGAGTCTCGATCGGGTGACGCGGCGACACGCGGGTGAGAGCGGGGGCCTACCTACCGAAGCGAACGGCGCGGGGATCGACGCGCTCGTCTGGGTCGACGCCTTCCCGGTAGATGCGCTGGATCTCGGCGTGAGTCGTCATGGCCGCGGCCACGCCGGCCTCGTCTCCTGCGGCGACTAGCTCGGTGATGCCCTCGTGCACTTCGACGGCCGCCAACCGCCCGTGCACCTTCGGGTACTTGCCGTGCCACACCGTCGAGGTCACCCATGTGCGCATGTCGGCGTGCCAGATCGACGCGAGTGCCCGAGTGAGGAGCCGCAGCGTGTCGTTGTCGCATCGCCGTACCAACGTCGTGTGGAACTCCAGCATGGCGTCGTTGAACGTGAGCTCGTCGCCATCGGCGAGGTTCCGCGCTTTGGCGTTGATGGCCCGTAGCTCGCGGACGACGGTCGACTCGCGATCCGAGCGTCGGGCGCACGCCATGCCGCACAAGCGCTCGAGCATGGCGAGCGCCTCGGCCACGTCGCCCTTGCTGGTGCCCCCGCTGCGCAGCACCAGGGCGATGGTGTATGCGGCCATCCGGGCGTTGGGGCGGTGCACTACGGCACCGCCGATGCTGCCACGTTGGACCTCGATGAGGCCTTCGGCTTCGAGGACGCGGAGCGCCTCTCGCATCGAGGGGCCACTCACGCGGAACTGGTCTAGGAGCGCGTCGAGCGGAGGTAGCCGCTCGCCGTCCTTGAGCTCGCCTTCGAGCACGAGTTCCCGGATGCGATCGGCCACGACGTCTGCGAGCCGCGGGAGGTGGACCTGGCCGTCGCCGACTCGACGCTGCTTCGACGTCTCCTCGGGCTCCATGGACATGAAGATTACAAGGGTTTGATGTCATGGCGAACGACCCTCGGCCGACCGGCGATCGCGTGCGACGGGCGCGCGCTGTCGGGGTGTTGCAATACTTGTAATATATACTAGTATTTCGGTTGGTTCGTCGCAGCAGCACACGAGAGGACTGGGAGATGACCACCGCCGAGGAGGCGCTCGACACCAGCGACGTCGACAAGCACATCGGCGAGGAGGTCGGGGGTGGCCAGCTGAAGGAGCCGATCGCGCTCATCGACGTGCGCCGCTGGGTGCAGGCGATGAACTACCCGAACGCGCGGCACTTCGACGAAGAGGCGGCGGCACGGTCGCCGTTCGGCGAGATCGTCGCGCCGCAATCCTTCACGGTGTGCTGCGATGTCGGCCACGGTGCGGTGCCGGCGGTCGTCGGCAGGATCCCGAACTCGCACGTCATCTTCGGTGGCGACGAGTTCTGGTTCTACGGCCCGCACATTCGCCCCGGCGACCTCGTCCGCGTGAGGCGCCGGTTCGACGGCTACTCGATCGCCGAGACCAAGTTCGCCGGGCCGACGATGTTCTCGCGGGGCGACACGACCTACCTCAACCAGCGCAAGGAGGCGATCGCGAAGCAGCGGTCGACCATGGTGCGTTACCTGCCGGAACTGGCGCGCAAGCGCGGCTACTACGACCGGGACGCGGCGGACGCGCCCACGTGGACCGACGCCCAGCTGCAGGAGCTCGAGCGGCAGCAAGTCGAGTGGGCGCGGTCGGGCATGGGGGGCGAGGGGCCGAGCCAGGTGGAGGTCGGCGACATGCTGCCCGTCCGCCCGATCGGCCCGCACACCTCGGCGCAGTTCGTCACGGAGTACCGCACGTTCATGTTCACAGTGTGGGGCAGCCACTACATAGAGGGCCACTACTACGGCAACGACGCCGGGTTCCTCCCGGACCTGCTCGGTGCCGAGGGTGACGGTTCGGACCCTTCGATGACGATCGGCCTCGATCGTGGTCCGGCGAGTGGTCACACCAACGTGGGGAAGGCGAAACTGGTCGGGCTCCCACGCGCCTACGGCTACGGCAGCTCGATCGGGGCGTGGGTCCTCGACTACGTCGCCTACTGGGCAGGTGACAGCGGGTTCATCCGCCACGCGAAGGTGGACTACCGGTACCCGACCTTCGAGGGTGACCTGGCGATCGTCCACGGTGTGGTGCAGGAGCACCGGTGGGAGCCGGCGCTCGGCGTGCACCTCGCCAAGGTGGGGATCACGATGACGAACCAGGACGACGTGCTGCTGGCCAAGGCGTTCGTCGACGTGCAACTGCCGCCGGCATGACCTCGAGCGGCGTCATCACCTTCACCGGTCCCGATCCGGCCACCGAGCCCGGGATCGGGGCGCTCACCTTCGGGGGGTTCCTCGACGAGCTCGTCGCGAGGTTCGGCGAACGACCCGCGCTCGTGTCCTCACCGTCGGGTGGTCGTCGCGTCGAGTGGACCTATGGAGAGCTGCGCGAGCGGGCACGGGAGGTGGCAAAGGCGCTCGTGGCCGTCGGTGTCGACCGCGCGACTCGCGTCGGCGTGCTGATGGCGAATCGGCCGGAGTGGATCGCCGCGGTGTGGGGCGCGGCGATGGCCGGAGGCGTGGCGGTCCCGTTCAACACCTTCGTCGAGCAGCGCGAGCTCGATCATCTGCTCCGCCACTCCGACGTGTCGGTCGTCATCGCACAGACAGAGTTCCTCCGGCACCGGTTCGTCGACGACATCCTCGAGCTGTGCCCGGAGGCCCGCACCGCGGCGCCCGGGGGTATTCGCTCGGCGGACTACCCGTTCCTCCGCCGCGTTGTGCGTCTCGACGGGGAGCCGACCGGGGCGTTGCAGGGGTGGGACACGTTCGTGGCGGCGGGTGCCGACGTACCCGACTCGGTGCTCGACGGGATCATCGCCGAGACGAGGCCGATCGAGGACGGCGTCATCATCTACTCCTCGGGGACGACGTCGTTCCCGAAGGGCGTGCTGCACCGGCACCGAGGGCCGATGCTCCAGTGCTGGCGGCACGCGCACCGGGAGCAGTACACGACCGACGACCGCGTGTACTGCGGGCTGCCCTTGTTCTGGACCGCCGGGTTCGCGGCCGTGCTCGGGGGAACGCTCGGATCCGGCGCGTGCCTCGTGCTCCCGCCGTATTTCGATGCCGACGACGCCCTTCGGCTGATCGAGGAGGAGCGTGTCACGGTCGCGCAGATCGTGGGGGCGCACGATGTGCAATTGCAGGCGGCCTACCAGCGGTTACCGCGGGACATCTCGTCGATACGGCGAGACGTGCACCGGATCACCGGCGAGCCGGCGCCCGGTGGCGCGCCGCGCCCGGCCAACCAGGCCAGCTACGGCAGCAGCGAGACATTCACGAGCATCACCGCTATCCCCTACGACGCGCCGATCGTGCAGCGACACACCTACGGACGGCTGACCGCGGGGTCGAGCATCCGGGTCATCGACCCCGAGACGGGCGAGACGCATGGCGTCGGCGAGGAGGGCGAGATCATCCTCAAGGGCCCCAGCCTTATGCGGGGCTACGTCAAGGTCCCGCCGGAGGACCTCTTCGACGCCGAGGGATTCTTCCACACGAGCGACCTCGGCTGGTTCGACGAGGACGGTCTCCTCCACTACACGGGGAGGCTGAGCAACATGATCAAGACGAGCGGGGCCAACGTGGCGCCGCTCGAGGTCGAGGGAGTCCTGCTCGGCCACCCCGACATCGCTCGAGCCGTCGTGGCCGGCGTGCCCGATGCGATCGCCGGTGAGATCGTCGTGGCCTGCGTTGTGACGCATGCTGGCGCAACGCTCACCGAGGATGACGTCCGCCAATGCCTGCGCGGGTCGCTCTCCAGCTTCAAGATCCCGCGCCGGATCCTGTTCTTCTCATCCGTCGACGACCTGCCGCGGACGAGCAGCGAGAAGTTCAACCTTCCCGCTGTGCGTGCCCTGGCCATCGAGCTGTTGGCCGCCGAGGGCTGACTGCCCCGATCCGTCCCTCGAGGAGGAACCATGTCCGACGTCGTTCCCATCGGTTCGTTGCCGCCGGTCGGCGAGGTGCCCGAGCGGATGCTCGCTCAGCTGATTCGAACGGAGCGCCTCGGCGATCCCCGTTCCGCGTTCCAGATCGAAGAGGTGCCGGTGCCGCGCCCTGGGCCGGGCGAAGTGCTCATCGGTGTCATGGCTGCGGGCGTGAACTTCAACAACGTGTGGGCGGCGAGGGGCGTGCCCATCAACGTGATCGCACTGCGCCAGAAGGCGGGCGAGCCGTATGACTTCCACATCGGTGGAAGTGACGCATCGGGCATCGTGTACGCGGTCGGCGAGGGTGTCGAGGACATCGCGGTCGGCGACCATGTGGTGACGCATCCCGGGTCGTGGGATCTGAACGACCCGTGGGTGAAGGCGGGTAAGGATCCGATGCTGGCACCGTCGGCCAAGATCTGGGGATACGACACCAACTTCGGCTCGTTCGCCCAGTTCGCGCTTGTCCAGGCCCATCAAGTCATGCCCAAGGCGCAGCATCTGAGCTGGGAGGAGGCGGCGGCGCCGAGCCTCGTCGGCACCACTGCATACCGGATGCTCTACGGGTTCGCCAGCAACACGCTGACCGAAGACGACGTGGTACTCGTCTGGGGCGGCTCTGGTGGACTCGGTGGGCAGGCGATCCAGCTCGTCAAGCACGCCGGCGCCCGGGCAGTTGCGGTGGTGTCCGACGCTGAGCGGGGCGAGTACTGCCGCAAGCTCGGCGCGGTCGGCTACCTCAACCGCACGGAGTTCGACCACTGGGGCGTCGAGCCGCACTGGGAGGACGCCGAGGGCCAGAAGAAGTGGACGACCGGCGTTCGCAAGTTCGGGAAGACGTTCTGGGACGTGCTCGGTGAACGCCGCAACCCGACCATCGTGTACGAACACCCGGGCGAGTCCACGATGGCCACGAGCATCTTCGTGTGCGAGCCCGGTGGCATGGTCGTGATCTGCGCCGGCACCACGGGCTACTCCCCGGTCGTCGACCTCCGCTTCCTGTGGACGCGGCAGAAGCGGCTCCAGGGCTCGCACGGCACCAACGACCAGCAGGCCTACGCGTACAACGACTTGGTACGGGCCGGTGCCATCGACCCCTGCCTTGGCGACACCATCCGGTTCGAGCAACTCGGCGAGGCGCACCACAAGATGGGCGAGGGCGAGAACGTCTTCGGCAGCAAGGTTGCCCTCGTCGGAGCGGCCGAGCCAGGCCAGGGCCGCACCGCGGCTCGCTGACCGGCGGAGAGAGGCGAGTAGCGATGATCGTACCTGGCGATCTCTTCGAAATCGGCTTGATCGTTCCCGACATCGAGACGTCAATCGAGCAGTTCCACAAGGCGTTCGGCTACACGTTCGCCGTCGTCGTCGACGGCGTGCTCCCGACGCGCGACGCCGACGGCGACACGGTGCCGCCGATGCGGATCGCCGTTTCG
This sequence comes from Pseudofrankia coriaricola, assembly GCF_032027725.1. Lineage (NCBI taxonomy): Bacteria > Bacillati > Actinomycetota > Actinomycetes > Frankiales > Frankiaceae > Pseudofrankia > Pseudofrankia coriaricola. The sequence goes on along the minus strand of NZ_JASNFO010000040.1, from coordinate 86,607 downwards.
CGCGAGGTGTCGCCGCAGATCGAGCTGTTGGAGGCGGTGCCGGGAACTCACCTCGTCGCGCCGGCCGGCACGGGCCTGCACCACCTGGGCTACTACGTCGACGACCTGCAGGCGGCCTCGGACGCGCTGGCGGCTCTCGGTATCCCGTTCGCGCGCGGTGGCTTCCACGAGGACGTCTTCCCGGCGAGCTGGGTATACCACGAGATGGCGGACGGCACCGTGATCGAGCTCGTCGACCGGCAGTCGGCGCCGGCGCGCGCGATGCTCACCGTGGGACAGATCCCAGATTCGCCGATGATCGAGGGTGCCACACCGCTGGACGACGGGTGGAGACCCGCTAGTCACTGAGCCCGCCGATGGTGCGGACCGGCGGCGAGATACCGCCGGTCCGACGGTCAGCGGGCGAGGTGGGTGTCGAGGTGGGCGTGCATGTTGGCGATGCCGTCCTCGTACTCGCTCGCGAGCCGGAGCGCGTTGAAGCCGGGTGTGCGCAGGCCCCGCTGCTGCCGCTCGATGTTGCTGAAGTCCTGGCGGGGGATGAGGGGCCAGGCCTCGGAGTCGGCGGCGTGCACGCCGCCGAAGGTCGGCTTTCCAGGCTCCTCGCCCTTCGGGTAGCCGGTGACCGAGAAGAGCTCGAAGAAGCAGTGCTCGGGGTCGGTGCTGTCGGGCCGGCTGCGGTAGACGAGCGCGTTCCCGAACTGGGGCAGCATGAAGTAGTTGGGGAACATGAAGTGCACGCCGCCCCAGCGCGTCCACGCCTCGGAGGGCGGTGGGAACGGCGTGCCGGCCGCGACGTTCCACTTGTAGAGCGCCTCGATCATCTTTATCGAGAACTGGCCGGGTTCGTAGTCAATGGTGCGAAGGCTCTCCAGGACGTGCATGTCCTTGTCGAGGCACATGGCGTTGAGCCCCTCGCAGAGCAGGCGCAGCGACTCGATCACCGCCTCCCGCTCCCCGAGGCCGGTCGAGATGCCCCCCTGCGCGGCCACGTCCGAACCGCCGGACCTGCCCTGCAGGTGCATGTGGCCGTTTGGGTGTGAGTAGTAGGCGACCTTGTCGGACGAGTAGCCGTCGTTGGCGCCCAGGGTCAGCTGCGGGTGGGTTCGCATGACGTGCCAGGCCTCCAGGAACGCCTCCTGGGCCATCTTCCAGTTGGCATTCAGGCGTACGGCCTTCCACCAGTGCACCCGCATGTCGGCGACGCCGAGCGGGTCGAGCAGGCTCGGCATCGGGTCAAGGGCTTCCAGCAGCGGCGGGGCGTTGCGGTCCATGTTGATCCACACGCAGCCACCCCAGGTGTCGGCCTGGCACTCGATCAGCGCGAGGTCGTCGGGATCGAGAACGCGCTCCTCGAAGCCCTGTCGGCCGTAGAGCGGCAACGACGGTGTGCCGTCGAGGTTCCAGCGCCACCCGTGAAAGGGGCAGACGATCTGGCCGCCACGGAAGCTGCCGCAGCCCACCGCGAGCTGCGTGGCCCGATGCCTGCACGCGTTCTGGTATGCCTTGATCTCGGTCGGGCTGGTGCGCACGACGACCACCGAGTAGGGGCCCACCGAGTACTCGGCATAGTCGCCGACGCCGGGGATCTCCTCGAGCCGACAGGCCATCTGCCAGGCGTGCGGCCAGAGCTTCTCGTTCTCCAGGTCGAAGAACGCCTTGTCGTAGTAGCGCTCACGTGGGATGAACGCGCGATCGGTGATCGCGAATGGAACCTTCGAGGTGTCGATGTCCTGGTCAGTCGCCAGCACTTGCGTCATGAGACCTCCACCGTCGCGCCCCGATCGGTCGACCACCGCGCCAGATGCTGATAATAATAGATCATTGTAATATATGGTACCGATCCACGGTGCGAGGGGAGTGCGGTGGACGTCGAGGTGACGCAGGAAGAGCGCATGCTCAGGGACGCGACGAGGGCGTTTCTCGAGTCCCGCTCGCCATTGCCGCGGGTGCGGGAGGTGGCGTCCACCGCGTCGGGTTTCGACCCGAAGCTGTGGGAGGAAGCGGCGTCGCTCGGGTGGCTCGGCATGCTCGTGCCGGAGGTGCACGGGGGCGCCGGCATGAGCGGTGACGGCGTGGTCGCGGCGGCGATCGTGGCCGAGGAGCTGGGCCGGATGTTGCACCCTGGGCCATTCCTCGCCGTCAATGTGGTGGCCGATGCCGTCACCCGTGTCGGGTCGGAGGCGCAGCGGGAGGCGCTGCTGCCGTCGCTCGTCGACGGAACCGCCGTGGCGACGTGGGCCGTCGCGGACGGGCCGGGATGCTGGGACGAGCGCGACGTGCGCACCGTCGCGACCTCGCGCGGGGACGGCTACGTCATCTCCGGCACGAAGCGGTGGGTGCAGGATGGCCAGAACGCCACCCACCTGCTGGTGACGTGCCGGCGCGACGACGGCGGCACGATCCAGCTCCTCGTGCCGACCGACGCCCCGGGCGTCATCGTCACACCGCTGGAGACGATGGACCTCGGGCGCCGCCTCGCCGACATCCGGTTCGCCGACGTCGAGGTGAGCGCCGGCGCCGTGCTGGGCCAGCGACGCGACGCGGCCGTGGATGTCGCCCGCCAGTCGCGCCTGGCGATCGCGCTGCAGTGCGCGGAGTCGGTCGGGGCGACGGCACGCATGCTCGACAAGACCGCGGCGTACGCCAAGGAGCGGATCGCCTTCGGGCGGCCGATCGGTTCGTTCCAGGCCGTGAAGCATCGCCTCGCCGAGGCGGTGACGTTCCTGGAGGCAGCGCAGGCTGCCACGTGGGCAGCGGTGCGGGCAGTGGCGACCGACGCCGCCGATGTGGTGCGCGTGGTACACGTGGCGAAGGTGTTCGTCGGGACTCGGTGCCCGCACGTCGTCGAGGCGTGCATGCAGGTACACGGCGGCATCGCGATGACATGGGAGGACGACTCGCACCTCTTCCTCAGGCGGGTGCAGTCGAACCGGATGCTGTACGGCCCGCCGGCGTGGCACGCCGACCGGTTGTGCGATGTGGTGGGGGTCGCGAGCTGATGCCGGTGGATCCAACGGACGTCGATCTCGATCATTTCCGGCACCGGGCCGGGTTTGGCTCGCCGAACACGCGCCGCGAGCGCTCACTCATACGCAGCAGGAGCCCGAGTACTGGGTCGAGGCGCGTGCGTTCCAACGACTGCGGCGCGAGGCGGGGTTCGCCGGTATCACCTGGGACGAGCGCCACGGGCGCCAAGGGTTCACGCTCGAGCACCAGATGGCGTTCAACGACGAAGCCGAACGTGCCGCCGTCGGACGGACTCCAGATCACCCTCGCGATCCTCGGGATGACGTTCGTCAACGCCGCCTGGCTAGGTCGCGACGGCCCCACCAGCTCCTTCTCGGCTGTTGGTTGTGTACACCGCCAAAGTTGTATACACTGCTGCCCGGGTTGGTATCACAAACAAGGTGGTATCTGATGACCCGCCATCGGTTCGGACATCGGTCCGCCGAAGCGCCGCGGGCGGTGCCGGGCGCCTTGTTGGGATCAGAGCCAGTCTCCCTGTTTCGGAGTGTGGGAGGCTGGAGACAACGCCGCAGATCTGTTGGGAAAGGACGAGAATATGGCGACGGTTGCCGAGCCGAAGCTCACCACTGGCGAAACGAGTCTCTATATCGATGGTGAACTGCGAGGCGCCGCCGGGGGCCGTACCTATGACAATATTAGCCCTTGGACCGGAGAGATCGTAGGCAAGGCCGCCGATGCATCTGCCGAGGATGTCAGCGATGCCATCTCGGCTGCCCGCCGGGCCTTTGACACCACCGATTGGTCAACCGATCATGCCAAGCGCCTGGAACTGGTGACGAAACTCTACGATCTGTTCTGCGCAAATACGGACCGCTTGATTCAGCTTGCCCGCGACGAAGCTGGATCGACCATCTTCATGGCCAAATATATCCAGACCCTCCAGGCACTTGCGGGCTACAAGGACCTCATCGACGCGTTCGCCAAGGTGAACTGGATGGAAGATCGCGGCAAGCGTGGCCCGGAAGGACGCATCAGCCACCGCATCAAGGTGCGCGAGGCGGCAGGTGTGGTTGGTGCAATCACGCCGTTCAACGTCCCCTTCTACGTCAACATCGAAAAGACCGTTTCGGCCTTGCTGGCGGGCTGCACGGTCGTGCTGAAGCCCGCCCCCGACACGCCTGCTCTCGGGGCGATCTGGGGCGAGATGGCCATCGAGGCGGGCTTTCCGGCTGGCGTGTTGAACGTCGTGACTGGCAGCGATCCTGCCTTGGGCGAACTGCTGGTCATTGATCCCCGCGTCGATCTCATCACCTTCACCGGCTCTTCGGCGGTCGGAAAGCGGATCATGGAAAAGGGGGCATCGACGCTGAAGCGTGTGCTTCTCGAACTCGGCGGGAAGTCCGCTAAGATCATCCTTGACGACGCGGAGGATTTCACACACGAGGTGGCTTCGTCCGTCCTTGTGGGCCATTCGGGCCAGGGCTGTACGACACGCACGCGTTTGCTTGTGCCCAGGAACCGCTATGCCGAAGCGATCGAAGTCCTGAAATCGACCTATGCGGCCTATGACGGCAAATGGGGCCATTACGAAGACCCCCAGGATCTCATGGGCCCGGTCATCTCGCGGCGGCAGATGGAACGCATCAAGGCGCATATCGATATCGGCATACAGGAGGGCGCGACGCTGATCGCCGGCGGACGGATCAGTGCGGCGAAGCGGGGTTTCTTCATCGAGCCCACATGCTTTGCCGATGTGACCAACGACATGACTATCGCGCGAGAGGAGATCTTCGGACCTGTCCTTGTCGTCATACCTTACGAGGATGAGGATGACGCTGTGCGCATCGCCAATGACAGCGAATACGGGCTTTCGGGTGAGGTATCGTCCGGAAATATCGAGCGCGCGATCAAGCTCGCCGCTCGGTTCCGCAGCGGTACAGTCGGCATCAATGGCGGCCGCTACGTCGATGGGGACATTCCCTTCGGCGGTTACAAGTCGAGCGGCCTCGGCCGCGCTTGGGGTGTCGAAGGCATCGAGGAATATACCGAGACGAAGATCGTCGCTTATATGGTGCCCGGCGCACCTATCGGCGCCTGAGTCAGTAACTCCATTTTCCGGTCAAGAAGGTTCCCCGGCGCTCCTGGGCGCGTTCGTTCATTGGAAATGTCCGAGGATACGGAGCGCCGCGTCCTGGCCGAAGGTGCGATCCGCTTCTACAACCTCGGCGGCCCCAGAAACTCCTGGCGCTCGCTGGCCGCCGAGTTTCGCTCAGTGTGCCGACCTCATCATCGATTCGTAGAGGGTTCGATACGAGTCGGCCGCCGAGCGCGTGCAGGGTCCGGTGATCGCCTGCCGGCGGGCCGCATCCGAGACGTTCCCGGTCACGCCCCCCTGGGTCTCCTCCACGGTGACCCGCGGGTCCGTGCCCGCCCACTCCGCCGCAAGCGCGATCCACTCCCTGGCCGTGATCACGTCGTCCCCGCACCAGTTGACGGTCAGCGCCGGTGTCGACGCGGCGTCGAGGAGCGGCTCGAGCTGGGCCTTCATGTCCTCGACGTCGATCGGCGAGTGGGGGAACGGATCACCGGGCAGGACGACGGGCCGATCACCGAGGACGCTCGCGACGTAGAGGCCGGGCAGCGACCGCGGGATGCCGGTGAACGTGTTGAGCCGGGCAATGACAACGGGCAGTTCGAACGCGAGCGCGCAGAACCGGGCCACCGACTCCTGGCCGAGCTTCGACGCAGGACTGGTCGACGCGGTGTGGCCCGCTGCCCCATTACCCACCGGATCGTCCTCGGTAAAGGCGTGCCACGGATCGGAATTGGTGGAATACACCGCCGTGCTCGACATCACCAAGGCGGCCTTTGCCTTGCGGCAGTGCTGCAACAGAAGACCGGTGCCTTCCACGTTGACGCGTAACACGTCGTGCAGCCGGGAGAAGTCGCCGCGCGCCCAGGCAAGATGGAGCACATAGGTGAAGTCGTCCGGCACGCCCTCGAAGCCACCCGAAGAGACGTCGCCGGCGCAGGTCATGATGCCCGCCTGTTCGAGGTGCTCGCGCCGCTCGCTGTCGCGGAAGCGAGCGAGTCCCCATACTTCGTTCTCATTGGCGAGGAAGCGTGCTAGGGGCCCAGCCACGCTCCCCGTGACCCCGGTGACGAGGATCTTCTCACCTGACAGCAACGGTCCCTCCAAGTGCTTCATTAGGGTATACAAGGCTCAAACCAAGGCGTGAGGCGAGGTGGAGCGTGAGGTATCGAGTCGTGCACTGCGGCACCGGGAACGTCGGGGCGCTTGCGCTGCGAGCGATCCTGGATACTCCCGACCTCGAACTCGTCGGGCACTTCGTGAGCACGCCGAGCAAGGTAGGACAGGACTCCGGCGAGCTCGTCGGGGCCGCTCCCGCGGGGGTCAGGGCGACCGGAAGCTGGGACGAACTGCTCGAGCTCGGGGCCGACTGCCTCACGTATTTCGGCGACGCCATCGGCCGAGAAGACGAAGCGGTCGCCGACCTCGTCCCTTTCCTCGAGCCCGCGTCAACGCGATCCCTGCCGTCTGCGCTGCGCCGGCTGGCCTTCTGACCTTCCTCGACGTCCCGCGCTACTGGACGCGCAACACCTCGGCCCGCCACCGTGGGTAACTCGACCCGTCAGCGGTCGAGCGGAACGTCGAAGCGGTCGGCGTAGAAGGCGAAGCGCTCCCGTAGCCCGCCGACGCTGAGCCCGAAGTCCTCAGCCGTGTAGGTGTGGTTGCCGTAGCGGTCGCGAGGGTTCTCGGTCCACCATCGCGCCATGCGCTCCTCGACGGCGGGCGCGAGGGGCTCGCCGAGCGAGGTGTACAGTTCGCGCACCGCACCCACGGGGTCCCGCTGGAGCTCCCGGAATCCGAGGTCGTGGAACCGGTTCTCGCGGCCGTTGTCCCGGAAGGCGATCGTCCGCTCGAGCGCCGTTGCCCACACCTCCGTGGAGATGACGCCAAAGTACCTCGGGTCCGGGTGGTCTGTGTGGCCGGCGGCGAGCGTGGTGTGTAGGTCCGCGAGGGACGGGACCACGCTCGATACGTCCCGGTGGGTCATCACGAACTGGGCGTCGGGATACACCTTGTCTAGCGCCTCGATCCCCACCATGTGGCCAGGAGTGCGCAGCCGCCACCGGTTCGGCGGCGTCCTCCACTGGAGGAGCTTGAGGACGCGCTTGTGGTAGCGGTACGCGGGCTCCAGGTCGGCCTGAAGCAGCCAGCGGCTGTAGCTCGGCACCTTGTGGCCACCGTCGAAGAGCTGCGACGTGAAACCTAGGCCGAGGAGGGGCAGGCACTCGGCCGGGCCCTCGGCCGACAGCGGGAGCATCGCCCGCATCTTCGGCAGCATCTCGTCCTGCCGAGCGAAGAACGCCTCGGCCTGGGCGATGCGCGGGTCGCCGGTCCGCGCCGGGTCGGGCGGCGGCGCCGGAGCACTCGACTCCCACCAGCGCAGGAAGCGGATCGCCGGGTCCTGGGCGAGAAGGTGCGCGAGGGCAGTCGTCCCCGTGCGCGGCAGGCCGAGTTGGAACACCGGCGCCGGCACCTCTTGGTCGTCGATCTCCGGATGCTCGCGGTAGCACTCCTCGATGCGCAGGCGCATGGTCAGCGAGCCGACGATCATGCGTTCAGCCGTCTGGCGCCCCCGCTCGTTGAGGTCGGCCTCGACGTCGAGGGCGTCGACCAGAATCTCGAGGCCCTCGCGGAACGAGTCCTCGCCGAAGTAATCGAGGCTGGTGGCCGCGCGAGCGGCGTCCAGCAGCTCGGCGACTCGCACGGCGCCGCCACCGTCGGCTTGTCGCGGCGTCACGGCATCGCCTCCTTCGCCATCGAGATCCCCACCCTACCAACGGGTGTATACATCACCACCAGTCGTGTATACACTCATCAACTGGCTCCTGAGAGGGGACGACCAATGCGGATGAACGACATGATCCTGATGAGCGTCGACGACCACACCGTCGAGCCGCCGAACCTGTTCGACGACTTCATCCCGAAGAAGTTCGCCGACCGGGCACCTCGCGTGGTGTCGGACGAGACCAGCGAAAAGTGGATCTTCGGCAAGGGCGAAGCCCGCAACGCCGGCCTGAACGCGGTCGCCGGACGACCGCCGGAGGAGTACGGGCTCGAGCCGGCGACCTTCGCCGAGATCCGCCGTGGCTGTTACGACGTGCACGAGCGGGTCAAGGACATGAGCGCCAACGGCGTGCTCGCCTCGCTGTGCTTTCCGACCATGCCCCGCTTCTGCGGGCAGTTCTTCGGGAGCCGTGCTGACCAGGACCCGGAACTGGCGCTCGCGGTGGTCCGGGCATACAACGACTGGCACCTCGACTACTGGGTCGGCTCCTACCCCGACCGGTTCATTCCCCTCACCATCCCCCCGGTGTGGGACCCCCACCTCATGGCCGAAGAGATCCACCGTACGGCGGCCAAGGGGTCGCACGCCGTCTCGTTCTCGATGAACCCCTACGGCCTGGGCCTCCCCTCCCTGCACACCGATCACTGGGACCCGTTCTGGGCCGCCTGCCAGGACACCGAGACCGTCGTCACGATGCACATCGGCTCGGGGAAGATCGACGTCGTCACCTCCCCGGACGCGCCGATCAACGTCGAGATCACCTGCTCGGCGATCAAGCTCTACCCCACCGCCGCGGACCTCGTGTGGTCACCGATCTTCCAGAAGTTCAAGAACTTGAAGATCGCTCTGGCGGAGGGTGGCATCGGCTGGATCCCTTACTTCCTCGAGCGCGCCGACTACGTCTACAAACGTCACCATGCGTGGACGCGCCCGAACCTCGGGGGCAGGCTCCCGAGCGAGATCTTCCTCGAGCACGTGATCACATGCTTCGTGGTCGACGACTTTGGTGCCAACAACATCGACCGCCTCAACGAGGACATGGTGACCTGGGAGTGCGACTACCCGCACTCGGACAGCACGTGGCCCGAGTCTCCCGAGCTCGTGGCTGACGCCATGCGCAACCTCACCGACGCCCAGATCAACAAGGTCACCCACGAGAACACCATGCGGCTGTTCGCGTTCGACCCGTACTCGATCCGGCCCCGCGAACGGTGCACTGTGGGCGCGCTCCGCAAGGAGGCCGAGGGCCACGACATCTCGACCGTGTCGCACGGCGTGAAGGAGGGTCGTGGCCGCTCGCTCGCCCACTTCACCCACGAGCTAGCCGAGACCAAGTCGACGGGATGACGGCCCCTGCCCCGCGGCCGCGGCGACCTTAGTACGACCGACTCGCCGTGCGCTCGGCCGTGGAGCACCTACCCGGAACCGGCGCTCCACGGACCTGGCGCGTCGAGACAGCCGCGGGGGACAGCCATTGGCCAGGTCCGACTTAAGGGGAACGATGGCAACGTTCTTGTTCGTGCACGGGGGCTTCCACGGCGGCTGGTGCTGGAAGCGAATGGCCGACCGCCTGCGCAAACTCGGCCATGAGGTGTACACGCCCACCCTCACCGGGCTGGGCGAGCGAGCGCACCTCCTCCGGCCCGACATCGATCTCGAGACCCACATCGCCGACGTGATCGGCGTGCTCGAGTGGGAGGATCTCCACGACGTCAACCTCGTCGGCCACAGCTACGCCGGCGCCGTGATCACCGGCGTGGCCGACCGCGCCCGGGACCGGGTCGGCCGCCTCGTGTACTTCGACGCGCTGTGGCCGGAGGACGGCGAGACAGTTGGCTTCCTGATCGGTGGCGAGGAGGCGACGGCCGGCGTGCTCGCCAACGTCGCCGACGAGAAGTCGGCACCGCTGCTCGCGGCCGGGACGCTGACGGCACAGATGATGGGCATCACTGATCCGGACGACCTTGCGTGGGTCGCGGCGAGGCTGACACCGCAGCCGCCGGCCACGCTCACGCAGCCGGTCCGGCTGAGTGGACCTCTCGACGTGCCGGTGCTCGCCGTGATCTGCACCGCCTCACCGCACACGGATCCTGGCATGAAGCTCTCGCACGAGCGCGCTCGAGCGGCTGCTGCCGTGAACCCGTCGGTGCAGGTCGTGACCGTCGCCGGTCCGCACGACGCCATGATCACGCACCCGATCGAGTCGGCCGACCTGCTGCACCGGGCCTCGGTCGGACCAGCTCGGAGGCATCCTGATCGCGCGTCGGGCGAGCGTTCATGAGTGGCGACGCGCTTCAGCAGCTGCTCGATCGGCAGGCCATCGCTCATTGCGTGCACCGCTACGCCAGGGGAATCGACCGCGGCGACGCTGAGCTGGTCGCCTCCTGCTACCACGCCGACGCCATCGACGATCACGGAGGGTTCGTTGGCCTGGGACGCGATCTCGCCGGCTGGGTGTTCGGCAACCTGGCCAGGGTCGTCACCACCCAGAACCACATCACGACGCACAACGTCGAGCTGGACGGCGACACTGCCCATGGCGAGACGTACTACCTGGTCATACGCCGGGATCTCTCTGGTGCCGTGATCTCCGTCAGCGGGCGGTACGTCGATCGGTTCGAGCGCCGCGGCGGCGAGTGGCGCATCGCGGCGCGCCTCACCATCGTGGATTCGATCACCGAACCGCCTGCCGTCGACATGAGTGGGCGTGCCGACGCGCCCAGCCGCCGCGACACCACCGATCCGTCGTACCAGCGGCCATTGGTCCTCAGGACAACAGTGCAGCAGCCCCACCCGTGACCCCTTGAACCACGCGCGACTCGGTTGTCGGCTGACCCTCGACTAATTGTATACAACGCAGCCGGCTTCGCTGCCGGCTGCGTTGAAGGAGGGAACGTGCTCGAGCTCACAGGGACCACGGCGCTCGTGGCGGGAGGAGCGTCAGGGATGGGCGCCGCCGTCACCGAGGCGCTCCAGCGCCAGGGCGTGGAGGACATCGCCGAGGCCGTGCTTGCCCTGTTCGCGCTGGGCTGGGTGACCGGCCAGACGCTCGTCGTCGACGGCGGGCTGACGCTCGTCTCGAGTACGGACCTGCCCGGTATCACGCCGCAGGTCCTCTACCAGCGGCACTGACCGCGGCCTCGCGAGGAGCGACGCATGGAGCTGTTGGGCCCGAAGACCCCGGTGATCGTAGCCGGCGGCGCCACCGGTATCGGGCGGGGAACCTGTCTGGCGTTGGCGGAGCACGGTCGGCCCGTCGCGGTGTGGGACATCCAGGGCGACGCTGCGCACGAAACGGCAAGCGAGTGCCGCGATCGGTTCGGTGTCTCGACCGACGTCCAGGTTGTCGACCTGGTGGATGACAAGGCCGTCGAAGTGGCCGCCACCGCGAGTGTCGCGGCGCTGGGCGGGGTTGGCGCGTTGGCCTACTGCGCCGGCATCAACGCGTGGGCAGAGGGCCCCCATGAGGTCGCGTCAGGAGCTTGGGACCGCGTCATGGGCGTCAATCTCCGCGGCGCAGCGGTGCTCATCCGGCTGCTCATCCCGGCCCTGAAGCGCGCGAATCCAGGATCCGCCATCGTCGTGACGTCGTCGGCGAGCACCTTCGACGGGTCGACGTGGCGTGATCCCGCGTATCTCACGTCGAAGGCGGGCCTGGTCGGCCTCGCTCGCGCCATGGCGCGTGGGCTCGCGGAAGACGGAATCCGGGTCAACGTCGCCACGCCTGGCACCATCGACACGCCGCTGCTCCGCGAAGGTCTCGCCTCGAGCGGCGGGACGGTGGGGGACACCGCGAAGCTCGTGCCGCTCGGGCGCGTCGGTGATCCGTGGGACGTCGGGCGCGCCATTCGGTTCCTTCTGAGCGACGAGGCGTCGTTCATCACCGGAACGAACCTCGTCGTCGACGGCGGACGCACGAGCGCCGGTTGACGCGGCGCGCACGCAGCCCGCAGAGTTGTATACACCCATCGGGATCGATGCAGAGGGGACTCCTATGACCGTGACTGGCCTGGCAGGATCCGTCGCCTTCGAACGCGTGAGCGGCAATATCGGCGCGCGCGTCCACGGTGTGGAGCTGGGGGTGAAACCGCAGACCCCGATCGCCGACGCGCTGAACTCCGCGCTGCACGAACACGGCGTGCTGTTTTTCGACTTAGGCCGAGCGATTGAGGCTGACGAGTTGCAGTCCTTCGGCGAGGTGTTCGGCAGGCCCGAAGCGGCGTACGCCTTCCAGAAGGACAACAGCACCGGCGTGCTGGACAACGCGACCACACCCATGGGGGAGTACCGGACCAATGTGTGGCACACCGATGGCAGTGCGCTGGAGCGCCCGCCCCAGGCGGCGCTCCTGACGGCGGTCGAGGTGCCCGAGGCTGGTGGCGACACGATGTGGTCGAGCATGTACGCCGCTTGGGAGGCGCTCTCCTCGCGCTACCAGCGGCTGCTCGACGGCGCCGAGGTGCTGCACAGCACGTTCCGGCTCCCGTTCATCAAGAAACCGGCCGGCGCCGTCCATCCGGCCGTCCTGCGCGACCCGGTGACCGGTCGCCGGATGCTTTACGTCAACGCCAACTACACCGAGCGAATCGTCGGCATGGGTGACAGCGAGAGCGAGCTGGTGCTCCGCCATCTCTACGAGCACGTGAATACGCCCGAGTTCCACGTGCGCCTGAAGTGGCGCCCGGGCGTGATCGCCGTGTGGGAGGAGCGCGTCACGCAGCACCGGGGCGTCGCCGACTTCGTCGGCACCCGTCGCATGCGCAGGCGGACCGTCGAAGGCGACGTGCCCGTTGCCTGACGGCGCCGTTGCGCCCGCGTCGAGAGTTGTCGATGACGTTTGGGAAGAGGGAACTGATGGGTCTGCTCGACGGCAAGACCACGATCATCACGGGGGTGGGCCGAGGCATTGGCAAGGCCACCGCCGAGGTGTTCGTCCGCGAAGGCGCTCAGGTGCTGGGGGTTGACATCAGCGGGGCCGAGAAGGACACCGCGGCCGCGCTCGGCGGGTCGGTCGTGCCCTGCCACGCCGACCTGACCAAGGAAGAGGACATCGTTGCCATGGTCGCGGCCGCCGAGGAGGCGTTCGGCCGCGTCGACGCGCTCGTGAACGTGGCCGGCACCATCGGCGGCCGCGGGGGTCAGTCGTCCTACCTCAGCGCCGAGGAGTACGACCTCATGATGCCGGTGAACCTCCGCGCGGTGCTTCTTGCATGCCAGCACGGCATCGAGGCCATGCTGCGCGGCGGCGGTGGTTCGATCGTCAACTTCTCGTCGGTCGGTGGCATCAACGTCGAGAGCATGGCCCCGGCGGCCTATATGGCGGCGAAGGCCGGCGTGCACGCCCTCACCAAGGCCATCGCTGTCGAGTACGGACGCCAGGGTATCCGCGCCAACGTTGTCGCCCCTGGCTTCACCCTCACGGAGCTGGTTCGCGACGTGAAGTCCGACGCGATCGAAGCGCTGAAGCGCAAGTCGGCGCTGGGCCGGCCCGGCGAGTGTCGGGAGCAGGGCGAGGTGGCCGCCTTCCTCGCCTCCGACCGCGCCTCGTTCGTGACCGGCGCGGTCATCCCCGTTGACGGCGGCTGGTCGGCACAGCTGCCCTAGGAAGAGGAGTCGCCGATGCCCCCCATCGTGTTCACCAACAACCTCGCCGAGCCGGTGGCGCCCGGGGTGGTCCGCTCCCGGCTCGAGCCGGGCGGCAAGGACGGCCCCGGCGGCGCCGTGCGCGACTCGGACCAGCCGGGTGGCGCCCTCTGGAGCCAGGCCTTCTTCCTCGGCCGCCCGGCCGACGAGTGGCGCATGCTCATCCCCGACATCCGCATGGCGCCCAATCAGGTCTGGCCGCTGCACTGGCACGACTGCTGGACCGCGGTGGTCGTGCTCGACGGCAGCCTTCTCATGGGCGACTGGTGGATGGGGCCGGGCGACGTGCTCATCGCCGAACCCGGGGTCGAGTATGGGCTGCTGCTCAACGGGCCGAAGGGCTGCGAGCTGCTCGAGATCTTCGCCCGTGACATCCTCTCGCCTGGCGGCTACGGCGCGGAGTACCGCGACCATCCCACGCTGCGTTACCTCAAGGGCCTCGACTCGATCGAGTTCGTCTCACGCCCACCGCGCCTGGTCGAGAATGGCAAACGGCAGATCGTGCCGATCGACGGGACTCCGGGCCTCACGAAGGGCCGCCTCAACGGCGATGCCCACTTCGACCTGGGCGAGCCCGACGATCCCGAGCGGGGGATCGTCTTCGACCGCCGGCTGGTGGCCGGCGCCGAACTCCCCGCGGTGGCCGTCCCCGACTGGCGGGCGACGCTGGTGCTCGACGGCTCGATGACCGTCGGCGACGTCGAGTTCGCCACCAACGACATGCTCCTAGTCGAGCCCGAGGCGAAGGTGCCGAGCATCACCGTCGGCGCCGGCGGTGTCCACCTGCTCGACCTCGCCCGCACCGCGGCCGCGCTCGCCCGCTGACGCCGAACAACCAGAAGGGGCCGGATGGGCCGCGTCGCCGTCGTGACGGGAGGGGCGTCAGGGACACAGCCCACCCCCCTTTCCGGCGCAGAAACGGCCTGTTCGGCGGTAGCCGCGGATGGACCGGCACGCGGTCGGTGAGCTTGTCACCGCCGCTGTCCACCCGCACAGACTCGTGCCGCCCGCACCCACCCCGCAGCGGCGTCGGCGTCGTCCTCGGGCACGCGCTGCGGTCGGCGCCAGCCTGCCACGCCTACCCATGCCCCGGTGACGGCATGGGTAGGCAAGCTACCCGTCCGAGCGTGGATCCTCTGGGGAAGCGCTCTACGCAGGACGAGGACTCCTCGATGCGGTTCGCCGCATGCGGACGCCGTGAGCGGCCACGGTCGCGACCCGGTGGAGCTGCGGATCGCGACCGCGCTCCCGGTGGTGCCCGCGGAGGCGCCGGCGATCGGGCCGACGACGGAGCAGGCAGCGGAGTTCCGTGACGCCGCGGCGGCGGAACGTCACCTAAACTTTAAATCATAATAATACTTGACACATATTGAGACAGGACCAATCCTTGTGCTCCACGCCCGTATGACGTGGACCACAAGGGGGAAGTGACGTGATGGCTCCGGGACGGACAGCGATCACCCGCACGAGCCGGCGATGTGCCGCTGTCGCGCTGCTCCTGGCGGCCGCATTGCTCGTGGCGGGGTGCGGCAGCGACGCCGCCAGCGGGAACGACGTCACCGGCACCACGGCGGAGGCCGGCGATCGCTTGCTCGGTACCCCCAGGCCCGCGACCAAGGCGCCGATCTCCATTGGGTTCATCACCGACGGTGCGGGAAGTGCGGCGGTCGACCACAGCAACGAGCTGCTCATGTCCAAGGCGACGGTCAAGTGGCTCAACGAGTACCGGGGCGGACTTGCCGGGCACAAGATCGAGCTGACCATCTGCGACGCCGGCGGTGACGTCGCCAAGTCCGGCGAATGTGCCACGCAGATGATCCAGAAGGACGTCACCGTGGTCGTCGGCGGACAGCTTGCGAACGACGGTGCGGTGTGGCAGCCGCTCCACGATGCGGGCGTGCCGCTGCTGTTGTACGGCGCGACGGACGCGGGCGCGCTCACGGACACGGCGTCGACGTTCTCGCTGGTGTCGAGCATAGCGATCCAGGTCGAGGTGCCGTCCGCGGTCGCCAAGGCGGACCATGTGACGAAGGTGCGGACGATCGTCGTCGACGTCCCGGCCGCCGTGACCTTCTACAAGACCATCGCGAAGAACCTCTTCGCCGAGCGGGGGATCACCGATTTCGGCTTCGTCGCGGTGCCGCCAGGTACCGCCGACTTCGTACCCGTGATCTCCCAGCTCGGGCAGGAACCGGGTGTGATCTCGATCATCGGCAACTCGGCGTTCGTCATCGGGGTGTTGCGAGCGCTCGGCGCGCTGGGCATCGACACGCCCGTGACGTCTCTCAGCGAGGGCATCACCGACGCCGTCCGCAAGGCGATCCCGGCCACGCAGCTCGAGGGCCTCGTCATGTCGGCGACGACGCCGGTCGGCGACGACGATGACAAGGGCATTCAGCTGTTCAAGGCGGTCGCGGAAAAGTTCGCATCCGGCCACGTCGACCTGTCGCAGACCGACGGGCTCGCCACCTTCAACACAATCACGGCATTGGCCCTCGTGCTCGAGGATTTCTCCGGGGAGGTGACGAGTGAGTCCATTGTGAGGGCGCTGAAGTCCGCGCCACAGATGCCCCTCCTCGCCGGCGGTGGCCTCGAGTTCCGCTGTAACGGCAAGGCCGTCGCGCTCACGCCGGCGGCGTGCTCACGAGGAACGCTGATGATCACCCTCGGGCCGGACAGCCGGCCCACGGCCTACAAAGTCGTGGGCAACACGCCGATCCCCGACTGAGCCGGGCGCGATCGGAGGCAACGTGGAACACGTCGCAGCATTCATTCTTGGTCTCGGCGGCGTGAATTCGGCGCCTGATGCTCGGGTGGGCGGGTGAGTACGTCCGGCACGAATAACGATAACGTGCCGGGTCGGGTTCTTCGGCTACGGCCGCGACCACGCCGAGTACCGGCGCACCTCCGAC
Organism: Pseudofrankia coriaricola; assembly: GCF_032027725.1. Taxonomy (NCBI): domain Bacteria; kingdom Bacillati; phylum Actinomycetota; class Actinomycetes; order Frankiales; family Frankiaceae; genus Pseudofrankia; species Pseudofrankia coriaricola. The sequence goes on along the minus strand of NZ_JASNFO010000040.1, from coordinate 70,208 downwards.
AGTTGGCGGATCTCGAGCGTCATGACACGCGCGTCCGCGTCGATCCGTTCGAAGGAGATCTGCCCGACGTTCCTTTGTCTGACCAAGTGTAGGAGGTCGGTCCGTGAAAGCAACCAAGGTCCGCCGGATGTGGTTAGCAGCAGCGCTGGTTGCACTGCTCTTAGCCGCCGGCTGTGGGAGCGGCGGCGGCGGTGGCACGGAGGCGCCACCGGGCGCCACCAGCGACGAGGCCATTCTCGGCCCGATGAACCCCGCCACCGGCACGCCCATCAAGGTCGGCGTGTTCGGCGAGGGCCGCAGTCCCGGGATCGACAACAGCTTCGTGCCGTCGATCGCCAAGGCCACGGCGAAATGGCTGAACGAGCGCAAGGGCGGCTTCGGTGGGCACCCCATCGAGCTGGTCACCTGCGAGAGCGACTTCGACCCCGGCAAGGCGCTCGAATGCGCCAACACGTACCTCAGTGAGAATGTTGCGCTCGTGGTGCTCGGCGGCTCCGCCAACGTGACGCAGTTCTGGCCGATTCTGCACAAAGCCAAGATCCCGGTGGTGCTGTACGGATCCGCCACCCCGACGCTCATGGAGGATCCCGACTCGACGTTCATGGTCAGCAACCCCTTGGCATTCATCGACTTCCCGGCGGCCGCGGCGAAGGAGCGGAAGACCAAGCGCGTCGACGCGATCGTGCTCGACGTCCCTGCCGCCACGGAAATCTACGGGAGCCCCAGCACGCTTGAGCGGTACAAGGATGCGGGTGTCGTGCTCAACGTGGTCCGGGTCCCGTTGGGCACGCCCGACATGGCCCCGCAGGCAGTTCAGATCGTCCGTGACAACCCGGACGGGGTGGTGCAGGTGGCGGGGTACGACAGTTTCTGCATCGCCGCCTTCAACGGCCTCCTGGCTGCCGGGTTCAAGGGCACGGTCGCACCGGTCGGCCCGTGCATTTCCGACGCCACCCGGAAATCGGTGCCCGGCAGCTTCCTCAAGGGCATGAAGGTGGTCAGCACCGGACCTTTCGAGATCAAGGACGACTCAGACATGAAGCTCTATCGGGCGGTGGCCGACCACTACAACGCCGGCACGTTCAACCGCGCCGAGCCGGTGGCAATCAGCGTCTTCGCGACCATGGCCGCCGCCAACGCCGGACTCGTGGGCATGAAGGGTGAGGCCACCCCCGCCAACATCATCACCACCCTCAAGTCCATGAAGGAGACGAGGCTGCCGGTTGGCGGCGGCCTGAGGTTCCGATGCAACGGCAAGGCGGTGCCGGGGAACCCGGCGCTGTGCGTCCGCGGTGCGCTCATCGGCACGCTCGGCGCAGATGGCTTCCCCGAGAGCTACACCCCCTTCAGCAACACGACGATCGGGAACTGACCCGAGATCCCGGGCGGCGGTCACACAAGAGAACTTGACGGATGCCGCTCCCTAAAGGTTTCGCTCCGGAGGTCCGAGCGAGCATCTCGTCGGGCGAACTGGCGGGCGCTGTCGCTGCCGTTGCTACGAACCGAATTGACGAGCAGCGGCAGCGCTCGCCGGCGCCCGACGGGTTCTCGCAGACCCGGGGCTGGGGCATGGGAGGCTCGGTCTGTGCGCGATCGATACCGGTCCAAGCGCCGGGAGCTACCGCTGGTGGGGTGATACCGGACCGGGCGCAATCGAGACCGAGGTGTGGATCATGCCGGAGGGTAAGAAAATCTTGGTGACCGGAGCGACGGGACAGATCGCCGGCCCGATCGCCGAGAACTTCGCCCAGAACAACGAGGTCTGGTGCGCGGCGCGGTTCAGCAACCCGGCCCGTAGGGCGGAGCTCGAGGCCATGGGTATCAAGACGTGCATGTGGGACATGGGGTCCGGCGACTTCTCGACGATGCCCGACGACTTCACGCACGTGGTTCATTCCGCGCTCAACGTCGACCCCGGCTACGACACGTCGATCACGAACAACGCCGAGGCCGTGGCCTTGCTGATGCAGCACTGCGGCAAGGCCGAGGCATTCCTCCACGTGTCGAGTTTCGCCGTGTACAGCAAGCACCAGGATCATCCGCACCATGCGTACGCCGAGACGGACGCGCTCGGCGGATACGCGCCTTACCTGCCCGCCTACCCCGTGATCAAGCTCGCGTCCGAGGCAACCGCGCGCGCCACGGCTCGAATGCTCGATCTGCCGACGACCATCGCCCGCATGAACACTGGCTTCAGCTGGACGGGCCACGGCGGCATGCCCGTTCGCTTCTATCGCATGCTCGCGGAGGGCAAGCCCGTCCCGGCACCGATCGACTTCGACAACATATGCTCGCCAATCAGCGGTACGGACATCGGCGATCAGGCCCATCTGCTGCTCGAGGTGGCGTCGGTCCCGGCGACGATCGTGAACTGGGCCGGCGACGAACCGGTCTCTGATCCTGAGATGTGCGCGCACATCGCCGAACTCACCGGTGTCGAAGCGAAGTTCGCCCGGGGCGAGTTCCACTTCGACGGCACCATCTCCGACAACACTCGCCGAGAGCAGCTCATTGGCAAATGCTCCCTGCGCTGGAAGGACGGAGTGCGCGACACCTTCGCGAGGCTCGGCATCATCAGCGCCTGACAGCGGTCGGTTACGCACTGTCAGTCCCGGTCGCCCTGGACGTGCGTGGAACCATCAGGATGACGGCGCTCCCGCGTTTCCTATCGATGATGAAATGCCCTCCGTAATCGTCACCCCCGCGTCGCGTGCGAGGTTGCGGGTATCAGCTTCATCGGGAACACAATTGTTCCTGATGCCGTCGCCTACCGGAAGGAGATCCTGTGCCTGATTGGGAGTATGCCACGGATGTCGTAGTCGTCGGATCCGGTGGGGGGTTGTGCGGCGCCGTTACCGCGGCGGTGCACGGGCTCGCGACCCTTGTCATCGAGAAGGAGCCGCTCATCGGTGGGTCGACGGCGATGTCGGGCGGTGTGCTGTGGCTGCCGAACAACCCTCTGATGCGGGCCGAAGGCGTGCCTGATTCGTTCGATGAAGCCATGGCGTACTTCGACAGTGTCGTCGGCGAGGTGAGGCCGGCGTCGTCGAAGGAGCGCCGCGCCGCCTACATCAATGAAGGCGTCAACATGATCCGCTTCCTGCAGGACCTTGGCATGTCCTTCCGCAGGTGCGAGGGGTACAGCGATTACTACGCCGAGATGCGTGGCGTCGTGGGCTATAGCTCGCGCGGCCGGTCCATCGAACCGACGGTCACCGACGGCAACGAGCTTGGCCCCTGGCTTGCGAAGCTGCGTCCCGGCATTGCGGCCTCGCTCGGGGTCGTCGTGTTCACCGGTGAGTCCGCCGCGCTTCAGACCATCAAGCGTTCGCCCAGGGCGGTGACGACCGCCGCCAAGGTGGCGGCGCGGACGGCCGCGGGGAAGTTGAAGGGCGAGTCCCGGCTCGCGAACGGCGCTGCGCTCGTGGCTCAGGCACTGAAGATCGCCATCGAGCACGAGGTGTCGATCTGGACGGAGACCCCGCTGGTCGACCTCGTCGTCGAGAACGGCCGCGTCACTGGCGTAGTGGCCAAGCGGTGCGGCCGCGACATCCGCATCCGCGCCAACCACGCTGTGTTGCTGAGCTCCGGTGGGTTCGCCCAAAGCGCCGAGATGCGCCAGCGGTACTCCATGCAGCCCAACTCCGGCACGTGGACCGTGGCCAGCCCTGGCGACACGGGTGAGGTCATCGAGGCGGCGATCCAGTACGGGGCGGCGTCCGATCTGATGGACGACGCCTGGTGGATTCCGGCCTCGGTCATGCCGGACGGGCGGCCGGCGCCGCACGTCGGCGAGCGGAGCAAGCCTGGCTCAATCATCGTTGACCAGACCGGTGACCGCTATTTCAACGAAGCGTTGTCGTACATGGAGGCGGGCCGCCAGATGTACGCGCGGAATGAGTCGACTGACGGGAAGGCCGTCCCGAGCTGGCTCATCATGGACGGCCGGAACCGCTCGCGTTACCTATTCTCGTTCCAGCCGAAGACGCCCGACGAGTGGATCTCGAGTGGGTACATGAAGCGAGCGGATACGATCGAGGAGCTCGCACGGCAGTGCGGCATCGATCCGGTCCGGCTGTCCGCCACCGTCGATCGGTTCAACGGCTCCGCCCGCCAGGGCGTCGACCCCGACTTCCACCGGGGCGAGGGTGCATACGAGCGATACATGGGCGACGCTCTGCACAAGCCGAACCCAGCACTCGGTCCGGTCGAGAAGCCGCCGTTCCATGCCGTCGCGCTGTACCCCGGTGACGTGGGCACCAGTGGTGGCCTGCTAAGCGACGAGTTCGCACGCGTGCTGGACACCGAGCAGCGGCCCATAGCGGGTCTCTATGCCACGGGCAACTGCACGGCGACGGTCATGGGCCACGCCTATCCGGGTGCCGGCGCCAGCATCGCCGCCAGCTTCGTCTTCGCCTACATCGGGATGAAGCACGCCGCCCAGGTCGCGTCACGATCCCGGTGATGACGTACCGGCCAGGCTCAGGCGAGCCGAGCCGTCCACCCACCGTCGACCGGGATCACCACACCGGTCACGAAGGACGCTCGTTCGGAGAGGAGGAAAGCGGCAACCTCGGCCTGCTCTCGACTTTCACCTCCCCGGCCGAGCGCTGCTTTGCTGGCCATGTAGTCCACGATCTCCGGTTTTGCGGACCCGTAGAAGTCGGTTTGCGTGAAGCCCGGGGCGATGACGTTCGCGCGGATGCCCTGCTTGCCGTACTCGACAGCGACCGCCTTGGTCAGGGTGTTCATGGCGGACTTCGTCGCCTGGTACATGGCCGCCACCCGTTCCTGTACGCCGAGCGAGGCGGCCGAAGAGACATTGACGATGGCGCCGCCACCGCTCTCGAGCATGGCTTCGATGCCGTACTTCATGCTGAGCACCAGGCCTCGAAGGTTCAGCGGCGTCACGGCGTCGTACTCTTCCAGGCTCAGGAACTCACCTCGTCGGCCGCCATGCACGGCGGCTACGTTCATGAGGCCGTCGATCCCGCCGAACGCGTCGCGCGCGGCGCCGAACATCGCGGCGATGTCGCCCTCGACGGAGACGTCCGCGTGGAACGGGACCACCGCGTCCCCGAGCTTGGCTGCGACGTCGTCCTCGGCTCCGCTGATGTCGACCGCAAGCACCTTCGCGCCCTCCCTCACGCACACCTCGGCGGAAGCCTTGCCGATGCCCTGCCCAGCGCCCGTGATCACTGCGACCTTGCCGTCGAGCATGCCCACGTCGTGCCTCCCCTGACTCAAGACTGTTGCATGGCTATCGGCAGGACTCTTGCCACAACTATTGGCAAGACTGTTGCCATGACGACCATTCTCTATGTCCCACCGTCACGCTGTCGAGTGCGTGCCGACCGGGGCTTGACCGAGATCGTCGGCTGGTCCCGACGTTGGACGCTTTCTTCGGAGGTTTCGACATGATGACCCAGGCCGAGCGCGAGGCCGCCTACGAGCGAATCGTTCGGGAGCTCGCGGTGGATCGCATGGGCACCGAGCCGGATGCGCCCCCGCTTCCGCCGTGGGCGGGGACGCCATCACCCCGGGCCGGATCGACGCTGCCGATCGAGGCCGAGATCGCTGGTGTACAGATGATCGAGTATGGCGAGTTTTGGGCCCGTCCCGGCCTCGATCTGCGTACGCGGAGCTTCATCACCCTCGCCGCTCTACAGGCCACCCGCGGCATGTACAAGCAGCTATACCGTCACGTGAACATCGCACTGAACCTCGGCATCACCCCGAACGAGATCCATGAGACGTTTCTCCAGGCCGGTTGCTACTGCGGGCTGCCCGCGGTGGAGAACGCGGCCGACGTCGCCACCGCCGTGTTCGTGCATCGCGGCATTCTGGCCCCCGGCGACGGCGCCACCGTCGAACCGAAGGCCCAGATGGACCACCAGGACCGCCGGGCGGCGATGGCGCGCGTGGCCGCCGCGCTCGGCGTGAACCGGGTCGGTCTCGGCCCCGACGCCCCGCCGCTCGTCCCGTTGCCCGGCCCACTGGCCCAGATCAGCTCCACGCGTGGCGAGGTCGAGGGGGACCTGGCCATGATCGGTGCCCAGTACGGCTATGGCGAGCTCTGGGGCCGCGCCGGCCTCGACCTACGCACGCGCAGCTTCATCACCATGGCAGTGCTCCAGGTCGTGGTCGAGAACGACCAGCTCCACATCCATGTCAACAACGCGCTGAACCTGGGTATCCCCGCCGACGAGATCCACGAGGCGATCGCCCACGTCGGCATGTACGGCGGTGTCTCCGGCTCCCACAACGCGGGGAACGTCGCCAAGGACGTATTGCGCCAGTGGGGCCTGGCGGCCAAGTGACTACTGGACGCCGGGCTCTTCCAGGAGGGAACTGATGTACGACCTACTCGACGGAGTGAAGGTGGTCGAGGTGGCCTCCTGGCTGTTCGGGCCATCGTGTGGAGTCGCGCTCGCCGACTGGGGGGCCGACGTCGTGAAGGTCGAGCCGACCACGAACGGCGGTGACCCCTACCGGGGCTTCTTCCACGCCGGCCCGGTGAACCCGACCATCGAGCTCGCCAACCGAGGCAAGCGCAGCGTTGCCATCGACCTGTCAACGCCCCTCGGCCACGAGGCGTTGCTGCGCTTGGTGGCCGACGCCGACGTGTTCGTGACCAGCCTCCTGCCGGGACCTCGAGGCCGCCTTCGCGTCGACCTCGAGAACATCCGCGCCGCGAACCCGTCGATCGTGTACGTGCGGGCGAGCGGGTACGGCCCCCGCGGGTCGGACGCGGAGACGCCCGGCTACGACGCCGCCGCCGCATGGGCCCGTGGCGGATTTGCCGCGTTCCTCACCCCGCCGGACGCGACCGCCCCCATCCCGCCACCCGGCGGCATCGGCGACTGCGTCGGTGGCCTGAGCATGGCGGGTGCCGTGGCGGCGGCGCTGTTCAAGCGCGAGCGCACCGGCAAGCCCTCGCTGGTCGACATGTCGCTCCTCGCCAGCGCCGTATGGATGAACGCGACCGTGCTCATGACACACGCCAACCCCGGTCCCGACGGCGTGGCGATCCACCGGCGCGATCGCTTCGACACGCGCAATCCGCTGGTGAACAGCTACCGCACGAGCGACGGACGGTGGATCGCCCTCGTCGTGCTCCAGCCCGACCCGCATTGGCCGAGTTTCTGCAACCACATCGGGCGCCCGGACCTCGTTGAGGATCCACGGTTCGTCGACTTCCACGGTCGCATGACGAACGCCCGCGAGCTCGTCGAGCTGCTCGACGCCGAGTTCGGGTCACGGACCCTCGACGAGTGGCGCGAGCGGCTCGCTGGTTTCACCGGCGTGTGGGATGCCCACCAGTCGCCGGAGGAGGTCCTCGACGACCCCCAGGTACTCGCCAACGGCTACATCACGCCCGGCGACGCGTCTGGCCCGCCGCTGCGCGCTGTGGCCTCGCCCGCCCAGTTCGACGGAGGGACCCTTGGCCCCGTTCGGCGGGCCCCCGAACACGGGCAGCACACCGAGGAGATCCTCCTTGCCTGCGGGTACTCATGGGACGACATCCTCGCCATGAAGGAGGCTGGCGCCGTGCTCTGACGTGGTTACGACCGCTTCGGGACGTGGTGCGCACGTGGCGTTAGTCGGTGTAGGCGCCGGCCGCTTCGGCTCGAAGGGCCCTGACGGTGCACTTCTCCCGCGGCCGGCGCGACTCCCTCCTACGTCCGCACGGCCCGGGCGAAGGCGGCAACGCGGTCCCAGAGCACCTCGCGGGTGCGGGCGAAGTTGTGCATGTGGCACATCCGCGGCACGACGCACACCGAGACGTCACGGGAGCCTCGGTACGCGGTGGGCTCCGCCCACGGGTCGGGCACCACGTCGATGTCGCCGCAAGCGATCAGGACCGGCACGTCGATGGCGGCCGCATCGTCGGCGACCACGCCGGGCGCCATCATCGAGGCCGCGGCTGCCGGCCTGGCCGCGGAGCGCCAGCGTGGCAGGGCATCAGCCGGCGAGCCGAGGTCGGCCTCGACGAGCTCCGCTTCTTCGTCGGCGGCGTGGAAGCAGTAGCGGATGAGCGCGAGGTTCTGGGCCACGGCGCCGAGGGCCCGTTCGGCGAACTCTCGGAGGTCAGCGCCGCGGGGCGGGGCGGGGACCGTCAACCGGCTGCCGTCGGGCGCCGGGAAGTTCGAGCCGATGCCGCTCCAACCGAGGAACCCGACGGCGTCGAAGGTGCGGTGACGGGCCTGCTGCACGGTGAGGAGACATCCCCCCATCGATTGCCCCAAACCGATCACCCGTTCGACCGCGACGGGCGGTACGCCGTCGGCCAGCGTGCCGTTCCGCAGACGGTCGACGACGCTCGATGCCGTGGCGTCGTCTGCCGCGGCGAGGCGCTCGAAGGTCAGGTCGAAGGGGTCGCAAGCCGTGCTGTCACCCGCGCCGAGATGGTCACAGGCGACGAACGCGAAGCCTTGCGCTGCGTGGTACTCGGCCTCGCTGTAGCCGGGCAGGAGATCGATGTCGTAGTATCCGCGGCTGTAACCCCCACCGGGGTAGGCGACGAGGACGGTCAGCGGCCCGTCGACACGCTCGGGCAGCCACACCGTGGCTGCGGTCCGCAGCGCCCCATCGAGGTCGACGCGGGCGCTGACGTCGACGATCACCTCGTACGACCGGGCGGCCATCAGTGCATGTCCAGCAGCTCGCGGACCTCAGCGGCGGTGGCGACCTCGCGTCCCATGTTTTTGGCCATCTCGACCACACGGGTAACTAGCTCGGCGTTGGTCGGGAAGCCTAACTCCGGGTACGGGTAGTCGGCCACGCCGATGACGACGTGACCGCCCGCCTCGATTGCCCCCGCCAGCACCGGAAACGCGTTGCAGCCGATCACGCTGACGAGCCAGTGCCAGTCCGCCCCGGGCGGGAAGAAGTCGAGCAGCGAGTACAGGCCCTTGATCGTCGCCGGGTGTCCCAGCCCTCGGAACCTGTCGGCGTACACCGGCAGTTCGGCCAGCAACGGCTGCTCGTACACACCCATCTCGAGGAACGCCTCGGTCAGGCGCAGGGCGGCGACGTTCCACAGCATTGGCACGGGCTTCACGCCGACCGCTCGCACCTGCTGGCAGATGTCGATGAGCGCTCCCGTCGTGTTCGAGTACACCCGGTCCAGGCTGCCGAACTCCTTCCGCTCCACGTCGTAGAGATCGACGTTGCATGTGAGCATGTCGATCGGGACGCAGTCCGGCCTGGTCGCCGGGTCCTTCGCCAGCTGGACGATGTGGCCGACCCGCCCCGTGCTCTGGATGATGTCCGCACCGAGCGTCGGGAACGTGATGAGGTCGCTCTCCTCCCTGATTCGCCGTACCACCTCGCCGTAGCGCTCCACCGCGATTGACGGCGCTCCGGTCGCTGGCTCCGTGGCGTGAAAGTGCACGATCGACGCCCCCGCCCGCCAGCACTCGAGCGCCGTCTCGGCGATCTCCTCGGGCCCGTACGGCACGTGCGGGCTCTTGTCCCGGGTCTGGTACTCGTTGGCCCGCACTTCGATGATCAGCTTCTGCTTCGCCACACCCAACCCCTATGCTCGGACTCGGCACGGCCGGCCGTCGCGTCGCCCCGACCGGTCGCTTAGTTGTATACACCGGAGATGACCGGCCCCGTCGTCCGTCCGGCGCCCACCGTCGACGAGCTCAGCCGGGCCTTCTGGACCGGTGGGGGCCACCGGCCAGCTCCTCATCACGTCCCGCGCCGGCCGCGGACGGCTGTCATTGAGGGTGAACTGCCGCTCAACGCGTCGGGCGGGCAACTCTCCGAGGGTCGCTACGTAGGCTTCGGCCACCTTCACGAGGTGTGCCAGCAGCTTCGCTTCTGGGCCGGCGACCGCCAGATGCCCAGCGCGAGGTCGGCTAGGTCAGCGGCGGGGGTGGCCCGCTCGCCCAGGCATTCCTGCTGACCAACGCACCTCACTAATGCCGCCGGCGAACCTTATGTCGGGGGACGTGCGCCTCAGCGGCGCCGCCTCTCGGTCTTCAATTCCGCCGGGTGGGTGTCGATGGCTCCCGATAGCGGGTGTCGACGACGCGCCGCCATCCGAAGGCGACGTAGGCGCCATCGATGTTCGCCAAAACGGCAGCAGTAGCCCGACTCGGATCGCGGGCAGCGATCGCGTCGACGATCTCGTGCAGGGTCTTGCGGCGCTCCTGTCGTTTGTCCTCGGCGCTCTTGGCGATGGCATCGATGGACGTCGCCCACTCGATCTTCCACCGGACGGTTCGCATGAGGGCGATCAACGTCTCGTTCCCCGACGCCACGGCGAGCTGCTCCGCGAAGCGACCCTTGAACCTGCGAGCGTCGTCGTATCGCCCCTCCTGGCTAGCCCCCTCGGCTTCGTCGAGGATCTGCTTCAAGAGGGCGAGATTTTCGGGGGAGCACCGAATGGCGGCCTGGGCCGCTGCCAACGGCTCGAGGGCTGCCCGCGCGTCGAGCAGGTCATGGGCCGCCTGGGAATCGAGCTTGGCGACGAACGTGCCGCCGTAGCGCTCGGACCGGACGAATCCCTCGGCGGCCAGTTCTCTGATGGCCTCTCGTACCGGAATGCGCGAGACCCCGAACTCCGCGCCCAGCCATTCTTCGGCGAGCCGTCGGCCAGGCTCGAGCTCGCCGCTGATGATCCGGTTCCGCACGGCTTGGACGAGGTCCTGCACGTTGCTGCGTGTCCCAGCGCCGTTGCCGCGAGGCGGCGGTGTCATGTCGTGGTCCTGCTCTCTGGAGGTCGTTGTTCGAGGAGCTCGAAACGCAGGCCGTTCAGGACGTGGCAGCTGAACGTCTTCGGCATCTCCCCGGTCGGCACCGACCCCGACGATCTCAGTCGGGCATCGCCCCGCCAGCCGCCAGCAGTTTGTGGGCGTGCTCCAGATTCGGCACGACGATGCCGACATGGTCGAGGTCCGGATCGATCACCAGGGATTCGTCCGCCGGACCTGAGCCGAGATGACCATGTCCACCACGAAACCGTTCCCCCTTCCGAACCGGACGGCCTATGCTCCTGCGGGTGAGTGTATACACCCGTGGGGCCTGGCTGCAGCCGGGTCGCGGAGGAGGCGAGATGGCGACAACGACGATCGATGTGGAGCCGGTCACACCCGCGGTGGGCGCCCTGATCGGCGGTGTCGATCTGCGCGAGCCGCTCGCACCCGACGCGGTCCAGGCGATTCGCCAAGCGTTGCTCGACCACGGCGTCGTGTTCTTCCGCGGGCAGGACCTGACCCGCGAACAGATGCGCGCGTTCGTCGTGAACTTCGGCACGCCCATCCCCGAGCCGCTCGGTGGCGACAGGACGATGGACCCGATCGGCGAAGGGAACATGCAGGCCACCAAGCGCGGCACGGCGGTGTGGCACAGCGACACCACCTACGTCGAGCATCCGCCCGGGCTCACGGCGCTTCGGGCAATCAGCGTGCCGCCCACGGGCGGGGACACCTGCTGGGGAAGCATGCACGCCGCCTACGACGCTCTGTCGGCACCGCTGCGCGAGTTGCTCGACGGCCTCACTGCCGTGCACTCCGTCGAGCCGGTCATTGCGCGCATGGGTCTCGCCGCGATGGTGCGGGCCGAACGGTCGCCCGACAACGCCTTCGAGTTCACCCATCCCGTCGTCAGGGTGCATCCTGACACCGGGCGCACGGCCCTCTTCGTGAACGAGGGGTGGACTACCCGGATCGTCGAGCTCAGCCTGGCCGAGAGCGCAGCGATCCTGGCGCTGCTGTTCGAGCACGTGAAGTCGCCGGACTTCACGATGCGCTGGCACTGGACGGACAACGCCTTGGCGCTCTGGGATAACCGTTCCGTGCAGCACTACGCCGTGCCCGACTACGACGCGGCAAGGGTCATGCAGCGCGTGGTGCTCGCCGGCGAACGCCCCGTCGGTCCTCGCTGACAGCGCTCCCGCACCGAGCCCGCGGGCATCACGGTATGGCGCCGCCGTTGACGCCGTAGGTCTGGCCGATGATGAACGAGGCCTCTTCGGAGACGAGCTACCTGTAGGGCAGCGGCGATGTCGTCACCGGTGCCCTGCAGGCCGACGGGGACGCGGCTGGCGCCGGCGTCGCCGGTCGGTTCACCCCAGCGCGCGATGCCCTGGCAACAGATCGCCGGGCTTAGCTGGGTGCAGCTGTACCTCCGACGCTGAACGCCCCCAGTGCCAGTTCTGTTGCCGTCTTCGTGGCCAGCTCGGGAGGCTCGCCACAGACCAGGACGGGGACGTCGCGTACGACGTCGATCCTTGCGGTCGCCGTCCCGGTACCGGTCGGCCCGTGCCAGGCCAGCTCCACGGTCGCCGATCGCCCGCCGGCCGCGATCTCGGTGCGTGCTGAAGTCAGGGCGTGGTCCAGCCAGGCCCAGCCGAACCGTTCGAACAGCTCCCGTTCGGCAACCTGCCCCCAGGAGTCCAGTGCGGTGTTGCCGCGATAGTGGCCACCCAGCGGTGGCCTCCCGTACCGGCGCACGATCGCATCGAGGGCTTCGGCGTCGAGGAAGCCCCAGGCCCGGCCGTCCGGCAGCGTGAACCCGGTCGGGGCGAAGCGGTGGCCGCCGGTGTGGCTGCACCGGCGAACGCGCACGCCAGTCCAGACCGCGGCCACGTCCAGCGCCAGCCGGGTCCCCAGGCGGGCGCAGCAGCGGTCCCGCGCACCGTGCCCGCACAGCAGCACCTCGGCGGGGGCGACCCGCCGCCCGGTATCCGCCCACGGCGCCTCGATCAGGCGGGCGACCGAGTCGGCGAGGTTCCCGGAGGCCACGACGTGGTCGGTGCCCACCAAGCGGCTGGAGTCCACCCGGCGCCAGATCGTCACGCGTACGCCGTGTCCGGCGCCTGGTCCCGGCTGATCACTGGCAATCGCGGCGTCCGCGGGGAAAGTGGGGACGGCCACCTCGCCGACCGGGCCGCCGGGGTCCAGGTCCGGTCTGACCGCGAGCAGCCTGGTGCGGCGAAGGCCACGTCGCTGGAGGTCGGCGAAGGCCGGTATCTCACTGACGTCCTTGGGCCAGGGCGGTGGTACCTCGATGAGGACGAGCGTGTCACAGGTAAGTGCGGACCCGACCGGGTCGACGTTCTGCGCGCGTGTCCACGGTGCGCAGCGGTAGGACAGCGCCGGGAACGTGGAACTGACATTCATAGCGGCACCTTCCGTTGTCCTCGATCTCTTCTCGAGGCGCTCCAGACCAGGCGATCCAGCGACGCCAGGTGTCGCATCGACGAGCACGTCGCTCATGGCCTGGCCGACGCCCGTGTCGGATCGCTCGGTAGCCGATCCCTGCTTCGTCGCGCAGGTGGAGGTAGCGGGTGCCTCGCGACGTGGGTCAGCGGGGGCGGATAGCCTGCCGGAACGGCCGGTTCTTGTCAGTCGAAGGTTCTCGGGGGAGACCGAGGATGCGCTCGCCGATGCCGTTCTTCATCACCTCGGTCGTGCCGCCCGCCACCGAGGCGGTGCGTCCCCTGAGGTAGTCGAAGACAGCGCGGCTGGCCGTCTCGTCACCGGTGCGCCAGGCCATGACCCCCTCGCCGCGTAAGATCAGTTCGATCTCCCGGCGGCGTTGCACGGTCTCGGCGCCGAACATCTTGGCCATCGTGCCGGCGGCGGGGTGGGCGTTCGGATCCTCGGCCACCCGCGTGGCGAGCAGACCGGACACAACATTCCCGACGACGGCTTCCGCGACGAGCTGGCGGACGGCAGGATCGCCGCCTCGGCCGGTGGCGTTGACGAGGTTGATGAGGTCGCGCGCCGGATCAGCCTCACCGCCTCGTTCTGCCTGAAAGACGGGCCCAGTACGCCCGGCGCCGGAGGTCATCGCGCGCGAGTGGTCGAACATCGACGTGGCGACTTTCCAGCCACCCCTGTCCTCACCGAGCAGCGCGTCGGCCGGAACGGTCACGTTGTCGAGGAAGACCTGGCAGAACTCGTCGTCGCCGGTGAGCTGCTTCAGTGGCAGCACCGTGATGCCCGGTGCGTTCAGTGGCACGATGAACGTGGCCAGGCCGGAGTGCTTCGCGACGTCCCAGTCGCTGCGCGCGAGGACTACGGCGTAGTCGGACCATTGGGCGTACGAGCTCCAGACCTTTTCGCCGTTGAGTATCCAGGTGCCGCCGTCGCGTTCGGCGCGGGTGCGAAGTGCGGCGAGGTCGGACCCGGCGCCTGGTTCGGAGAGGAGCTGTACCCAGAGTGCCTGGCCGCGCAACATCTCTGAGAGATAGTGCTGCTTCTGCTGTTCCGTGCCGTAGTCGAGCAGCGTCATCCCGAGGATGGCGAGAGTGATCTGGAAGCCGACCGAGGGCAGCTCGTAGGGGCCGGCTTCTTCGTTGAACACGGTCTGGTGGGCCGGCGTGAGGCCCTGGCCGCCGTACCGTTCGGGCCAGGTGATGCCCGCGAATCCGGCGGCATGCTGAAGTATCTGGAAACGTCGCGTCTCGGCCCAGTACTCGGGCTGGTCCTCGGTGCGGGTGAAGTGGTGTGGTGCGTGTTCGGCGAGCCAGGCGCGGGCACGGGCGCGGAAGTGGTCGAGGTCGGTGTCGTTCGGGTCGACGGGCATCAGGCTGCCACCCCCACGACGTCGCCGAGCCGGTCGCTGTGCCACTCGGGCGTGCCGTAAGGCATCCGGTTGGACTGGACGCGGCGTAGAAACAGGTGTGAGTCGTCTTCCCATACCCACCGTTTGACCCCGGAGACCAGGTAGCCGTCCTTGTGCGGTGTCGCGGTTGTGCGGACAGCGCTCTCGTCCCAGCAGCCGGGTCCATCGGCGATCGCCAAGGTAGCGACGGTGGACCCGCTGGTCAGCTGGGGGAGCAGGGCCTGTCGGTCGGGGGTGATGGCGTTGTCCATGGTCAGGCGTGACCTCTCCGTTCGCCACGGCGCTGGTCGAGCATCTGTGTGATCGCGCGCCGGTTGGGTTTACCGCTAGACAGGTAGGGGATCTCGTTCTGACCGAGCAGCTCGATCATGGTGGGTACCTTGTACGAGGACAGCGCCCGACGGCATGCGGTGAGCAACTCGACGAAATCGATGGTGTGCCCGTTCTCCGGGACGACGCCGGCGACGACCTCCTCGCCGTACTTCTCGTGGGGTACGCCGGCCACGAACGAGATACGGACGCCCGGCTGGCCGTTGAGGACGACCTCGACCTCGGCCGGTGCCACGTTGGCCCCCCTGGTTTTGATCATATCTTTAATTCGGGCGGAGAAGAAGTACCGATCGTGTTCCATGTAACCGAGGTCCCCGGTGGCATAGAACCCGTCGGGGGTGAACACCTCCTCACGTTCGCGTTTGTACAGGCCCTGCATGAGACCGTAGCCCCGGACGTGGAACTCGCCAATTTGACCGTCCGCCACCTGGGCACCGGTCTCGGGATTGACGATCCGGCACTCCATGCCGGTGACATTGCTCCACGGGCCGAACGTCTCGGTCATGCCGATTCCGGTCGCCATATGGCCCCGGCTGCTAGGGCCGCCCTGCCACGGGCGCATGGGCAACTCACGGATGGTCGGGATCACGCTGGCGACGTCGGCGTCCCCGAACAGTGACCGCATCGCCTGCGGGCTGCCCAGGATGCTCGATGCCCGTTCACGCTCGCCGAGTTCGAGTGCGGCCGCGGCGTTCAGCCGCTCGAGCGTCAGGATCGCCGCGCCGCTGTGCAGGGCGGAAAGCACCTCCTGCACGCCACCGATCCAGAAGAACGGCATCAGGCTGAGGACCCGCCCAGGGAATATCGCGTTCAACGCGGCGTTGGCCCGCGGAGAGGTTTTACGGACCACCGCGCCCTGGGAATGCACGACCGCCTTCGGATCGGCCGCGGTACCCGACGTGAAAACCACCACGGCGGGATCCGCCGGCGCCACCTCGTCCTCGACCGTGCCGAGCAGCGCGTCATCGATCCCGTCTACCACCTCGCCGGCGCCATCGGCCGACACGTCGAATCGTCCCGCCCACACCCGGGAACTACCACCCAGCAACCAGACAGCCCGCAGATACGGCGCCACTGGAATCCGCAGGCGACCAGCATCCGCTGAATCAAGCCCAGGCAGCGTTTCCTCCAGGAAATCCTCATGGTCCTTTCCGAGGATCGTCGGCGCGGAGAGCAGGAGCGAAACATCACCAATACGCATCGCCGCACGCAGCTCCACCGGCCGGTAGATCGTGCTGAACGGCATGGCCATTGCCCCGACCCGGGTGACAGCGGCGAACGCCACCACCCACTCTGGGCCCGACGGGAGATGAATCCCTACCCGACTACCCTTACCCACACCCGCGGCCAGAAGATGCTTCGCCAGTCGGCGTGACGCCCCTTCGAGCTGACGGAAAGACAATCGCCGGTCAGGTAACACCACATAGTCACCGTCACCGAACAACGACGCCGCGCGCCGGACGATCAGCGGGATCGTCGGCCGACAGGGCTGCTCGGGTGAGGTCATTACCGCCGGCCCTTCAGGTCCGCTCTCTGCCATTCATCCAAGTCCTTTGTGATCTGGGCGCGCCGCCGCTGGTGCCGTCGAGCGCGTGAAGCCGGGCCCATCGATGACGTCAGGCTCACGGAGAGGCGGGGCCAGCCTAGCTCCGCCGCACGCCCCGCTTCTCGACCACAGCGCCGCCGGTGACCTCGAGCCGACACGCCAACCGGATCTCCCCGAGGCGACCCGCTCGTGCTCCCAGAAGAGTGCGGATCGCGTCCTCTTCTTCGCTCTCCGGTGGAGCAAGATTCTCTACGCCATCCAGTACTCTGACATGGCACACGGCGCACTGTGCCTGCCCGTAGCACACCGTGGGCCAGTCGAAACCCTCGCGCCAGGCCGCTTCGATGAGGGTCTCGCCCGGGCTGACCTCGATGGTCACTCCGAGCGGCTCAACTCGCACGACTGGAACCGCACCGCCGACGCCACGCTGAGGATCCATCTCGGAGCCCCAGGTCAATCTTTGCCGGTGGTCCGCACCGTGCCGCGTGCCGTCAGAGGCGGCAGAACGCGCCTATTCGCCAACCTGGACCTCCACGAACTGGTCATCCGCTCCGACTGGCGGCGGATCGGACGAGCGGACACGGGTGATGACGAGCCTCGACCGCCATGTGTGACGTTTCTACAAAGGATCTACACGCGTCAGGCCATCGCGGTGGAACGGTCAACGTATTAAGGAGCCTGTCCCCTGGGTGCCGCGCTGGGGCTACTGCTCAGCGCGCAAGGTACCTGTCGAGCTGTATGTGGCTGTTGGCGATGCCGTCCTCCCACTTCCGCGCCAGACGGGTGGACTTGAGTCCAGGCATGTGCAGTCCGCGCTGCTGACGCTCGATATTGCCAAAGTCCTGCCGCGCGATTAGCGGCCATGCCTCGTCGTCGAACTCGAACACGCCGTCGAACTTCGGTTTGCCCGGATCGTGGCCCTCCGGCTGCAGCGTCAGGGACCACATCTCGAAGTAGCAGTACTCGGGATCGTCCCGGTCTGGCCGTGACCGATAGGTGATCGCGTTGCCAAAGAGAGGATGGATCTTGAAGCTCGGGAAGATAAACCACTGGCTACTCCAAAGGCCGAGCACAGCCGGGTCCGGATCGGGAAGCTTGATTCCAGCTCCGGCATTCCAGGCGTACATCGACTTCACGAAATTCTTCGAGAACTGCTCCGGCGGGCAGGTACGAAGAGACTCTGCGACGTGGAGATCCTTCGCCAGAACGCTGGTCTGCAGCTGCTCGTGGACCATGCGAAGGTAGGAGATAGTCTGCTCGGGGTCGGCCGTGCCGCCGAGGCCGAGACTGCTCTTTACCGTTCCCTGCGCCGCGCTGTTCGGATCCTTCTCCAGGCTGGCGTGCCCGTTCTCATAGGAGTGCTGAAGATCGTGCGGGTTGCGGAAGTCGTCGCCAGCACCCAGTGTCAGCTGCGTGTGAGTGCCCCTGACGTGCCAGCCCTCCATGAACGCTTCCAGCGCCAGTTTCCAGTTGGCTTTCAGGCGCACTGCCTTCCACCAGTCGACGCGCATGTCGGCGATCAGGAGCGGGTCCAAGAAGTCCGGCACCGGATGAAGAGCCTCCAGCAGTGGTGGCGCGTTGAGGTCCATGTTGATGAACACGCACCCCGCCCAGGTCCCGACCCGGCACTCGACCAGTCGCAGGTCGTCGGGCCTCATAACCCGATCCTCAAAACCCTCCGAGCCGTACATCGGCAGCGACGGGGAGCCATCCAGGTTCCAGCGCCAGGCATGGAACGGGCAAACGATCTGAGCGCCCCGGAAGCTCCCGCAGCCCTGGGCCAACTGGGTACCCCGATGCCGGCAGGCGTTCTGGTAGGCCTTGATCTCTGTCGGGCTCGATCGGACTACAATCACGGAGTAGCTCGCGACCCAGTACTCGACGTAGTCGCCGACGTTGGGAATCTCCTCCAGTCGGCAGGCCATCTGCCAGACGTGAGGCCACAGCTTCTCGTTCTCCAGCTCGAAGAACGTTCGGTTGAAATACCGCTGAGGTGGGATGTACGACCGGTCGGTGATCGCGAAGGGGGCCGCCGAGGTATTGGCCTCCGCCGAGCTGTCGCCGTACGTCACCGGGGGGATCACTTCTGTCACTGTGACCTCCGTGGTTCGATCTGGTCGACCTCGACCAGATCTTCTCGGGCCGACCCGGCAAAGTCCCTCTTTACAGGATCAAATCGTGTATCTACGATGCCGGCATGTCAAGATGCGATATCGAACAACTTCGTATCACTACGAGCGTTGAAGCCGACACCGCGCAGTTACTCCCAGATTCGCGCGTTATCAAGGCGGAGTCTGTCGCGTGTGACGATAACCGGATAATCGGCTCTGGACGCACATTCAGTACAACACTGCGACCCGAGACGGTCGTTCGGGAACTACTCGAAGCGGACTTAAACAGCTCCCAGGGCGTCGTTAATCTTCTTGCCACCGTGGGCCTGGATCTGGCCCAGCCGCTTGACCTGGCCGGCCTGGGGTTCATTGATGAGATCGGCGTTCCCGAGGGGCCATTCCCAGCCGCCCCATTTATGTTCGAGGGCTGTTACATGAATCCAAGGATGCTCATCGCCGTCGCAAGTCACGGCCCAGGCACGCGGAAGCTCGAAGGAACGATTCGTAGTGTCGATGACGCCTACGAGTTCGACGGCACGGTCTCCTGTGGACACTGGCGAATGGTCGCCCAGCGTCTCCGGTTGGTCAGAGCGGCGGTCAAGCATTATGTGGCGTTCCGGGAGGGCGCCGACCTGATCGCCTCCTGGCGGTCGGAGGGTTTCGACATACAGGTCGAACATGACTTCCTGGACGTGGCCACAGCTCAGCAGCCACCCGATCTCACCAAGCTCGTCGCAAGCGCCGAGGCGGATGCGTGGCGCGTCTTCGTCGCGGTCCACGCCCAGCTGCTTCGCGACCACCTTCCAAACCTCACGGTCTGGCTGGCGCACCGAGGCGCGTCGGTCAGGATCGCCGCCCTCCCAAGCAGCCTCGGCGCCGCGCTCATGGTGCAGCTGCACAACCTGGTCGTGGACGGTCTAGAGATCCGTCGGTGCGTCAACGAGACCTGCGGCCGCCCATTCACCCGGCAACGGGGACGCGCCCTGAAAGGTCAGTATCGAACGTCTGGCGTGACCTACTGTGATGCCGCGTGCGCCAAGGCCCAAATGCAACGTGAATATCGGCGGCGTAACCGGCAGCGGTCAGCCGCCCAAGCGTCGACCGGAAACCCCCCTCCCGGGGCGTAGCTGGTTGAGGAAACCAAAAGTACGCTGTCCGCCCGGCCTGAACAGTGGTCTGATCGAGTATGCACGGCGACAACCAGCGCCGACCGTCCCGCCGGGGCGCTCGCTCCGCCCGCCTTGACCGAGCGGCCACGTCCGGGCAAGGGTGCGGGCTCGAGGGGCGGGTTCCCGGCGCGGATCGCCCAGACACGCGCGATCGGCGAGCGTCCTCGCTCCCTGCCTGACCGATCTCGAAACGTTGACCACGACCTGCTGTCGTGGGTGCGGGCAGACCCGAGCCTGGTAAGGCCGCCCCTGTCAGGCGCTGACGGCGGTGAACTCGAGGTGAAGTGCCATCAGCCCTTGGAAGAGGCTGCTTGGACCGTACTCATAGCGGCGGGCGTCTGCCGGACCGTGGGTCTCAGAGATCGTGTTGGCGCTCGTGCGGTCAAGGATGCGCCCGAGCGCGACCCAGGCCTCGGCCCTGGCCAGCGGCTGACCCAGGCAGCTGTGTATGCCCCTCGCGAACGCGATCTGCTCGTGGGCGTTCGTTCTGCCGAGGCGAACCTCGTCCGGCTGCTCGAAGCGGTGCGGACAACGGTTGACGGCGCCAATCATGATCATTACGGTTGTTCTGGCCGGAATGGTCACGCCGCCGAGGATCGTTGTCCATCGGGTCATCTGGAAGTGATCCTTCTGCCGGCATCGCCACCACCGTGGTCACTGGAACAGGCAACCAGGGTCAGCAAGGTCGCAAGAAATCCCGCCAGAAGAACGTGGCGTCCACGGTGTCTCAAAGGTTTGGCACATAGACTTTCCGCCATGCTGTCCGCCTGTGCGGGTGACGCCTCTGTTGTTGAGGAAGCCCTAGGGTTAGTGATGATGACAGGTGAAGTTCCATGAGGTCAAGAGTCGGACACCAACAGCTTCGTACCACTGTTGGTCTGAGCGGACCGGCCTTGAACCGAAAGCCCGCCGCCGCGGGTATATATGGGTAACCGAACCACAAGAAGGCCTGCGCCGCCGGGTATCGGTGAGTAGACGGATCGACCGCAGGGTATCCGTACTCGCATCGAGGCGCGGTGGCATATCCGTCCGGGCGGTGACTCGGCGGCGGAGGCCGCGCGGCCGGGACCAGAGTCGTCGGCCGGTTCGTTGTCGGTCGCCAGCAGTCGGCGTGGCGATGGCTCCCGTGGTGTTGTCGGTCCGCGGAGCCGACCGGTGGGGCGTGGTACGTCAGCCACCCCAACGACACGGACAACTCCTGTTCGGCGCTAACCCCGTGATACGAAGCTGTTCGGTATCGAATGTTGACACGCGATTCAGCTCGGATGCACGATCGACCCAAACCACAGCGCATCCGGAAGATCGACGGCCGCCGGCAGCGCTCTTAGCTGAGAGGCTTTCAAGCCGTGGTCGTCGCCTCAATGCTCGGGCTGGCTGTAGCTACCTCCGCTCAATCCACTGGTGTCGCGACAGGAAATGGTTGCTGCTTTGACGCTCTGGCATAATTTCTGATCCTCGGCTTGGTCCGGGCCGCGTGCCGCTTCGACACGGTGCCGGACCGCAATTTCTGCTGGCTCACTGACCTGGGGCGCGGCCATTCTCGACAGCGATCCCGGCGGCCTGTCAGCGGCGGAGAATCCGGGGGCCGTCGACGGCATTCGTACCCAGGCGAAACGGCTCGGGTCCGCGTGGCGGCGAACCCGGTGCGCGGTTCCCGATAGCCACCGTCGAGAGGACGGACGCCGCCTCAGGCGCGCGGCGACGACGGCGGTGACGCGGGCGGGTGCCGGCCTCGCCGGCGGGCAGGTGTCCCCAATGTCATGTCATCTGTTTTGTTGCCCGCTGTGTGAGGAGTCGATCCCGTGTCCAAGTCACCTGCCAGAGTTGCGATCGTCACAGGTGCTGCCCGCGGCATCGGCGCGGCCACCGCGAAGCGCCTTGCCGCGGACGGTCTCGAGGTAGCCGTGCTTGACCTGGAGACGGCGGCGACCA
Organism: Pseudofrankia coriaricola; assembly: GCF_032027725.1. Taxonomy (NCBI): domain Bacteria; kingdom Bacillati; phylum Actinomycetota; class Actinomycetes; order Frankiales; family Frankiaceae; genus Pseudofrankia; species Pseudofrankia coriaricola. The sequence continues at coordinate 48,534 of NZ_JASNFO010000040.1, read as the reverse complement.
AGAGCACCGTGGCGGCGGTCGAAGCGGCCGGTGGGCGGGCGCTGTCCGTCGGTGCGGACGTGACCAACGCCGAACTGGCCCAGGCCGCGGTTGAGCGGGTCGCGGCCGAGCTCGGCCCGCCGACAGTGCTCGTCAACAATGCCGGGATCACCCGCGACAACCTGCTGTTCAAGATGACCGAGAGCGACTGGGACGCCGTGCTGGGAGTCCACCTGCGGGGGGCGTTCCTGATGGCGCGCGCGACCCAGCAGTACATGGTCGAGGCAGGCTGGGGGGAGGATCGTCAACCTTTCGAGCACCTCGGCGCAGGGTAATCGCGGTCAGGCGAACTACTCCGCCGCGAAGGCAGGGCTGCAGGGATTCACCAAGACCCTGGCGGTCGAGCTCGGCAAGTTCGGCATCACGTCCAACTGCGTAGCACCCGGCTTCATTGCCACCGGCATGACGAAAGCGACCGCCGCCCGGCTCGGTCAGGACTGGGAAACGTACATCGTCGCCCGTGCCGCCGGGATTCCAGTGGGCCGGGTCGGCCAGGTCGAGGACATCGCGAACGCCGTGTCCTTCTTTGTGGGCGAGGCAGCCGGCTTCGTGTCCGGCCAGGTGATCTACGTAGCCGGCGGTCCCAAAGACTGATCGGGCAGGTCAGCCGACCACGCGCCGCGCCGCGCTCTGGATGGCGTCCAGCGCCCCCGCGGTCCGGTCGCGGTCGCGCCGGTGGTCGTCAGTGGCCACAGTCCGTCGATTCACGTTCGCGCGAGCCTCGCCTTGTCGGCGCCCCCGCGAGACTGGCCGACCAGCCCCATGCAAACGGCAGGATCGATAGGCCGGACACCCCGGCCGGAGGGGTGACCTAATGCGACGAATTGTGTACGGAGCTGAGCATGAGGCGTTCCGGATGGCAGTCCGCGCCTTTCTTGAGAAGGAGGTCGGCGCGCACTACTCCGAGTGGGAGGAAGCCGGCCGGCCGCCGCGCGACTTCTATTACCGGGCCGGCGAGATCGGCATTCTCGGGCTCGGCATACCGGAGTGCTACGGCGGCGGCGGCGCGGAATTCCTGTTCAACGCGGTTGTCACCGAGGAGGCGGCGAGGGCCGGTTATGCACTCGGCCCGCTGCGAATACACGCGGACATCTGTGTGCCGTATTTCGTACACCATGCTGCCGAGGAGCAGAAGGCACGGTGGCTGCCCAAGCTCGCCAGCGGCGAGTTGGTCGCGGCGCTGGCGCTGACCGAACCCGGCGCTGGTTCGGACCTGGCCGGCGTCGTCACCACCGCCCGTCGCGACGGCGACCGCTACGTCGTGAACGGCTCGAAGACGTTCATCACCGGCGGCCTGAACGCCGACCTGTTCGTCACCGCGGTCAAGACCGATCCAACCAAGCGGCATGCCGGACTGTCGCTGCTGGTCATTCCAGCGGAATCGGCCGGCGTCACCCGGGGCGCGCCGCTGCGAAAGCTTGGGCTGCACGGCCAGGATACTGCCGAGATCTTCTTCAACGACGTGATCGTGCCGGCGTCCGACCTGCTCGGCGGGGAGGGAGACGGCTTCACCTACCTGACCTCGAACCTCCCGCAGGAGCGGCTGTCGATCGCCATCAACTCGCAGAGCGCCGCGGCGTCGGTACTCGATCAGACGGTTGCGTATGTCAGCGGCCGGACCGCCTTCGGGAAGACTCTCAGCGCCTTCCAGAACACAAGGTTCGTGCTGGCCGGGTGCGCCACCGAAGTCGAGGCCGGACAGGTGCTGCTGGACCGGGCGCTGGCCGCGCACGCGGCCGGCGAGCTGACGCCGGCCGACGCGGCAAAGGTCAAGCTCTTCTGCACCGAGATGCAGGGCCGAGTGGTCGACGCCTGCCAGCAGCTGTTCGGCGGGTATGGCTACATGAGCGAGTACCCGGTCGCGCGAGCCTGGGCAGACGCCCGGGTCGGCCGGATCTACGGCGGCTCCAGCGAGATCATGAAAACGATCATTGCGAAGTCCCTCGGCCTGTGAGGTGGGTGCCTGCACGCGGTGCCCGCGGCGTGGCCGGGACGTCGCTGGTGCGGGCGAGGTCGTACGGGCGTCCGTCTCCGTTGCGAGACTGCCGGGCACCCTCGTCAAGGCTCGTCACCTGCCGTTTCATAGCGGTTGTTGACAGTGATCCGGAAGTCGGGCGAGCACGCCTTTGGGTTCGCCGTGATACGAAACTGTTGGACTTCGGATCTTGACGGGGCGGCGGGATCGATGGAGCATCGAGCCTGCCAGCAGGTGCCCGGAACGGTCGCGTGCTGATTCTTCCGCTGGGATCCCTTCGTGAACGTGTCCCAGGCCGAGGCAAAGGCCGACGCCCTGCGCGCGAAGGCCCAGGATGTCGACGTGACGATCTGGTCCCGTGCGGAGCGCGCAACGCTCAACACCAAGCGCCTGGCGGACCTTGAGGCAGCCAGGACCCACTGGAGGTGCTCGTTGCGACCGCGGCGACGGAGTATCTGACACAGCCACGAACGTGGTGAGCAGGAGGGGCGACGTGGCCGACGTCATCTTTACGAGGGCAAACCTGCTGGATGGTGTCAACCCCCTCCGGCCTGATACATCCGTCGTCGTGCGAGGCAACGAGATCGTGGTCGTCGCGGCTCGCGCCGTCGAACCCGGGCCAGAGGATCGAGTGATCGATCTCGACGGTCGTGTCCTGATGCCGGGCATGTTCCTCGGCCACACGCACGTCGACGGTGGTTACCAGCAGCCGCACCACTACATGGACATCTATGCCAGGGCGGAGCGGCCCGAGGGTGTCCTGATGGCTCGCGCCATGCACAACCTCAAGCCGATGCTCGCATCGGGCGTGACAAGTTACCTCGGCGCGAGCTGTGCCAACAACCTCGATGTCCAGTTACGCATGGTCATCGAGGACGGCCTGATCGATGGTCCACGTATCACTCCCTGCAGCAGGCATCTCAACACCACCGGCCATGACAACGACATGGCGAAGTGGTGGTACGACATGCGCTATCACCCCGTCGACGTCTTCGTCGACGGTCCCGACGAGTTCCTCAAGGCCACTCGAACCGAGATCCTCCGTGGGGCCGAGATCGTCAAGATCTTTCCGACGAGCGGTCACGGTGGCGGCGGCCGGGGACGGGGGATGACACACGGAGAGATTGCCGCAGTCGTCGAGGCCGCGCACCATCGCGGCAAGAAGGTCCGAGCCCACTGTGTCTGGCATGACGAGATCATCGAGTGTGTCCAGCTCGGCGTCGACATCATCGACCATGGTGACGAGATGGACGAGCGCTGCATCGAGCTGATGGTCCAGCGTGGGACGACCTGGGTGCCGAGCCTGAAGTTCCTCGCGTTCCTGCGCTCGCTGCCGCCAGGCACGCCTGGCGTTCCCAAGGGGGAAGCCGAGCGAGACTGGGACAACATATGCCGGATGCTTCCGCTTGCCAACGACACCGGGTTGCGTATCCTGCCCGGCGACGACTACGGCTCGCCGATGTTCCCGCACCGGCCCGGAATCTACGGTGAGGAACTCTCTCTCTATGTGAATGAGGTCGGCATCAAGCCGCTTGACGTGCTCCGCTGGGCGACCCGCAACGGCGCGGAGATCTCCGGCGACGCCGTCGGGCAGGTCGCCGAAGGAATGCTCGCCGACCTGGTGGTCGTCGAAGGTGATCCCAGCTCGGACATCGACGTGCTCGAGAACGCTGACAACATGAAGGCTGTGATGATAGGTGGGCGGTTCGTCAAGGACGAACTGGCTTCAGTCGCAGGCCGGTGACCGACACTGTACCCGGAAGATCCGCGGGACGGTCAAGTGGAGGATTTAGGGTGGAAGCGATGACCGCGGTCGCGGAAAGTCGGGTGTCGGAACTCGGCTACCGTCTGTTTGATGCGGACAACCATTACTACGAGCCGCCGGACGCCTTTCTGCGTCATATGAGCCCGCGTATCGCGCACAAAGCGCCACGGTGGGTCGAGGTGCCTGAGACGGGTGCCCGCCGGCTGGTGTTCGGTGACCGGATGAACCGATTCCTGGGGGCTGACCACACGTTCAGCGCGGTGGGGAGGCCAGGCGGCCTGCAGCAGGGGCAGGCCGGGGTCGCCACCCAGGAGAAGTCGAACCTGGAGCCGGCGCGTCCGGAGTATCGCAACCGTGATGCCCGGCTGGCGGTGATGGACCGTCAGGGTCTGGCGGCGACGCTGCTGTTCCCGACGCTGGCGGTGAGCGTCGAGTCCCTGATCGCCGACGACGTCGAGGCCACGTACGCGAACCTCCATGCCTTCAACCAGTGGCTGGACGACGACTGGGGGTTCAACTACCTGGACCGCATATACGGTGTCCCACTGCTGTCGTTGCTGGACCCGTTCCTCGCTGTCGAGGAGCTGGAGTTCGTTGTCTCCCGGGGCGCGACGGTGGTCCATCTTCGCCCGGGTCCAGTGGCCGGGAGGTCGCCGGCCGACCGTATCTACGACCGCTTCTGGGCCGCGGTCGCCGCGGCCGACGTCACAGTGGTGTTCCATGCCAGCGATGACTCGTACCGGTACGAGATGGCCAAGGTGTGGGGTTGGGGCAACATCAACGTGCCGGCCCGCAAGATCCCGCCGATCCAGCGGGTCATCGCCGGACTCGACCGGTCGATCCACGACACGATCGTGTCGCTGGTCTACAGCAAGCTCTTCGAGCGTTTTCCGACGCTACGTCTGGCCGTCATCGAGCTGGGTTGTGCGTGGGTGCCCGACCTGGTCGGTAACTTCGAGCGCTTCGGCCAGGGCGACCTCGCCGAGCACCCGGTCGAGACCTTCAAGAAGCACTTCTGGGTGACGCCGTTCGAGGATGAGGACATCACAGGGCTCGCCGCCCTCATCGGTGTCGACCGAATCATGTTCGGCTCGGACTTCCCGCACACCGACGGACTGGCCGAGCCCGTGAGCTATGCCGAAGCACTCACCGGCTTCGAGCAGGACGAGGTCCGCAAGATCATGCATGACAACGCCCGCGGGCTGTTCGGTCCTCGCGCCACCCGCTGAGCGCCGTGCGCCGGTGGATGGCCGGACCTGGATCGTCATGTGCCGTATCCGGGACTCCCAAAGGATCCACCCACCTGGACGGGGCAGGTCGTTCGCCGCGGTGCGGGCGTATCGACGTAGGTATCCGTCTACGCCTAGGCCCAGGCCCACCCTGGGTCTGGGCCGTCCTTCGCCAGGGAACGACCGGTCCAGCACATGCCATGCACGCGAAGAAGGGTTCGATGGACTACTCGCGGTACCAGTACCTGGAGATCACCCGGAATGGTCGGATCGTGACGGTCACGATCGACCGTCCAGAGACGAAGAACGCCATTCACAACGGGCTGCACGAGGAGTTCGGGACGATCTTCACCGATCTCGACCTCGACGACTCGTGCGACGTCATCGTCCTCACCGGCGCCGCCGGCGCCTTCTCCGGCGGGGGTGACCTGGCCTGGATCCGGTCGATGTGCGGCGACTTCGCCACGAACAACGCGGCGGTACGTACCGGCCGGCGCATCCAGCACAGCATGCTCGATCTCGAGAAGCCGATCATCGCGAAGGTGCGCGGCCCGGCCATCGGACTCGGCTGCTCCCTCTCGTTGTTCTGCGACTTCGTCTATGCGACGCCGGGCGCCGTGTTCGCGGACCCGCACGTCGCCGTCGGCCTGGTCGCAGGCGACGGCGGGGCAGTGATCTGGCCGCAGCTGGTCGGCTACGCTCGCGCCCGTCGCTACCTGCTGACCGGCGATCCGATCCGCGGCACGGAGGCAGCCGAGATGGGCCTCATCACCGAGGCCGTCCCGGACGACAGGCTCGACGAGGTCGTCGATGCGATGGCACAGCGCCTCACCTCCGGCGCTTCGCATGCGATCAGGTTCACGAAGGCCGCCATTAACGCCGGTCTCAAGGTGACCGCTGCCGCGATCATCGACCGGGCCTCGGCCTTCGAGAACCTCACTCAGTTCACCAACGACAATCGGATCGCTGCCGACGCATTGCTCGCCAAGGAGAAGCCGATCTTCACCGGGTCGTGAGCGTGAACACGCGAGGCAGGGGGAACGGACTACTCGTCTCAGGATGTCCAGGTGATCCGGCGAGCGAGTAGTCCACTCCTGCTGACCGCTCGCATTCGTATGAATCGAGCAGCCGAGCCCGTGATCGACCGCACCCAATGACATCTCGAGGATCTGGAACTGCTGATGACACGCCAAAGCGCCACGGTCGTCGATGGCTGATCTGCTGGAATTCCCCCTCGTCACGCTCGGGCCCCGGGAGGAGCGCCTCCGGTCGGAGGTGCGGCACTTCCTCAGCGAGTGGCTGCCGGCGGGCTTCCGCCCCGGCCTGGGTCTCGGCGGCGACTGGGACGCCGGGTTCAGCCGTGCACTGGCGGACCACGGATGGGTCGGCATGGCCATTCCGGAGGAGTACGGCGGTCACGGGCGGGGAGCGGTCGAGCGCTTCGTCGTCACCGAGGAGCTCCTCGCGGTTGGCGCGCCGATCGGTGCCCACTGGGTCGCGGACCGCCAGACCGGGCCAATGATCCTGCACCACGGCACGGAAGGTCAGCGGCGGCGGTTCTTACCCTCGATTTGCGCCGGGACCTGCTTCTTCTCGATCGGGATGTCGGAGTCTGAGGCCGGTTCAGATCTCGCAGCGGTCCGAACCACGGCGACGAAGGTCGACGGTGGTTGGCGGGTCACCGGCACGAAGATCTGGACAAGCTACGCCCATCGCAGCCACTACCTCGTCGCGCTGTGCCGGACCTCACCGGCTGGCACCGACCGGCACCGCGGCCTGAGCCAGCTGATCGTTGACCTGTCCTCGCCGGGAGTTACGGTCAGCCCGATCCGCTTCCTCGACGGATCGCACGACTTCAATGAGGTCGCGTTCGAGGACGTCTTCGTCGCCGACGACATGGTGCTGGGCGAACCCGGCGCCGGGTGGGCCCAGGTGACCTCGGAACTGGTGCTGGAGCGAGGCGGCCCCGACCGGTTCCTCAGCGCGTTCGTGCTCCTGCGTCACTACCTGTCCCGGCGGCGGAGCGGGAGCGACGATCTCGTCGCGCTGGGCCGCGCCACGGCCGAGCTCTGGACGATCCGGCAGTTGGGGCTTTCCGTGGCGTACATGCTTGACCGCGGCGGCGTGTCACCGGTCGCGGCATCAATGGTGAAGGACCTCGGCACGCAGTACGAGCAGCGAGTGGTGGACGTCATCGCGGAACTGGCCGCGATGGACGCCGATCCGTCGTCGACCGACGTGTTCGAGAGCCTGCTGGCCGAAGCGGTCGTGGTGGCTCCTTCGTTCACCATCAGGGGAGGGACGACCGAGGTGCTGCGGGTCGTCGCGGCGAGGGGCCTGAAGGCATGACGCGCTCGGAGGTAGCCGCACTGACCGCTCGTATCGTCGCCGACTGCTGGACGAACGGCGACGAGCGGCTCAAGGGCGCATGGCCCGAACGGACCTGGCTGGCGCTCGCCGACGCTGGCTTGCCATGGGTGGGCGTCGACGCCGAAGGCGGCGGTTCGGGTGGGACCGTCGCCGACGCGTGCGACGTGCTGTGGGAGCTGGGTGCGGGTGCCGTGCCCCTCCCAGTCGCCGAGACCGGACTGCTCGCCAGCTGGGTCCTGGCCGCCGCCGGTCTCGCGATTCCCCAAGGGCCGACGACCATCGCTGTCGCGTCGGGCAACCACCTGCTGCGGGCCGACGGCCGGCGTTGGCGGCTGGACGCGCCACTGACGCGGGTGCCCTTCGCCGAGCGCGCCTCGCTCATCGTCGCCGTGTGCGGGACCGACGACGGCGATCGGGTCGTCACCCTGCGACCGCGTGACGTGACGATCACGGCCGGCCGCAACCTGGCCGGCGAGGCACGCGACCGGGTCGCCGTCGACGTGCCGATCGATGACGACCAGGTCGTCCCGCTGCCGCCCGGCGTCGACCGGGAAGCGATCCGCCTGCGGGGTGCACTCGGCCGGGCCGCGCTCATGGCCGGAGCGCTGGAGCGCGTGGCTGAGCTCACGGTCGAGCACACCAACGACCGGGTCCAGTTCGGTAAGAAGATCATCACATTCCAGGCGGTGGCCGGCCTGGTCGTCCAGCTCGTCGAGCACACCGTGGCGGCCACGACGGCCACCCGGGCCGCGATCGTGGCGGGGGAGCGCGCGGCATTCGAGGTGGCGGTGGCCAAGCAGCAGACGAGCGCGGCCGCCGGCACCGTGGCCAGGCTCGCCCACCAGGCGCACGGTGCCATGGGCCTGACCGCCGAGTACGAGCTGGGCACCCTGACCCAAAGACTCTGGTGCTGGCGCAACGAATACGGCACGGAACGGGAGTGGGCGACGTGGCTGGGGGAGCAGGTGCTCGCGGGAGGCGCGGATCAGCTGTGGCCGCGGATAACCCGGCGGGACGAGGAGTGAGCGAGTCGCTGTGGCGAATGTTCTGGCCGTCGACGATCGCCGTCGTCGGCGCCTCGACCAATCTCGCGACCTACGGCGGGCAGACCGTCGACATGCTGGTCAGCCAGGGATTTACCGGCCGGATCGTGCCCGTCAATCCCAAGCACGAGTCAATCGCCGGCCTGCCGACCGCGCCGTCGGTGTTGGCGATCGGCGACGCGATAGACCTGGCGTTGATCATGGTGCCGGCACCGGCCGTGCTCGACGTGGTTCGCGAGTGCGCCGATGCCGGCGTGGCCTGCGTGGCCATCTTCAGCGCGGGCTTCGCCGAGCAGGACGCGGTGGGAGCCGTCCGCCAGGAAGAGGTGCTGGCGGTGGCCCGCGCCGCGGGCATGCGTGTGCTCGGTCCGAACTGCCAGGGGTTCTTCAACGTGCACGGGTCGGTCGCCGCTACGTTCAGCCCGGCGGCCGATCCTCGCCGCGGAGCGGAGCGGCCGACGCCGGGGAACGTCGCCGTCGTGTCGCAGAGCGGTGCGCTGGGGTTCGCGCTGTTCCATGCCGGAGTCGCGCTGGGGCTCGGTTTCAGCCATGTGGTCAGCTGTGGCAACAGCGCTGACGTCGACGTCCTCGACGTGATCGAGCTTCTCGTCGACGACGAGCACACCGATGTCGTGCTGGTGGTGCTGGAGGGCCTGCACGACGGGCCGCGGTTCCGCGAGCTCGCGGCCCGGGCCGCCCGTCGCGGTACGAGGCTTGTCGTCAGCAAACTCGGCCGGTCGGCGGCCGGCTCCCGTGCCGCCGCGTCGCACACCGCGCACCTCGCCGGCTCGAGCGCCGCCTACGACGCGGTCTTCCAACGGCACGGCGTGCTGAGCGCCACCGATCTGGAGGAACTCGTCGACGTGGGGATGGCCCTCGCCCGGTGCGCCGCCGCCGCCGGCCCCCGCGTCGGGATCGTCAGCACGTCCGGGGGCGCCGGGGTCTGGCTGGCAGACTCCTGCGACGACCTCGGTCTCGAGGTCCCGGCCCTGGCCGGGACGGCCAACCCCCTCGACCTGACCGGCCGGGTGATCAGCAACGCGAACGTCGCCGCGACGGTCCGAGGCTTCGTCGAGGATCCCGCCCTCGATGCGGTCGTCCTGTCGACCTCGCTGTCGGACCCCCTCGTCCTCGCCCGGGAGGCCGGTGAGTTCACCGCGCTCGTCAGCTCGACGGCGAAGCCGATCCTCGTGCTGACCTACACCCGCCCGTCCCCAGCGAGCGTTTCCCTGCTGGCTGAGCTCGGTCTCCCGTGGGCGACCAGCCCCGCCCGGGTGGCGCGCATGATCCACCATCTCGTCGCCGCCGGGCGCGTCATGCCCGAGGTGAGGGAACGGTCCCTCATCGCGGGGCCGCCGGCGTTGTCCTTTGCCGGCGGCGGCGAGAAGGTCCTCGACGAACCGACCACGAAGCGGTTGCTGCGCGCGTGGGGAGTGGCGGTGCCCGAGGGCGGGTATGCGACGAGCGCGGGTGGGGCCGCGCGGCTCGCGGCGTCGCTCGGCGGGCGGGTCGTCGTGAAGGTCGTCGCCGCCGACGTCGTGCACAAGAGCGAGATCGGCGGCGTCGCCCTCGATGTCGAATCGTCCGGGGTCGAGCGGGTCTTCGGTGATCTCGCCCGGCGGGCCGAGGCAGCCGCCGGCATCGCGATGGACGGCGTGCTCGTGGAACGCATGGCGAACGCCGGCCACGAGATCATCGTGGGCGGGTTGTACGACGAGACGTTCGGTCCCCTCGTCATGGTCGGATCGGGCGGGATCTACGCGGAGGTACTCCGCGACACGTGCTTCCTTCCCCTCCCGCTCGACCACGCCGAGGCGACACGCGCCGTCGAGCGGCTGCGGTGTGCCCCGGTGCTCGCCGGCGCCCGCGGCCGCCCCGCCGCCGACGTGCCGGCCCTGGCTGACCTGCTGGTCCGAGTCGGGGCGATCGTCGAACGCGGTGACGTCTCCGAGCTCGACCTGAATCCCGTCGTGGTGCACGACGCCGGAAAAGGTATCACTGTCCTCGACGCCTGGCTCGCGCTGCGCGGCCCGCGGGTCGGGTAGCGCGTGGGCCGCGCAGCGCGAGCCAGAGGCCGCCGGTCAGGCCGGGCCGTCGGCCCGAACCTTGTCCTTCACCGCTGGGACGATCGGGGGAGCCTGGCTCCAGTTCGGAATGCCGGCGTCCTCCTTGGCGATCGGCATCTTGTCCTCGTTCACCCCGGCCCAGTGCGCGTGGTTCAGCTGGTGGAGGGTGAAGCACGCGTTCAACGCGTTGTGGAATCCCATGTTGTCGACGGTCTGGTTCACCGCCTCCTTGACGAGCAGCGCCGTCATCGTGGGCAGCGCCGCGATGCGGCGGGCGAACTCGAGGGTCCGCTCGCCGAGTTCGTCGGTACCGAACACCTTGCTGACCATCCCGAGCGCGTGGGCCTCGTCCGCGTTGATGCAGTCGCCGGTGAGCATGAGCTCCTTGGTCTTGCGGGGCCCGAACTCCCAGGGATGCGCGAAGTATTCGACCCCGCACATCCCGAGACGGGTACCGACGACGTCTGCGAAGCGGGCGTTCTCGGCGGCCACGATCAGGTCGCACGCCCATATGAGCATCAGCCCGGCCGCATACACGTCACCCTGCACCTGGGCGATGGTGATCTTCCGCAGGTCCCGCCACCGCCGCGTGTTGTTGAAGAAGTAGTGCCATTCCTGCAGCAGCTGCCGTTCCGCGCCGAGGCGGGTACCGCCGTCGATCAGCCAGGTGGGGTGGAGATCCGGCCCGGGCGTCCGCTCAGCCAGCGAGACCTTCGAACCCATGTCATGGCCGGTCGAGAACATCGAGCCGGCGCCCCCCAGGATCACGACCCGCACCTGGTCGTCCGCCTCCGCCGCCCGGAGCGCCTCGTCGAGCTCGACGAGCAGCCCCCGGTTCTGTGCGTTCCTGGTCTCCGGCCGGTTGAGCATGATGCGGACGATCTGGCCGTCGTCGAACGACTCGACGGTGATGAACCTCGGATCAGGCATAGGCAGATTATACTTACTCTCGGCGAGCTTGGTAGTACCCAACATCGTATCTACCGAGGAGGTTGGACAGCGCACCGCTCGCGAGCTCGTCGTTGTGCGATGCGTTTGCCACCGGCTTCCCTCGGAAGGGCTTGGCGATCCGGTCCAGGCCAGGGGGTTGAACGCCCATTTGATGAGCAAGATGGTGCGAATGCCTCGGTTCAATCGACTCGTGGCTCAACCTCGTGACGTGACCTCTTTCGGGTAGGAACTTCGCGCTCTGCCGGGGTGCACTCCGTCCAGCGGTGACGTGACGAGGACCGGAGCCGTCAAGATCGATGGTTATACGAAGGTGTTCAACTTCGGACCTTGACCAGGTTGGCATCGTCGATGCAGGATTGGCCGCCACGACCATTTCACCAACATTTTACCCGGCGACAGCGCCTTGTAGGTCTCCGGAGAGTCCCTGCGATGCGCCAGGGAGGCGGGGCAACATTCGCGGATCATGAGTCGTCACGCTGCATCGGGTCTTCAAGGGGGTTATGGGTCTTAGCCGGCTCGAATGGAAGAAGGACCCAGAAAACTGCATGGAAATGTGCCCGGCGCTGCACGAGGTCGGCGAGCGCGTGAAGGACATGAACGCCGATGGTGTTCTCTCGTCGTTGGCTTTCCCTGCTCTTCCGGATTCTCACGGAACTCGGGCTCGATGTTCGCAAAGGTGGACGGCATCAACGGGACAGCCAATGCGATGACGAATATCACCGTACCGCCGGGGCGTGGAGGTGGTGAACGTCGAGAGGGGAGCGAGCCGATGTCGAATCCCGATCAGGTCAAGGTTCAACGCGATATCGTGGTCATCATCGGTGCCGGAGGGCTGGGCCTCGCCGCCGCCCGCAGGCTCGGAGTTGGCCGCCACCTCATGGTGGCCGACCTGCCCGGCGATCGCCTCGACCTCGCCGCGGAAGTACTGAGGTCGGCCGGGCACGAATTCACCGCCTGGCCAACCGACGCGTCTGATCCCATCGCGGTGTCCTCCCTGGCATCCGAGGCTGCCCGCCACGGCCCGATCCGTACGATCGTCCACACCGCGGGCATCTCACCGACTCAAGCGCGCGGTGGGGCCGCCGACGTATTCAGGGTCAACCTCTACGGCACCGCCCTCGTGCTTGACGCATTCCTCCCTACCGCACAGCATGGCACCGTCATCGCCTGCATCGCAAGTCAGGGTGGCTATCGTAACGCGGTATCCGCCGAGACCGAGCGGCTCCTCGCGCACACGCCTACCGAGCATCTTCTCGAACTCAAGGCCCTCGACCCCTCCAATTTCACGGCGGCTGAAGCGTATGCGGTCAGCAAGCGCGCTACCCATGTACGGGTTGCGGCGCAATCCATCCAATGGGCGGCTCGCGGCGCCCGAGCTGTGACTGTGAGCCCCGGATTCACCGTCACCCCCCAGTCAATGCTTGAACTCGATGGGCCAAATGGTGACCTCATCAGGAATACGCTGCTGGCGAGGCCGGGAGCCCGTCTGGGCACGCCCGACGACATCGCAGCAGTCATCGAGTTCGTCACTGGCCCGGCCGCATCCTTCATCAACGGGACCGACATCCTGGCCGACGGCGGAGCCATCGCCTACCAGCGATGGAGCGACCCGACGGGCGAAAGCTCCTACTTCTCCACGCGTAGACCTGTGTGACTGCCGAACTCGGACCGAGTGGCCTCCACAACTCGGTGACGTCGAAGTGCGGCCCGCGTAGGCCGGATCTTGTCCTCGACTGGAAAGGCTGGGGGACGACTCATCACGATTCATCGCGATCTCCTTGGGCTATGGGCCAACAAACCCCTGTGCCAAAGATCCTGACGCACAACACGTCTCTCCCTGACCAACCTGGTCAAACACAGCATCGACGGGCCCGGCGCGCTCACCGCCAGCCGCCTCATGCGGATGCGGTACCGCTCACGGCTGCTCGCCGGGTGCATCGTCAGGACCGGCCTGGATCTCGTACCACCCTAACCTAAGCCTTTACAGGTCTCGAGCGGCCAGAGCATTTGTCGACGACGACCCTGCGCCCCCGAGCCCGCGCAGAGATGAGCATGTTCTGAAACAACTCTCCGATTCCAGGGCAGGAGGAGACGGCTTGTGCGGACCAGTCTCGGCGTTATACCAAACTGTTACGTCGCCGGATGTTGACCTGGCCACACTCGCGTGCCTAGATTGGGCAGGTCGGTATGGGTCCAGCGGGGTGATTCGGCAGCACGCGGCGGAGAGCTAGAAGAATTTATCATCGAGAATGACGGGCTCCTCTCCGTAGCCTCCAGCTATCTAGCAGACGTAATCGAGCCACGTCGCCGGCTAAAATCCCGGAGGAGTTTTCATGTCGAACACAACCTCGCCAGCCTCGTCAACCGATCGCGTCCTGATGATCTCGTCTGACGGTCATGCGACCGCCCGCATGCATGAGTATCGTCCGTATCTGTCGGCCGCACTTCGCGAGGAGTTCGACCGCTTCCTCGAGATCTATAAGGAGAAGGGCGCTCGCATCAACGAGGAAGCATCGATGTCGAAGAACTTCGACGCGGAGTTCGTTGAGCTGTGGAAGCGGAACGTGATCGAGCCGGGTCGCCTCGAGGGCACTTGGGACATCAAGGCACGCTTTACTGAGATGGAACGCGCCGGGCTAGCCGCCGAGGTGATCTTTCCCGACTTCGGCATTCCGTTCGAGCTCTACAACCCGCTCGTGCGGGCGCTCGTCGGGTACCGGTTGACTTACGAGCAGGTCGTCGGTTCCTATCAGGCATTCAACCGTTGGCTTTCGGAGTGGGTTTCTGAGGCACCCCACCGCTTCGCAGGCATGGCGCTTGTGTCGTTCGCCGATGTCGACGCCGCGATGGCCGAGATCCGTTGGGCCAAGGAGCACGGTCTCAAGGGCATTCTCCTCGGCAAGTTCAGCGCGGAGGTCCCGGTGTTCCACCCGAAGTACGAACCGATCTGGTCATTGCTGGAAGAACTGAATATGCCGGTCAATGTCCACACAGCTGTGTCCGGTACGTTCGACTCCGCCATGCTCCCGAGTAGCGACAGCGAACTGTTCCCGAAGCCGACGCCGCTCCCGCACCCCACGACGGCCGCCGCCCTCATGTCTAAGACGGTGTTCTACGCGGCGCACCAGTTGCTCATGCAGTTCATCTGGGGAGGCGTGCTGGAGAACCACCCCAAGCTCCAGATCGTCCTGACCGAGACCGGCTCGGCTTGGCTCGCCGGACTCCTTAAGAACATGGATTACACCTGGGACGGCGCCTTCACACCCCGCGCGGTGAAGGATTTCCTCCCGATTCCGCCATCTGAGTATGTGCGCCGCCAGGTCCACCTCGGTTCGTCGGTCTTCTCCCGTGCGGAGATGGAGAACCGCCACCAGATCGGCATCGAGCACATGACGCTCGGGATGGACTTTCCCCATCCGGAGGGCACTTGGGGCATGGGTCCGGGCCACATCGAGTACCTCAACGCCACCATTGGCGCTGCAGGCGTCACGCCTGACGAGGCCCGCGTGATTGTTGGAGCCAACGCGGTGGACCTCTGGGGCTTCGACGTCGCGAAGTTGCAGCCGTTCGTCGACGCTCATGGCCCGACCATGGAGCAGATCCTGAGGGTGCCCGAGGTTGATCACTTCCCGCGCGGCGACGTGCACAAGCCGTTCGGCGATCCGCGGTAGCGACCTCGATCGTCACCGGCCGGCTGTGCCTGCGGGCGCGGCCGGATCTCTGACCGAGGGGTGGCCTCGGCGGCGCGCAGGCGCCGTCGAGACCGCCGAGTCCAATCGCTTTCCAGGGCCTGAATTGCGCTGGACAGCTCCGCCTGGGAGACGTGAAGCCTGACTTCCGCCAAATTAGTCGTCCAGCGCCCGGGCTGGAAGTCGAGGAAGACCCGCCGGTCCTTGGCCGCCACCCTGTCCGACCTGATCTTGAAGACAACGAAGCCGCCGAGGTCCTCTTCCGTCACCTTGGCATCGGCGTACGCGCCGCTCATGTGGCCGGTCATGGCGATCACGGCCGCCTCACGCGCCGCGACCAGCTTCTTCCATCCTTTCCAGGGTGATGATCCCGATGGCGTCGTCGACCTCGAACTGGACATGTTCGAACTGCATGCGTTCCTCCGCTGAATTGAGGAGCTCGGCCGCGGTGCAACGTCAGGCGGCAGGGTCGAGACGCATGATCCGGGCGATGTTGCCACCCATGATCTTTTCAACGTCCGATTGCGGCAGCCCAGGCGGCAGGCGGTCGAGGTAGCTGAGGGGCTCGGCGAGGCCCTCGGCATGCGGGTAGTCCGATCCGAACATGACGTGGTCGATCCCGAGGACGTGAATAAGCTGCTCGACGTTGTCCTCGTGGAAGGGATTGACGTAGATGTTGCGCGTGAAGGCCTTGACGGGGTCCTCATCGAAGTCTCGCGGCATCTTCCGGTGGACGTCCTCGAGGTGTTCGAGGAAGGGTGTCACCCACTCGCCGCCGTTTTCGATGGAGGCGATGCGGAGCGTGGGGAAGCGGGTCAGGGCGCCGTGGCAGGTCAGTGCCGCCATGGTGTCCTCGATCGCCCGCTTCCCGGACGTGAGCCACCGGAACGGGTCGGGCTTGAAGGGCTGGAATTCCCGCAGGCCCGTCCAGTCTGCCTGGTACCTGGAGTAGCCACTGTCCGAGGCATGCATGCATACGAGGAGGTCGGCATCGACGACGGCACGCCAGAACGGGTCGAACTCCTCGAACCCGAACGACCGCGAGCCCCGGTACCCGGGCACGGGGGCCGGGCGGATCAGGACGGTCTTCGCGCCGCGCTCCAGCACCCACTCGAGCTCCTCGATCGCCTTGTCCACGATCGGCAGGGTGATCACTGGTGCCGGGAAGATTCGGTTTTCGTAGTTGAACGACCACTCCTCGTGCATCCACTCGTTAAGCGAGTGGATCACGGCATGGATGAGTTCGGGATCATCCCTCAGTCGATCTTCGAGGAGGCTCGCGAGCGTCGGGAAGATCAAGGCTCGGTCCACTCCCTGCTCGTCCATGAGCTTGAGGCGAGGTGCCGGCTCGTGGAAGGCCGGGATGCTCCGCATCGGCTTGCCCAGGATTTCCCGGTACGGCTTCCCCTCCGGGTTCCCGATGCGGAAGAAGTCCTCCTGTGCGCCGGGGCGGGCGACGACCTCGAAGGTGGGGTTCGGGATGAACTCGCTGATCAGGCCTCGGATCGCGATCTTGGTCCGGCCGCGCACGTCGACGTAGTCGACCGCGCTCCGATAGCGGTCGGGCAGGTGGCGGGTAAGGGCGTCCCGCGTCTCGTACATGTGGTTGTCGGCGTCGAAGACGGGGAACCTGCTCCTGCGTTCCATGCCCTTGACGCTAGCGTCATTCAACCCGATGGTAAACGGTACGGTACCGTACTATACGCTGGCCGGACGGAGGATCGATCATGGTCGCGGCCCACGGTGCGGCGAGGACCAACCTCGGCGTCGGGGCCACGGCTGGCCTTGGCGCGGCTGTCGGAGGTGGTGTGCTCCGGCCAGTGGGGCCGCGGTTCGCGCTCGGTGCGGCCGGGTCGTGCGGTATCTGATGCCTCCGGTCTTGCGCCTGGTCGCAGCGTCGATCATCGAGGAGCTGTGAAACGTGACCATCACCACCAGCGGCAGGGGCGTTTACTACGACCCGTACGACTTCGAGATCGACGCCGACCCGTACCCGGTGTGGAAGCGCATGCGGGACACCGCACCGCTCTACCGGAACGAGACGCACGACTTCTCCGCGCTCAGCCGCTTCGCTGACGTCGATCGGGCGCTGAGCGACTGGGAGACCTACCGCTCAGGGCGCGGCTCGATTCTCGAGCTCATCCAGGCCAACGTCGAGCTCCCAGCAGGCATCGTCTTGTTCGAGGACCCGCCGATCCATGACGTGCACCGCGGCCTGCTGGCGCGGGTGTTCACGCCGAGAAAGATGATGGCGCTCGAGCCCAAGATCCGCGAGTTCTGCGCCGCCACCCTCGACCCGCTCGTCGGTTCGGGCCGCTTCGACTTCATCGCCGACCTCGGCGGTGTGATGCCGATGCGGGTCATCGGCCTGCTGCTCGGCATCCCCGAACAGGACCAGGCCGCTATCAAGGAGCGGATCGACGGGCACCTTCGCCTGGAGGAGGGCAAGGAGAGCACCGTCGCCGACGATCCGGCTTCCTTTGCTGAGCTGTTCGGCGACTACATCGACTGGCGAGTGAAGAACCCGTCGGACGACCTGATGACGGTGCTGTTGACCATCGAGTTCGAGGACGAGACCGGTGCGACACGGACGCTCACCCGCGAGGAGGTCCTCACCTACGTCTCGATGCTCGCCGGCGCGGGCAATGAGACGACCGCCCGGCTTATCGGCTGGACCGGCAAGGTCCTGGCCGAGCACCCTGCCGCCCGGCGGGAGATCGCCTCGGACCGCTCGTTGGTGCCGAAAGCAATCGAGGAAATCCTCCGCTTCGAGCCGCCCTCGCCGGTCCAGGCGAGGTACGTCGCCCGCGAGGTCGAGCACTACGGCCAGAAGGTCCCAGAGGGCAGCGTCATGCTGCTGCTCAACGGCTCGGCCAACCGCGACGACCGCCGGTTCCCTGACGGTGACAGCTTCGACATTCACCGCCCGAACGGCCGTCACCTGAGTTTCGGCTACGGTCTCCACTTCTGTCTGGGCGCCGCGCTGGCCCGACTCGAAGGCCAGGTGGCCCTGGACGAGGTACTCAAGCGCTGGCCCGACTGGGAGATCGACTACGAGCACGCCGTCCAGGCGCGTACCTCGACGGTGCGCGGCTGGGAACAGCTGCCCGTCTTCACGTCGTGAGAGGGCCATCCATGCAGGCGGAATGGCGTAAGCGCAACGGGGCGACCGGCATCGGCACTGTTTGGTGCAGCACCACGACGTGTGCATTTCCTTGTCGCGGGCCGTACGGGCCCGACGTGGGTGCGTCGTCCCTGTCAGCGACGTCGGGAGTAGGTGAGCGGTGCGTCTGGTGTTGAGCTCCGATCAGGCGTTCTTCCGGGACACGACGGCGAAGTTCCTGACCGAGCAGGCGCCGGTCGGTGAGCTGCGGCGGCTTCGTCACGATCCGGCCGGGTTCGACGGTGAGTACTGGCGCCAGGGCGCGCAGCTGGGCTGGACGTCGCTGCTGGTCGGTGAGGAGCACGGTGGCGGCTCGATAAGCGGAGACGGCCTGGTTGACCTGACGTTGGTGGCCGACACGTTCGGGCGGCACGCCGCGCCGGGGCCGCTGGCCGCTGCCAACGTCGTCGCCGCGGCGCTGAGCCGGGCCGGCGACGCGCACGCGGACGTCGTGGCCGACCTGGTATCGGGGACGGCCCTGGCCTCATGGTGTGTCGCGGAACCCCGTCCCCACAACCGGCTCGGTTCGGTGAGACTGCGGGTGCGTGTAGAGGGCGGCGACGTCGTGGTGAACGGCGCCAAGCGGCCGGTCGAGTCCGCAGCGCAGGCATCGCACCTGCTGGTGACGGGACGCACCGGGGAGGGACTGACCCAGGTCCTGGTACCCGCGGTGGCCCCGGGGGTGTCGATCGTGCCCCTGCACACGGTGGATCTGACCCGCCGCTTCTTCGCGGTCACCTTCGACGACGTACGCGTCCCCGTTGAACGGGTCGTCGGTGAGATCGGCGGCGCGGACGCCGAGGTGGAGCACCAGCGTCAGCTCGCGGCGGTAGTGGGAACCGCCGAGGCGGTCGGGGCCATGCAGGCCGCCTTCGAACTGACCGTCCAGTGGGCCTTCGACCGCTACTCGTTCGGCCGCCCCCTCGCCTCCTACCAGGCCCTCAAGCACCGCTTCGCCGATATGAAGGCCTGGCTGGAGGCCAGCAACGCCGTCAGCGACGCCGCCGCCGCGGCCGTCGGCGCCGGATCCCCCGAGGCCGGCGCACTCGTGAGCGTCGCCAAGGCGTACATCGGTGACTACGGCAGCCGACTTCTCCAGGACTGCGTGCAGCTCCACGGCGGGATCGGCCTCACCTTCGAGCATGACCTGCACCTGTTCCTGCGCCGCCACACCGTCAACCGGGCGCTCGACGGCACCCCCGCCGACCACCGCCAACGCCTCGCCGACCTCGTCGAACAGCGAGAGGACGCCGCATGACTACCCAGGACACCGGCGAGGTAGAGGACCTCGACGGCTTCCGGCAGCGGGCCCGCGCCTTCGTCCGCGTCAACCTCCGCCCGGCGGACCCGGCCGTGGTGTCGGCCCGGCTCATGCTGCCCGAGGAGGAGACGCTCGCCGCCGTCGCCCGCGAACGCGAGCTGCAGCGCATGCTGTTCGACGCCGGCCTGGCTGGGATCTGCGTCCCTCGCGAGTACGGCGGCCAGGGCCTCACTCCCGACCACCAGCAGGTCCTCAACTCTGAGCTCGCCGGCTACGAGTACCCGATGCGCCTGCAGATCCCGACGTTCGTGCCCTGTGCCGCGGTGCTGTTCGACCGCGGCACCGAGGAGCAGAAGCAACGCCATCTCCCCGCCATCCTCAAGGGTGACGAGCTGTGGGTGCAGTTCCTGTCCGAGCCGAGCGGTGGCTCCGACATGGCCGGCGCGCTCACCAACGCCGTCCGCGACGGCGATGAATGGGTCCTGAACGGCTCCAAGCTGTGGACCACCAACGCCTCGTGGTCCGACTGGGCGCTGTGCCTGGCGCGCACGAACTGGGACGTCCCCAAACACCGTGGTCTGACCGTGTTCATGCTCCCCATCCGCCAGCCCGGCATTGAGATCCGCCCCATCGAGATGCTCAACGGCAGCAAGGAGTTCTGCCAGGAGTTCCTCACCGACGTCCGCGTCCCCGACAGCCACCGCGTCGGCGACGTCGACGACGGCTGGAGCGTCTGCATCCGCTGGATGTTCCACGAGCGGATGCTCTTCAACTCGCCCCTGCTCACCATCCCCGCCGGCGCTGCCCCCGGGAGTGTCGTCAGCCCGACGTCGATGCGCGACATCGCCCGCGACGCCGCCCGCCTCCAGGATCCGGCCGCCCGCGACCTGGTCGGCGAGGCCTACATGCTCACGGTCGCGAAGGGAGAGCTCGAACGGCGACTGCGTGAGGGCATCGCCGCCGGAGTACTGTCCGACCAGGCTGCCGCTATCGGCCGCGTGTTCGGAGCACTCGTCTCGACCCGCACCACCGACATCGCCTTCGAGCTCGCCGGTGACACCGGCGTGGCGTGGGCCAACGACGACGGCACGCTGGCGAACCGCGGCACCGACTTCCTCATGCGCCAGGCGGGCTGCATCGGCGGCGGCACCGCCGAGATGGCCCGCAACGTCATCAGCGAACGCGTCCTCGGCATGCCCCGGGAACCCGCCGCCGACCGCGGTATCGCTTTCCGCGACGCGCCCCGCAGCCACTCGGCCCGCACATGAGACATCCCGCGCCCCGATCGGCGTCCCTTCAGCCTCCACATTGCTACGATCCGGTTTCGCAACCGTGAGGGATGTCCGTGACGCCTTCCGAGGACCATTTCGAGCGCGCCTTGGAAGACCCCATCTTCCGTACCACCGTCGACGTCAACCACCTCAACCGTTCCGACATGGCCCCGCTTACCTGTCGTTCGCCACGTTCGATACCACGATGGGCGACCCGCTCGAAGCTGGATCCGGCCTCACGCATCCCGAGGACCTCGAGGTCCGGCCCTTCGTCGACCTGGTGACGTCGCTGCCCATCTGTCGGCGCGTCGTCGACCACCCGCCGGAGCGCGTGGATGTCGAGCCCGTCGTCGATGCCGTTTTCGCCGCATTCAACCGGGTCCCAACCTAAGGAGGAGACGTTGCCTTCTGCACGTGATGCGCGAGAGTGGGCCGCCCAGGGCGGGCTGCACGGGATCGGGAACTCGCTGTACACGCCGTTCAGCGGGCCCGACGGGGACGACATCGATTATGACGCGTATCGGGCGCTGGTGCGGTACTGCGTCGGAGACCTGGGCCACGCGATGCTCTGGCTGACCAGCGGCATTGCCGAGTGGTGGTCGTTAACATTGGACGAGCGTAAGAAACTCGTTGAGATCGCGATCGATGAGGCGCGGTCGGTGGCACCCGGCGCCGTTATCCAGGCGTGCACGACCGCGACCTCGGCGAAGGACAGTCTGGAGCTCACGCGGCATGCGCAGGAGCACGGCGCTGACATTTGCTACCTGCAGACACCTCCGATGGAGGTGCACGCGGGCGAAGGCGTCCTGCGGTTCTTCAAGTACATCGCGGATCGCACGGACATCGCGCTCGGGATGTTCAACTCGGGGTCGTCCGGCTGCGTGCTCTCCCCGGTCGAGATAGCACGAATCTACGACGAGGTTCCTGCCGTGTGTGCGATCAAGGAGGGGATGCTGCAGTACTGGCGAAGCAAGGCGATCCATGCGCTCGCTCCGAGTCTGGTCGTCTGGGAGTGCGACACGATCGTCTACCGGGCCGGTTGGCTGCAGGCGGGTATCGTCACTCCCGCCCAGCTCGGCACCGCCGGTTACCTGGTGGAAACCCCGGAATGGCCGCGCCTGACCGAGTACTGGACCCGTATCTGGGACGGGCGGATCGCCGAGGCCATCAGCTACGCCAAGGAAAGCGGGCTGGAGGAGCTCCAGTCGGCGGTCGGCAACTGGTACACGTGCTACCCCGGACGGCCCGAATACTTCACGCACTGGGCTGAGGCGTTCCGTTATGCGGCATCGATGATCGGTCTGCCCATGGGAGACTACCCCCACTCCCGACCCCCGCAGGCAATCCTGCCCCAGGCCGCCAAGACCCAGATCCGTACAGCGTACGAGAAGTTCGGACCCGTCAGGTCACCCGTCAGCGCATAGCTGCTGGCGCGGCCAGGTGACCGGCCGACCCCAGGTCTTGTCGCCGACGTGAATCCGGGAGGGGAGAAGCGCGTCGGCGACAGACCCGGCCGCCTTGGCCGGATCCTCGGCGACGCCCCGCGACACCCGACGATCGCGCTGGCCGAGCGACTGGCCGTCGGTCCGCCCCAATTTGAAGTCACCAACCCGCTGGCTATGAAAGCGGCGACGATGTCTGGCGAGGGCCTCAACTGTGGCGTTGAGACGAGTGTCGAAAAATAACCGGCCGGTGAGGCTGGATTTGAAATGTGTGCCGCAAAGTCGATTTGGGCGGTATAGGTTTCGCGCAGGAGTACCACGTCGGACGCTGCTTGCGGGGGTCCTCGTCCCACTCGCCCGCCGGTGCGCCCGCTTGTGATCCTGAACCCCCTGGCCGAAGCGGTGCTCGGTGTGCCCAAGTCCAAGTGACGTCAGAAAGACTCTGAACAGAAGAAATAGAGGAGAAATGGTCAGCGCTGGACAACTCTTCAGTGCACGGTCCTGGCTTTTTGCCCCAGGCGACAGCGAAAGGAAGATGGAAAAGGCCGCCGCCGGCGCGGCGGACATTGTTATCTTCGATCTTGAAGACGCGGTACATGAGGACGAAAAACCCAGGTCGCGAGCGATGATCTCAGCCTTTCTGGCGGCTAGGCCGAAGGAGGACAGAAGTCGACTATGGGTCAGAGTCAATCCGCTGGACGGCCCACATGCGTTGGCTGATCTGGCGGCGGTGATCCCGGCGCGGCCCGGAGGAATTATGCTTCCCAAGTCACGCGGCCGCGCGGACGTGGACCTCCTGGACCATTACCTCTCGGCGTTGGAGGTCTCCGCCGGTATCGAGCAGGGTTCGACAAAGGTCATCGTGCTGGTAACCGAAACGGCCGAAGGCATGTTCACGACCGACACATACCAGGGTGCATCGAGGCTTGTTGCCATGACCTGGGGCGCGGAAGATCTTGCTGATGCCGTCGGCGCCAGTGAGAATCGCAACCCTGATGGAAGCTATGGTTTCACCTATGAGCTGGCCAGAAGTCTGTGCCTATTGGGCGCGGCAGCCGCCAGGGTAGCGCCTATCGAAACTATCCATGGCGACTTCCGCGATGTGGAAGGCCTGCGCCGGCGGGCTGAGAGGGTACGCCGTGACGGCTATCGAGGTATGCTGGCCATTCACCCAGCCCAGGTCGATGTGATCAACCTCGCCTTTACGCCTACGGAGGCGGACCTGGCCGCGGCTCAGGAAGTCGTCGATCTGTTCGCCGCCAATCCCGGCGTCGGTGCCATCGGTCACAAGGGTGCCATGCTCGACCGTCCTCACCTGGCCCGTGCGCAGGCGCTGTTGGTATCGGGCAAACGCGCATGAAGGTCATCTCAGATGTCAGGGACGTGGACCTCAGCCAGTTCCTGCGCCCCGGTGACCGCATCGTCATCGGCCAGGCCTGCGGCGAGCCGACCACGCTGATCGAGGCGTTGATCGACCAAAGTGGCGGCATCGGTGGCCTCTCGGCCTTTATCGCGACAAGCTTCTCTGGTCTTTTCACCCCGGAGGCGACGGACGGCTTCTCCCTGTCGAGCATGGGGGCCATCGGCGCGTTACGCTCACTGACCAAGGCGCACAGACTCAGCGTGATCCCCTGTCACGTCAGCCAGGTCGGCCCGTTGATCGAGGCCGGGATCATCGGGTGCGATGTCGCTTTCGTCCAGGTCAGCACAGCCGACGCGAACGGAGACCATAGCTTTGGTCTCATCAGCGATTACGTACAGGCCGCCGTCGCGAAGGCGCGTGTCGTCGTAGCGGAGGTAAACGATCAGGTACCTTTCACTCACGGCGGACTGCTACCAGCGGCTAAGATCGACTACGCCGTGCAGGTCTCGCGGCGGCCCGTGGAGGTACCGCCGGCGAGAATCGGCCCAACCGATATTTCTATAGCGGAGTACGCCGCCACCTATATCGAGGACGGCTCGGTCGTCCAGACCGGGGTCGGCGCGGTGCCGGATGCCATACTCCGCCTGCTACATGACCGCAAAGACCTTGGCGTGCATTCTGGCATGTTGGGTGATGGTCTGGTTGAACTGGTCGAGGCAGGTGTCGTCACCAATGCACGCAAACGTATCGACGTCGGGGTCTCGATCAACGGCGCCCTGGTCGGTACGAAGCGTCTCTATGAATTTGCTCACCGTAACCCGCGGATTCGCATGTGCCCCACGTCCTACACCCATAACGCGGCCGTGCTCGCGCAGCTGGACAGGCTGGTGACCATCAACTCGGCGATGGAGGTCGACCTGACCGGCCAGGTGAACGCCGAACAGAGCGGCTCGGCGTACCTCGGGGGTACCGGTGGCCAGGTGGACTTCGTGCGTGCCGGCGCGCGCTCGCCGGGCGGTCACGCCATCATCGCCCTGCCCGCCACCGCCAAGGGTGGCACGATCAGCAGGATCACGGTCAACCTGTCCGGACCGGTCACCACCGCGCGCAGTGATGTGGATGTGATCGTCACCGAATTCGGCGCGGCCGAGCTCAAAGGCCGGACCCTTGCCGAGCGTGCCCGGCGTCTGATCGCCATCGCTCATCCTGATTTCCAGGAAGAGCTGGCGCGGGGGGCTCACACCATTCAACGGAGGGGGTTCTAGTGAGCGACGCGGTATTATTCGATGGCCGTGATGACGGCATCGCCGTCATCACGTTGAATCGACCCGAGAGCCGTAACTGTCTGACGCGAGACGTTCGCGACGGCCTGTACGCCGCCTGGGATCTTTTTGAGCGCGACCCTGTATTGCGCGTCGCCATTCTGACGGGCGCCGGCGAGAAGGCATTCTGCGCCGGCGGTGATCTCAAGGAGATGGTCGAGACCGGTATGCGGGTGCCGCCTCGCGATATGTTTCCCCTCCCGTACGACACCGTCGAGCTGTCGAAACCGACCATCGCGGCCGTCAACGGAGTCGCGTTCGGCGGCGGCTGGATGATCGCCCAGGCCTGTGACCTGTGTGTCGCCAGTACCAGCGCGAAGTTCGCGGTCACCGAGGTCAAGGTCGGCCGAAGCTCTCCGTGGGCCTCACCACTGATCCATATGATCCCGCAGCGGATCATGATGGAGATCCTGCTGACCGGCCGACCGATGAGCGCTCAGCGGGCATATGAGATCGGCCTGGTCAATCGCCTTGCCGATCCCGGAGCGCTGATGGACGTCGCGCTGGAACTGGCCGGCGAAATCCTTGGCGGTGCCCCCCTCTCGGTGAAGGCGGCGCGAGAAACGGTAATGCTCTCTACTGAGATGGGTCGTTCGGCGGCCCTCAAGGCCGCCCGGCACGCGTCTGAGTGCTGTTACAACAGCGAAGATGCCCAGGAAGGACCCAGGGCGTTCGCCGAAAAACGTCCGCCTCAGTGGAGGGGACACTAGTTTTCATGAATATGTTCGCTTCTCGTGCGACGGGCCTGAACACGCTGCAAGTCCTGCGGTCGTACCTGCCGAAAAGCATGTCTGGGCAGGTCAGGCGGCGTGTTCGTACTCGTGCAGGATGCCGGTGAAGCGGTCGTGTCGGTGGATGTTGAGGTGGGTGAGCCGGTCCGGGGCGGTGATCGTTTCGGGTAGCGGGTGGAGGGGGCCGGAGTTGGCGATGCCCTGGTGTGGTCGGTGTATGTTGTAGAACGCCTCGTAGTGGCGGGGGCGTACAGGAGGTGGCGCTGGTTGTAGATCAGGGTTCGGTTGAGGAGTTCCTGGCGGCAGGATCGTATTTTCCGTTCCATCTTTCTTTGGTCGGTGGACGGTTGAAACCGGAGAGCGCGACGTCGACTAGCGTCGCGATGTCCTCCGATCGGACCTTGGACTGCTCGATGACGCGCTGGTAGATGAACGGCGCCATCACGAAGTCGACAAAGAGTCGGACGTCAAGATCGTCGACTAGCTCGCCACGCTCGATGCCACGGAGGATGACTCGCTCGAAGGTCGACCGGGCCTCTCGCTCAGTCTTCCGGCGCAGCGCGTCCAGCTCCGGGTCGCGATTCGCGGCCTCCACGAAGGATGGAAAGGCGCGGCTGATGTCCTGTCTGTTGAGGTAGCTGACCAGCTGCCAGAGCAGCTGGATCAGGTCGTCGCGCAGGGATCCGGTGTCGGGCTCCACCGACGGACGCTGCACACACGAGAAAGCGGCGTGGATTAGCCCGGCGCGCGAGCCCCAATGACGGTAGATCGTTAGCTTGCTGACTCCCGCGCTCGCAGCCACCGCATCGACGGACAGACTGGCGACGCCGTTCTCGGCGATGAGGTCGATCGTGGCCCGAAGGATGACGTCCCGCGGCACCCCTGGGCGTGGCGACATCAGGCTCCACCTTCCGTCGTCGCGCGGCCACCGGCGACAGCAGGTTCCTGGACGCGCACTTCGATGCTGGTCCGTGGCAGCGTCTCCATCGGGGCAGCCAACGGCGAGTCCACGCGTACGAGCCGCGGATGCCGGGTAAACACGAAGAATGTCCCCTCGTCGTAAGAAACCGCTCAGTATCATTCTAGGCTCCGGAGCGAACGCTGGCCGGGACCGCCGTGAAGCGGGCGCGGCTCCGCGCGGCGAGGCGAGACGGAATCGAGCCGGTGTCCACCCTCGTGGCCTGCCGCCACCACACGAGACACGCCTTAAGCTGTGAGCGCCGATGACGATCGAGCTCACACCGGAGGAACGGTTCTGGCGCCCCGGCCAACGCGACTGCCGTCGGCCTCGCGCCGACCCGTTCGGCGACGCCGGCTTCGGCTGGTTGGGGCGACCCTCGGCCTCGCACGATCCATCGGCGAGGCCCGGTTCAGATCAGGAGCGACTTGTGCCCAAGCTGGAGCGCGACGGCGAGATCTTTATCCTGCGCCTCGATCCCGACGACGAGAACCGGTTCCATCCCGACTGGTTGGCCGCGGTCGAGGAGGCGCTCGACGAGGTGGAAGCGGCCGGCGCCCCTGCGGCGCTGGTGACGGCGGGCAGCGGCAGGTTCTGGTCGAACGGGCTCGATGTGGACTGGCTGCGCGCGCACGGTGACCAGTTCGCGGCCTATCTCGACCGGGTCGAGGCCCTGCTGGCCCGTACCCTGGCGTCGCCGGTGGTGAGCGTCGCCTCGATTAACGGCCACGCTTTTGCAGCCGGCGGGATGTGGGCGCTGGCCCACGACCTGCGGGTGATGCGCGTGGACCGGGGCTTCTTCTGCCTGCCGGAGGTTGACATCGACATGACGTTCTCGCCAGGCATGGCGGCGTTCGTCCGGGCCCGGCTGACCCCCCAGGTCGCACACGTGGCGATGACCACCGGTCGGCGCTACGGCGGACAGGACGCGCTCGCGGCCGGCATCGTCGACGGGGTCGCGGGTGTGGACGACGTGCTCGCGGCCGCCGTGGACCTCGCCCGCCCGCTGGCAGGGAAGTCTCGCTCGAACCGTGGGTCGATCAAAGAGCGGATGTACCAGGAGGCGCTCGCCGCGCTGCGCGCGCCGACCGACCCTGCTCGGCTGTTCTGACGGTTCCGAGCCGTGGCTTTTCGGGCTACGGCCCGGGTCGATCGGGAGAGCCGGCCGGCGAGACCGACAACGACGACGAGGCCGAACCCGATGTGCTCGGGACCCTGCCGGTGGTCCGTGGCGCGCCCGGGCGAGGCACGCGGGGCTGGGACCGGCGACGTTCCTGCTCCACGACGTGACGACCCTCTACTTCGAGACCGACGAGGGACCTGCGCACCGATTGGCGGAAGTCAGGGCGGGGACCATGCCGTACCGGCGCCTGGATGACCCACACGGCCGTGTCCGGGGGGCAGGAACCGCCCTCGCCCGCCCTTGTCCAGACCGCGGCCAGGCCCGGGCACTCGGACGGCACCGCCCGAGATGAGACAGGTCCGAGCGGACCGGGGCGGGAAGGAACCGGGCGTCTTGGGGCCGGGAGTCACCCGGCGGCACCCGGCCCGGAACAGATAATTGACGGAATCGGCTCGCAGAAATGATGGCCTCCGGTTTGGAGAGCAGCTGCTCAACAGCTCCACTCCACAACCGGAGGCCTTCACTGTCGCGTACGTTCTACCGGGTCGGCTCGCCACCCTCGAAAACCTGGCGGAACAGCATCACGGACGGTTAGTTGACCGGCAGGAACGCCTTGTCCGCGTCGAGCGGTATGCCCGGCTTAATCATCCCTTCGGGCAGGAAATCGGCCATGAGCTTCTCCACGGGTTGGCCGTCAATTTCCCGCGCCGCCAACAGGCGGTTGACGAAGAGCGTGTGGGGCGACAACTCCAGAGTGGGCTCTTCTCCCCCCCCACCGAGCCGCCACGCGAGTGTTTTGAGATCTGTGTCGAGGATGGGCGGTATCAAGATCGACCAGAGATAGTCGGCCAACACGGAGGTGAGCGGACCCCACTGCATCGACCCGCGGAGGGAGGTGCGGACGAGGGAGCGATCCGGACCGAGCGACTCGATCCACCAGGCTTCGCTGTGCGGGAAGGGGTCGCCCTCGCCTTCCACCTCAGCGACGTGACGTTCACCCCACCCGATCTTGTGGTCACCGTAGGCCTGGATAGTCGCCATCCGAACGTGCTTGTACCCGAAGAAGTCGTGGTGCAGGGGTACGGCGAGGCCACGCTTCGGCGACTCTCCTCCGGCGTCGTAGTCGATTGCCACGTGGAACTGGTTCAGGGTCATGATGTTGTCCAGGTTGGAGACCCAGTCCCAGATTTCCTCCGCCGGCTTCTCAATGGTGATCTCGCGTACACAGGTTAACGTCGCCATCGGTCGCTCCAAACTCTCTGTGCAGTGTTGTGCAGATGGGCCGTGAGAAACGTGCCCGTCGATGCTTCCTAGCCTCGCCGAGCAGCCCGTGTTCGTGGCGGGCTGACCGGGTCACTGTGCCAACCACCTCCTTCTTTGGTTCGCATCCGGTGGCTGGTGTGCCGGCTCAAAGCCAGGGCGGCAGGACTGGGGCTTGTTTGCCCTGTAACCTGGCGAGGTAGTTGGTCCGTCCGGTCAAGTACGCGGCGACCTCACTCAGCGCGCCGATCAGCGTGACGGCGTCACCGTCACCAGGCAACTCCCATCGGTCGCCAGTGTCGCTGGCCGCCAGGACCAGGGACGGGCCTGGACCGGTGCCGCGCTTGCCCACCACGTCGTCGCAGAGCGCGGCGAGGAAGCCGGCGGGCAGGTCAGTGAAGGACAGCCCCGTCGCGAGGTCGACGGCATGGACGCAGACCTCCCGCGCTCGCAGCCAGGGCACCTCGGAGGCAGGCACCGTTCGTCCCTGGGCGGTTACCACGGGTGTCTGCCATTGCTGGTCGCCCAGCCGGGTCATTGCCTCTTCGAGTGCGCTGGCCGAGCGGTCCAGCCAGGCCGTCAGGTCGCGGACGGACAGGCGGCTCCCGCGCTCGATCCCGGCGGCCCGTTCGGTTGGCGAGGCGTACATCGGGGTGGGTTCCCCAGTAGCGGCCCAGTGGACGAGGTTGCCCAGCGCATCGGCGTTCGCCGCGACGTGGGCAAGCAGGTGCCGGCGGCTCCACCCGGGTAGCGCGCTCGGGGCGGCGGCGGCATCGCCGTCGAGGTCCGCCTCCTTGGCGAGTAGCAACGTGCCCTGCCGCATCCACCGTCGCGCATCGGCGAAGGACCGGCGCATCAGTTCGAGGGCTCCTTGACGACCACGTTCTCGAGGCGGCCCAGCCCCTCGATCTCCGTGACCACTGTCTCGCCGCCGACCAGAAAGCGCTTCGGGTCGCGTGCGTTGCCGACGCCACCGGGGGTGCCGGTGGCGATGATGTCGCCGGGACGCAGGCGCACGACCGTCGAGGCGTACTCCACCAGCGCGACCGGGTCGAAGAGCAGATCGGCGGTCGAAGCGGACTGCATCACCTCCCCGTCCACCAGCAACCGCAGGCAGAGGTCGGGCCGGACGCCGCCGGGAACCTCGTCCGGGGTCACGAGGTACGGGCCGACCGGTGTGCTGGAGTCCCAGGTCTTGCCCTGCAGCCACTCCCGAGTCCGGAACTGCCAGTCCCGGCAGGTGATGTCGTTCACGACCGTGAATCCGGCGATCGCTCGCTCGGCCGCCGCCCCCCGCACGCGACGTGCCGGTGAGCCGACCACGAGGCCGAGTTCGCCCTCCCAGTCGAGCTGGTCGCTTTCCTGCGGCCGGACGATGTCGTCGCCGGCACCGATGAGCGCGTCGGCGAACTTGGCAAACAGCGTCGGGTACTCCGGCAGATCCCGGCCCATTTCCAGGATGTGGGAGCGGTAGTTGAGCCCGACGCACATCGTTTTGGACGGTCGCGGGATCAGGGGCGCGAAGTCAGCGCCGGCCGAGGCGTAGGTCGCCGCGCCCGAAGCGCCGACGCCGCGTGCCCGCTCGGCCCAGTCAGCGTGGCCCAGCAGCTCGCCGACATCGGAGTATCCGAGGTCGACCAGCGTGTCACCGTCGGCTTTGACCGCCCTCGTCGTGCCGTCGAGCCGGATGGTCGCAAGTCTCACGGGGTGCTCCTTTGCACGTGCGAGCGGTTGAGCTGGAGAGCCTCGAAGACAGGGGAGTCGCTGAAGCGGAACAGATCGAGGGCGCCGGAGTCGGAGTCGTCGCCGCCGGCCTCGGAACGGGCCGAGAACGGCTGCCAGGACGGGACGACGAAAAGGTCGCCCCGGGTCACCGACCAGGTCGTGTCCCCGACGGTGACGCTGCCCGAGCCGTCGAAGACCAGGTAGACAGATGACCCTGTCTCCCGCACAGGCGCTGTCTGCGTCCCGGCTGTGATGCGGTGCATCTCCGCCCGGATGGTGGGTAGCACATCGCCGCCCGTGGCGGGGTTGGCGAACCGCACCGCGGCGTGACCGGGCTCGACGGTACCGGCGAACCCTTCGGCCTCGAGTGAAAGCTGATCGGCCAGTGCCCGGTCGGTGTACTCCCACCGGTAGGCCAGCAGCGGCGAGCCAGGCGCCAGGGTACCGGTTGCCACCGGCAGCAATCCCGGGTGCCCCCAGAGGCGCTCCGCGCGCGACCGGTCGGGCGTGATCCGCTCGGCGTCGTCGAGGTGGTCCCGACCCGGCTCGAAGAACTGGGCTTCGGTGATGTATTGGAACGGGACGTCGAGGCCGTCGAGCCAGGCTGTCGGCTCCGTCGCCGCGTTGTAGTGGCCGTGCCAGTTCCATCCCGCCTGCGGGAGGAAGTCACCCCGTCGCATTGCCACCGGGTCGCCGCCCACGACGGTCCACACGCCCCCGCCCTCGACGACGAACCGGAAGGCGTGCTGAGTGTGTCGGTGTTCCGGGGCATCTTCGCCGGGCATCAGGTACTGGATCGCGGCCCACAGCGATTGCGTGGCGAACGGCCGTCCGCCGAGCCCGGGGTTGGCGAGCGCGATCGCGCGGCGCTCCCCGCCGCGGCCCACCGGGACGAGCTCGCCGGCCCGGGCCGCCAGCTTCCGCAGAGGCTCCCACTGCCACCGGTGGGGAACCGCCTTAGGACGCGGATGCGGGGGCATGATGTCGCCGATCTCAGTCCACAGCGGCACCAGCCGCTCCTGCTCAAAGCCCCGGTACAGCTCCTCGAGAGCTGGGGTGACAGCTGGCTGATCCGCTGCCGCGGTGGCGTGTAGCCGGACGAGGGAGCTGGCATCCAGGGAGGACATGGTCATGCACCATAGGGTTGTCCAGGTCTGCACTGAAGACCGCAAGATTCTGGATAGCAGAATCGGAGCTTGAAGTTGGACAATCCGCCCAAGACGCCGCCGCCCTACGCCATCGCCAGCGTCGACCACGCACTGCGAACCGCGGCCATGTTGCAGTTGGAGGGGGGCCTGACGGTCTCGGAGGTCGCTGACCGCCTCGGGGTCGCCAGGTCGACCGCGCACCGACTGCTGGCTATGCTGGTCTACCGCGACTTCGCGGTGCGGGACGACGATCGGGTCTACCGGGCCGGCCCGGTGCTGGAACTCGCCGCGCACTCCCAGTCGACAGTGTCCTCGTTGCGAGCAGCCGCGCTTCCCCATCTGCGCAGGCTGGTCGGCCTGTTCGACGAGACCGCGAGTGTAGCCATCCGCACCGGCGACACCGTGCGGTTCATCGCCTGCGCCGAGGGCCGGCAGGCGCTTCGGGTCGGCTCCCGGGAGGGGATGGTGTTTCCCGCCCATCGCACAACCGCTGGGCTCCTGCTCCTGGCTGAACTCCCGGAGTCCGAACTGGATGGCATCTATGCGGCGGAGCGCTACCAGGAACGCCCGGCGGAGCGCCCGGACCTCGCGTCGCTGCGCGTGGAGCTCGCGCGCGTCCGAAGCAAAGGGTTCGCCCTGAACCGAGAACGCTCGGAGCGCGGCCTGGTCGCCGTCGGGGTGGCCGTGCGCGGTCCTGACGGCATGGCGCAGGCCGGCCTGTCGGTGTCGTTGCCGATAGTGCGTTACAACCCACATCACCTTCGGCAGCTGGTCACGGCCCTGCATGCCGAGGCCTGCCGGCTGGAGGCCGATTTGGTGGCGAGGTGATCCGGGAGGTGCAAGCGCGACCTCATACTCGTCAGGCATGGGCGAACCCTTTGCTTTCGGTCACGTCAGGCGGTGGCCTTCTCGACCGGCAGTGAAGCGGCTGGGACACGGGGCGAGGGAGCGGCCTGGGTGAGGACGCCGGTGTTGACCAGCACGCTGTAAGCAGCGACGGACCAGACCAGAGCGGACGCGAACAGGGCGAACCACCCGGACGTCTTCACAAGGTCCTGATCCGTGTTGATCTGGCCCATGCCCATACACGCCAGCACTCCGAACAGCGAGGCGAAGAGCGCCACGAATGGGTACATCCGGTACTTGATCGCGGGTATCGCGAGGTAGGCCACGGGGACAAGCATGCCGAGGCAGTACCAGCCGACAGCCTCAGGAGCGAAGGCCCGGTTCTGGATCCCGGAGGTCAGCAGAAAATACAGCCCGATGGCCCAGAAACCGAAGGTGGTCATAACGTAGCCGGAGTAGGCGAGGCCACCGACGACAGATATGATCCCGGCGAGGACCAAGGCCAGCCCGCCAATCAGCAGTGCGTAGTCCAAGCCCACTACCGACTTCTCGACCCAGATGAAGTTCACCGCGTAGAGCAGTAACCCGAAACCGAATAGTGAGAGCCCGATGGGCGCTGGGTCCGACACTCGCGCTCCGGCAGCCGAGTCGGGCGTCACGTGGGACTGTGGCATGGCAAAACCCCTTTGCTGGGAAGGCTCCGGCATGGTGCACGACGCGGAACGGTGTCCCGGAGTGTGCTACACCGGATCGTGATCCGCAAGGCCGGGCCGGCGTGGTCTACTGGGGTGGAGCCGGTCTTAGACGATGTCGAGGTTCCGTCTGGGCGCCCCGGTGGGTTGATCGGGGCGGTGGACAACGTGCTGCGACCGCTGCGGCTGTTTGAGGATCATGAGATGGCCCGCGTGAACCAGGTGGCCCGGGAGATGGGGTTGTCTCGGTCGACGGTGCATCGCATGTTGGCGACGCTGAGTCACCACCAGTTCGTGGAGCAGGACGAGTACTCGCCGGCGTACAAGCCTGGGCCGGCGTTGGTCGACATCGGTCTGGCGGGGGTGTCCAAGATCGACATCAGGGCAGTGTCGCACATGGCGTTGGTGACCCTACGTGATCTGACGCAGGAGACAGTGCATTTGGGGATCATGCGGGGGGCTACCAGCGTCGTGTTTCTGGACAGTCTGGAGAGCGATCGGGTGGTGCGTACTGGCGGCCGGGTGGGGTGGATCCTGCCGGCACATTCGACGACGGTGGGTAAGGAATTGCTAGCGGAACGGAGTGGCGAGGAGATCGTCAAGTTGTATCCGTCGGGGTGTTGGAGGTGTCTACGCACCGGGCGTTGACGACGCGGGAGGCGTTGATCGAGGAGCTGGCTAAGGTTCGCCGGCGGGGTACGCGGTCAACCGCGGGGAGAGCGAGGACGATGTGGCCGCGGTCGCGGCGGCGGTGCGTGACAAGCGGGGCCATGTTCGATGTGCTCTGGTCACCACAGCGCCGATGTCGCGCGCCGATGATGAGTGGATTGCCGCTACGGCCGCGGTGACAACGCGGGTCGCGCGCGGGCTCGGCGACCGCCTCGGCCAGGGCGCGTATCTGGTTGCGATCAAGGTGATGGTGCAAGCTCCTTGATCCAGATCATGGTGGCGCGGAGGTGGAGGCCGCCGAGGTAGCTGCCTGGGGTCTTGTCGTAGCGGGTGGCGTTACCTCGCCATGCCTTCAGCTTGTTGATCAGCCGTTCGACGGTGTTCCGTTCCTTGTAGAGTTCGGTGTCATGCTGGACGGGCTGGCCGCCCGCGCGTCCTTTCTTCTTGCGGTTCGCGGCCTGGTCGGTCTTTTCCGGGATGACGGCGGTGATCCCGCGGCTGCGCAGGTGGGCGCGGTTGCCGCGGGACGAGTACGCCTGGTCCCCGGCGACCGCGCCGGGCCGGGTCCGGAGGCGCCCGACCGGCCCGGGGACGGGGACGCGGACCTTCGCCAGCACGGGGATGAACTGCGGGCAGTCGGCGGCCTGTCCCGCGGTCAGCACGAACGCCAACGGCCGACACCGCCGGTCGGCGGCGAGGTGGACCTTGCTGGTCTGCCCACCCCGCGACCGCCCCAGCAGCGCGGCGCTCAGCCGGCCCCGACGCCGTCGTCGCACCCGTCTCCGCTGCTCACGCTCCGGGTCGTCCTGGGTGTCCTGCCCGTCTTGTCCCTGCGTGTCGCCCCTTTTTGCCGGATCCCCTCTTCCTCCTCCGCGGCTTTTTCCAGCGCGGTGATCACGTCCTCGGCCAGATGCATCCCGGCGGCGTCGTGATGGGCCCGGGTTGTGGTCGAGTCCACGCTGACCAGAGACAGGTCCACGGCACCCCGACGCCCAGCCTCGGCGATCATTCCCTCCAGCAGCACCGTGAAGACCCCGGCGTCCCGCCACTGCCGAAACCGGTTGTGCACCGTCGACCAGGCCCCGAACTCGGCCGGCATCTCCCGCCACTGACTGCCCGTGCGAAACCGCCACAGCACCCCGGCGAACTGCTCCCGCAACCGCGCCGGATACGGGCCGAACTCCCCGATCGGCAGGTAGGGCTCGATGAACGCCCACTCCTGGTCCGTCAACTGCACCCGCGTCATGCACCACGATCTACCGGATCATGCACAGCCGCGGACACAGATCACGGCGAGAGATCACAACGCGATACGCGCCCTAGAGTCGCCTGTCCACCCCGCCGCGGCCAGGTCCACCCTCAGCCAGGCGTCCACGCCCGCCGGAGAGGCCTCTTGCCAGCGCCGGGGTTTTGGTCTCACAATGAGGAGCAATGTTCCGCATGTCGCTACATAGCGACGACACCCGGCAGCGGCCTCTCCTCTGTCGGCAGCACGCAGAGCGCTCTCGATGATTGGGGCAAAGAATGCTCGCCGAGCAGGCCTTCTGGGATCTGATGGCCGGCGTCTGCGCTCCGGTCACGGTCGTCACGGCCGCCGAAGGCGGGCCGTTCGGGACGACGGTCAGCGCCTTCGCCTCGTTGTCGCTCCGATCGCCGATGATCACCGTGGCGCTGAACCGCGGCTCTCGCCTCGCTGTTCCCCGCACAGGCGCAGGACGAAGTGTTCACTGACCCGGAGCCGCACGTCACCGGGATGCTGACACCGTCAGCCACCACTCGGAAGGTGGACGGCGGCTGGCAGGTTTCGGGTCGGTGGTACTTCAACTCCGGCTCCTGGTGGTCGACCTGGGCCGTGCTCGGCGTGCCGCTGACCGATGATGGGGGCGAGGTCGCCGACCAGGGGCTGATTCTGGCCCCGGCGGCCGACCTGACCATCGAGGACGTCCGGTTTGTCGCCGGTATGAAAGGGACCGCGAGCAACTGCCTGGTGGCCACCGATATCTTCGTGCCGTCGCATCGCGTGATGTCGGTGCCGGCCGCCATCGAGGGCCGTTACCCGACGCCGTTCACCGACGAAACGCTGTACCGGTCGGCTTTCGTGTCACTGCTGACCACGGTGCTGGTTGGTCCGCAGCTCGGCCTTGGCCGGGCGGCGCTGAATCTTGTCATCGAAAAGGACGACGGCGGTGCGGCTAGGGCGGTCGGTCGGTCTCGGCCGTCCTCGTCGAAAATGCTTGTACGGTCAAGAAGAATGGGAAGTCCCGATCATGGCGAAGCTCGTCGAGATGGACCAGAACACTACATTCTTCCAGCAGCTCGCGTCGCAGGACGACGGCCCGATCGTGCTGGTGAACCGGTTGTGCGTCGAGCCGGGGTATGAGGAGGAGTTCTTGCGACTGTGGCAGGATGATGCCGCCTACATGCTGAGCAACGGCTGCCTCTCGGCTCAGATGCACAAAGGAACCGAAGGTAGCTGCTGTTTTCTGAACATTGCAGTCTGGGAGAACGCGCAAGCCCTCGCCACCGCATTCAAGTCCCCGGAGTTCCAGGAACTTCTCTCCCGTTACCCGGACTCCTGCACCGTCTCGCCGCATGTGTTCAAGAAGATCGCCGTCCCCAGCGTCTGTGTCGCCTGACCGCGC
The DNA here is from genome assembly GCF_032027725.1 of Pseudofrankia coriaricola. NCBI lineage: Bacteria > Bacillati > Actinomycetota > Actinomycetes > Frankiales > Frankiaceae > Pseudofrankia > Pseudofrankia coriaricola. The sequence continues at coordinate 11,791 of NZ_JASNFO010000040.1, read as the reverse complement.
AATCATTCAGCAGGTGTGCTGAGAGTTCCGGTCCGTGGCATGGCGTGATGGCCGGCGGCATGGGCGCCGCCGGCGCGGGGGTGTGGTCGCACGGCGGGGACGATGGGCCAGTCCGGGATCCAGAGCTGGCCGACGAATACCTGGCGCAGGGTGGTCATCAGGTCGCGGCCGTGCTCGGCGGCCGTGCGCAGGAAGCCGCCCAGGCTCAGCTGCCTGCCCCTCCCACACGCCGCCGACCCACGGCGCCCAACCCCGCACGCCCACAACCAGCCAAAACAGAACCCAGCGCCGCCTTGACCGGCCCCCCTGCAGGGATGACCTGCAGCGACACGCGGTTTCGACGCTTGGGTTCATTTCAGCGCGATCGAAATGGACGGATTCCGTGCCCTGGAAGCCGGGGACCGCGTCGAGTTGGACTACGAGCAGGCCCGACAGGACAGCTTCCATTGCCGCGCGACCCGCGTTCGCAAGGTCCAGGGGGTCTGCACCCCCTGGATGTTGGCCGTTCGGTCAGCGGGCCTGGTCTCCGTCGGACGCCGCGGTAACCACCCGGGTAGGCGCGGCGGCGGCAAGTGCCGGCTTGCGCAGCGGGCGCAGGGCGGCCTCGACGCGGACGAGCTCGTCGAGCATCGCGTCCGCCGCCTGCTCCATGACCTCGTTGGCCTGCACCCGCCCGTCTTTGATGAAATTGGTGTGGAACGGTATATTCACCGACTCCACGACTGGCATCATCTTCAGCACTGCCACGACCTGCTTGAGCTGTTGCACCGCGCGAGTTCCGGCCGAGATGCCGCCGTAGGAGACGAACCCCGCCGGCTTGCCCATCCACTCGTTGTGCAGATAGTCAATCGCATTCTTCAACGGTGCCGAGTAGCCATAGTTGTATTCCGACGTCACGAACACCACGGCGTCCGCGTGGTCGACAAATGCGCTCCAGTCTTTCGTGTGCTGGTGAACGTACTCCTGCCGCCGTGGGTGGTTCGGCTCGTCGAGCAAGGGAAGATTGAGTTCGGCGAGGTCGGCGACCTCGACCTCGAACCCGCCGTGGCGGCGTGCGCGCTCGATGAACCACACGGCGATGGGCAGACCGGCTCGGCCCGGTCGGGTCGAGCCGATGATGACGGCCAGCGTCGGCATTAACTGTCCTTTGGATCGGATTCCGCCACGTTGTTCGTCGTTTTGCTGTTGGCACAAAGTACCGAAGCTTCGCTGCCTGGTGCCCACGCGTGGCGCGCCGGAGTGACCCTGATCAACCGCGACCGCCGGTGGGTGATGTACGACCGGAGAGCCTCTGGACAACTAGACCACCGGCCGGCGTCATCCTGCTCGGCGACGCCGCGCACCCCGGAGTGCCGCAGCAGCTCGGCATTGCAGTTCGTGCACCGCGCGATCATCGCCTCGGCCTGGCAGTGTCACCGCGGTGCATCTTGTCATGACTGGGTGTTTGCGAGAGTGCGGCTGAGGAGATCCAGCAGCGCCGCCCAGTGACGTTCGGAGGCTTCCGGGTTGTGAACCTCGGTGTCGGCCTGGGTGTAGCCGTGGCGTGCGCCGGTGTAGACCTCGGTGCGGAAGCGGACACCTGCGGCGGCGAGCGCCTTGTCGAGGCTTTCGATCTGCTCGGGCGGTAGTAGCGGGTCTTCGTCGGCATGGCCGAAGTACAGTTCTGCCGCGACATGGTCCGCGACCAGGTGCGGGCTGTCCGGGCCGTCGGTGGCCAAATTCGCGCCGTGGAAGCCGGCCGCGGCCGCGACCCGTCCGGGGTAGGTGCCGGCGGTGCGCAAGGCCAGGGCGGCGCCCATGCAGTAGCCGGTGATGCCGACCGGCCCGTCGGTGGCGTGGGGGCAGGCGGCGAGCCAGGACAGATAGCTGTCGGCGTCGCGCATGGCCAGCTGGGGGGTCAACTCCCGCATGATCGGAAAGAGTTGCTCGTTCAGTGCCGGGCGGTGGGCCGCTTGGATGAGGTCGGGTACTTCCACTACAGGTGCCCTCCCACGGCGGTAGAAGACGTTGGGTACCAGCGCGGTGTAGCCGGCGGCGGCGAGCCGGTCGGCCATCCGCTTCAGTTGGGGGCGCAGCCCAAAGAGATCCATGTAGAGCAGCACCGCGGGGCGGGCAGCGTTGTCGTCGAAGTGGGCGAGGTAGGCGTCGGCGGTGCCGTCCCGAGTGGGGATGTCTACGGTTGTGCCACGTACAGTAGTCATCGGTGTCTTCGTCCTCTATCTTTCGTTGACCCTTGTGCCTGGCCCAGACAGTTAACGGTCGAGAACGGGCTGCCTGTCTTGTCAACACTCCCCGTGCCGGGATCGTCGAGCAGCTGGCCTTGCTGCGGGCGCACTGAGCCGCACCCCGCCGAGGACCCCCTGTGCTCGCTACCGCGCCGCACCAGTGATGCTTTCGTCCGCCCGGCTGCCTAGTGCAGCACGGCCAGCAAGTCGCCGCGGTGCATGACGGTGTACGCGAAGCCACAGCGCCGCTCGAAGGGCTCGCCGAAGTCCACACCTCATCGGGTGACAGTCCCGGGGCCGCTCAGGAGCAGTGCCATTGACCTCCCTCGTCGCGGCGTGTCGCGATACGGAACGCTGTTTCGTATTATGCTGCTGTGGCGCCGGAATCTGCAAGAGCCGGAGATGCACGCCTACATAGCGTGGTGATAACGCGGTCGCCGACTTGCCAGTACACCGCACGGGCAGGTATCGAGCGCCCGACATACCGGCCAGCGCCGCGCAGGTCGGTGACGGTGTGGCGATGGTCGACCCGGCACCCGTCCTGCTCGATGATCGGCCCGGCGTCCAGCTCCTCCGAGAGGTAGTGCGCCGTCGCCCCTCGGATGATTCGAGATCGCGACGCTGATCTCGGCGCGTAGGTCCCCCGCCTGCCGGCGCCACAGCAGCTCCTGCAGGGCATGGTCGGCTTTGGAAACCATGATCCCGAGGTGGTGGGTCTCCGCGGCGCGGCGCAGCCGCCATTCCATCCCGAACGACGCGGCCAAGTCGGTAAGCCCGCACTCGACATCCACCAGCTTGCGCTCCAGGTCGGGCGGCGTGAACTCCACCCGCAGGAAGAACCAGCCGATTTCGGTGTAGTCGATCGTGGCCGTGGTAGTGATTTCCCCGGCGAGGACCACGAGCCCGGTGGTCACCAACGTCTCGCAGGCGACCCTGCCCAGCGGGTCGAGGTCGTCCCGGTCGCCCGCACCGCCGCCATTCAGCCGAGTTGCCGGCCGCCGTCCACGGCGATGATTGTTCCGGTGGTGGTGGGGAGGTCGCGGACCACCGCTACGACGGCAGCGGCAACCTCGGCGGGAGTCACGAGGCGGCCAAGCGGGGTACGGGCCGCCTGTTCGTCTCGCCATGCCTCATCCAGGGAGGCGACGAATTCGGTGTCGACGAGACCGGGGGACACCGACAGGACCCGGATTTGTGGGGCGAGCGCCCGCGCCAACGACTTGGTCATGGTGTCGAGGGCGGCTTTCGACGCGCAATAGATGACGTTGCTGCCGGTGCCGGTGACCGCCGCGATGGACGAGATGTTGACGACGACACCGCCGCCGGCCAGCGTGGCGCGGTCCAGAAGCGGACGTAGCGCTCGGACCGCGGCGAAGGCGCCGTGCACGTTGGTCGCGAGGATTTCCTCGATGAGCGCGTCATCAAGTGCGTCGAGGTCGTCGTGGGGCACGAAGCGGGTGACGCCGGCGGCGTTGACCAGCACGTCGCAGCGGCCGTGCTCAGCGGTCACGAACGCGGCCGCGGCAAGGAGGGCGGGTGGATCGGTCACCGGCATCGGCAACGCCGCATGCCCCGCTCCTGGAAGGGAGCGGACTACGGCGTCGGCCCGGTCGGTACCGCTCCGGTAGCCGACGAGTACCCGGAACCCGGCTGTGGCGAGGGCCTTGCAGATCGCCCGCCCGATACTGCCGGATCCGCCTGTCACCGCCGCGACAGGCAGTCCGGCGAGTTGATCTGCCGCGGTCATCGGGCGGCGGTGCCGTACCGGCGGACCCGCAGGTCGGCTTGCTCCTGGTGGCCGGCGAACCCTTCGAGCGCGCACAGCCGTGAGCAGTACTCGCCGATGAGCGCCGAGGCTTCGTCGGTCAGTACCCGCTGGTAGGTGCAGGTCTTGAGGAACTTGCCGACCCACAGGCCACCCGTGTACCGGGCGGCCCCCATGGTCGGGAGCGTGTGGTTGGTCCCGATGACCTTGTCGCCGAAGGCGACGTTCGTGCGTGGGCCGAGAAAAAGCGCGCCGAAGTTCGTCAGGCGTTCGAGGAAGTAGTCAGGGTCGCGGGTGAGGACCTGGACGTGCTCGGAGGCGATGCGGTCGCTTTCGGCGACCATTTCCTCGCGTGTGTCACACAGGATGATCTCGCCGTAGTTCTGCCAGGCCGTGCGGGCGACGTCCACGGTCGGCAGCCAGGACAGGACCTTCTCGATCGCGTCGGGAAGGCCCTCGACCAGCGCCGGGGATGTCGTCAGCAGCACGGCGGGGCTGGTCGGGCCGTGTTCGGCCTGCCCGAGCAGGTCCACCGCAGCCATCTCCGGGTCGCAACTGTCGTCGGCGATCAGCAGCGTTTCCGTGGGTCCGGCGAGCAGGTCGATGCCGACCCGTCCGAACAACTGGCGTTTCGCCTCGGCGACGTAGGCGTTGCCCGGTCCGACGATCATGTCGACCGGCTCGATGCTGTCGGTGCCGAGCGCCATCGCGGCGACCGCCTGAACTCCGCCGAGCACGTAGATCTCGTCGGCACCCCCGAGGTGCATCGCCGCGACGATCGCCGGGTGCGGGCGGCCGTCGAAGGGAGGTGCGCAGGCGACCACGCGCCTCACCCCGGCGACCTTCGCGGTTACCACACTCATGTGCGCCGAGGCCACCAACGGGTAGCGGCCCCCGGGCACATAGCAGCCGACCGCGGTCACCGGGATGGTGCGGTGCCCCAGCACGACGCCAGGCAGCGTGGTCACCTCGACGTCACGCAGCGCCTCGCGCTGGGCCTGGGCGAAGCAGCGGATCTGTGCCTGAGCGAAGGCGAGGTCGTCGAGCGTCCGCGCGGGAACGGCCTCTACCGCCTTCGCGATCTCATCCGCGCTGAGGCGGAACGAGGGCGGGGACCAGCCGTCGAAGCGCCGCGAATACTCCCGGACGGCGTCGTCGCCGCGGTCTTCCACGGCGGCCACGATCTCCTCGACAGTCGCGCGCACCTCGGCGCTGGCCGTGCGAGGTGCGCTACCGGCCCGCCCAGTCTTGAACCGTCGGATCACTGCTCTCCTCCTACCGATGGCCTGACCCCGCTGGCTGATCGCTCCTGAGGACGCAGCGACCTGCCGCGTCGAGCGTCTCGATGCCCACCGGGGTCGGCGAGTTCACAGTGCATCTGTCGGTTGCGGCGGGGTCAGGCGCGTACACGCTCGGACGGGGGTGTGACGTGAGCCGGCGGGACGGGACCGCGGTCCTTGCCGAGAGTCGGGCAGGTGAACGCGCCCTGGCTGCTCACCGTGACCTGCAGCCGTCCGACGCGAGTTATCTCCACGGCGATGTCCTGGCCGTCGCAAACCTCGCCGACGCCGGCCGGGGTTCCGGTGGCGATCAGGTCACCGGGCTGCAACTGCATGACCGAGCTGATGTAGGCGATGAGGCGGGGAACGCTCCAGATCAGGTCGGCGAGGTCGGCACGTTGCCGCAGCTGCCCGCCCACCCAGGTGCGCAGTTCCAGCTCCGCAGGGTCGCCGACCTCGTCCGCGGTCACAAGGTAGGGGCCCGCGGGAGTGAACGTGTCGAACGACTTGCGTACCGAGCGGTCCTCCCCGCCGCGCATCGTCATGTCCAACAGGCACGTGTAACCGGCGATGACGTTCAGCGCGCCCGCTTCGCTGACGTGCGAGGCCGGCTGGCCGATGATGACGGCGAGTTCGCCTTCCTGGTCGAACCGCCGGTCATGATAGGGCAGCCGCACCGTCCCGGAGTCGCCGATCAGCGACGACGGCGCCTTGAGGAACACGCCCAGCGCGTCGACGGCGATGTCCTCGTTCATCTCGCTCTGGTGATCACGGTAGTTGACCGGCGCGGCAACGACCTTGCTGGGATCCGGTACCGGGGCCAGCGGTGTCACGATGTCGGCGACCGGGGCAGACTCGGCTGCGATGGCCAGCCGCGCCCAGTCACCATCGCTGGACAGGAAGTGCCGCATGGGGCTCAAGCCCGTCTGGGGGCCGGCATCGTCGAGGGCGGCGGCGGTGACATCCCGCCAGGCGCCGGCCGGGTCCGCGACCGCGAGGCGCAGGCTGCCCCGGCTGTCCAGGAAGCTGGTGGCTTTCATCAGGCGAGGTGTCCCTTTCCGGAACAGATCAGCGGGAGCCGCGAACAGCCGTTGGTTATCGGAGGGCCCTTTCCGCCGGACGGAGCAGGTACCGCCAGCCTGCCTGCAGCCCTCCGGGGTTCCATATCTGCTCGCGTTTGAGCGCGGCTTCGGCGGGGTCCGACCAGATTTTCGGACCGCCGGCGGCCAGCGCCATGAGCTGGGTCCGACAGGCGCGTTCTAGCAGGACCGCGTACATGACGGCGGTCGTCGCATCGGGCCCGACTGTGACCGCGCCGTGGTTGGGCATCAGGCATGCGCGTGCGTCACCGAGTGTCTCGGCCAGGGCGGCGCCGAGCTCGGCGGTGGCGATGAGCGCACCGGTCTGGGTGAACCGCGGGATCGGTGGGTCGCAGAACAAGACGCCGTCGTGCGAGATCGGCAGCAGCGGCGTGTCAAGACACGCAAATGCGCTGAGCGCGGGCGCGTGGGTGTGTACCGAGCAGCTGACGTCGGGGCGCCGGCGCATGATCTCGGTGTGGATCGGGTACTCGATGTGCCGTTTCCCGGCCCCGGACAACACCTCGCCGTCAGGGGACACGAGAAGCACCCGGTCGGCGTCGATCTCCTCGAATCCCCAGCCCGCCGCCTTCATCCAGACGCCCCCCCGCCCGTCGGGTTCGCGGATCGCGGCGTGGCCCCACACCAGGTCGTTCAGCCCGGCGGCGGCCAGCGCCTGGCTGGCCTGCACGGCTTCCTCGACGGGGTTGGTCGTCATGGCTCAACTCGCCTTCGGCTGATGCTGGTAGAGCCAGTCCAGGTCGGTGTAGTCGTCCGGGTCACGCCGGCTGAAGACCCGGTCGCGCAGGATCGGGATGACTGGGCCGTCGTCGTGCCAGATTCGGCCCCAGATCCGGGCGGCCCGCTGGACCAGCGCGGTGCGCGGGATGCGTTCGGCCTGATATGTGGCGAAGGCCTTGTCGATATCGCCGTCCTGCTCGGTGAGGTGGCGTGCCAGGCATCCGGCGTCCTCGATGGCCTGGCAGGCGCCCTGCGCGAGGTACTGCACCATGGGGTGTGCGGCGTCGCCGAGCAGGGTGATCCGGCCGGAGGTCCAGTTGTCCAGGGGTTCGCGGTCGTACATCACCCACCGGCGGTCGCGGCTGACCAGGGCCACCCCGCCGCGTACCTGCTCGCACGAGGTGGCGAAGCTCTCGTCCAGCTCGGTCGTGGTGCCCCAGCCGTCGGTGAGTTCGGCCTCGCGCGAGTAGCGTCGGCTGCGGAAGACGGCGACCTGGTTGTACAGCTCGCCGCGGCGGATCGGGTACTGCACGAGGTGCTTGTCCGGCCCGATCCAGATGATCTCGTCATCCGGCCCGACGGGGATGCTGGTCTCGTCCGCTGGCCGCGCAACGTCGCTGACCGGCAGCGCACCGCGGTAGGCGACGAAGGTGTCGGTGATCGGGCGGTCGTCGGAGACCAGCTTGCGGGCCATCGACCACAGGCCGTCGGCACCGACAACCGCCTCGCACTCGTAGCTGTCGCCGTCGGCGAAGCGGACCTGTGCCGTGTCCCCGTGATCGGTGACCTCGGTGACCTCGCGGTTGCTTTCCAGGGTGATGCGGTCGTCCGCCTTGCACGCCTCGTGAAGCACGTTGAGCAGGTCACCGCGGTGCATGACGGTGTACGCATAGCCGTAGCGCCGCTCGAACGGTTCGCCGAAGGCGATGGTGGTCAGATGCTGGCCGGTGTCGGCGTGCATGAACACTACGTGGCGTGGATGGACGGCCAGCGCGGCCAGCTCCGGGAGTACGCCGAGATCGTCCAGGATGCGCAGCGCGTTCGGCGCGAGTTGGATGCCGGCGCCGATCTCGGCGAACTCCGGTGACTGCTCCACGATGTGCGCCGCGAAGCCGGCCCGGGCCAGGGCGAGCGCGGTGGTCATGCCCCCGATCCCGCCACCGATGATCAGTAGGGGTACCTGTGAGGTCATTTCGTGGTCCAGCCTGTGACGAGCGGCGTGTCCACACTGGTCGCGCCGGCAGGGTAAGCGCCACCGGGCGAACCCAGGGCGGTCGTTCGGCCGGGCAGCGTCTCGGCGAAAAACGCGGCATTGTCGGTCACCCAGACGGGGTCGGGGGAGTCGCCCGGGCCGAGGATCGCGTCGACCGGGCACTCGGGCAGGCAGGCTCCGCAGTCGATGCACTCGTCCGGGTGGATGTAGCGCTTCCTCAGGCCCTCGTAGATGCAGTCGACGGGGCAGCAGTCGACGCATGAGCCGTCCAGCTCGTCAATGCAACGTTCATTGATGACGTACGCCACCGGGTGCTCACCTCCAGATGATCGCGCCATCGAGGGTGTCGTCGCCGGCGTCGGCGTAGGCGCGGGCCGCCGCTGGATGGAGCGGGATCGGTGTCCGCGCCATGTCGGCGGGGACGAGCGGGTAGGTGATGGGGGAGCGCTCGGGCGGTATGTGGGCGTATTGCGACTCCAGCGCGCGGCGGGTCTTCACCATGCACCAGACGGCGAGGTAGGCGATGTCGTCGGCGAGGGTACGGGGGCAGATCACGACGAAGTCGGAGAAGTCGAGGGTGAGGAGATCCTCGGTGAGGCCGGGGAGGTAGCCGGCCTCCACGGTGGCAGAGGGCCAGCCCTCCGCGGCGAAGGCGGCGAGGACGTCGTCGCCCCAGGGCAGATAGCGCACCGGCCGTTTGCTGGCGATGCTCTGCCAGTGCGGCGTCATGATCGCTTCGTGGATGAGCACGTCGGCTTCACCGGCGGTGAACGCCTCGATGGGGGGGAACGGCCGCTCGTCGTAGACGAAGGAGAGGCGTTCGGGGTCGACTCCGGCAATGCGCAGGCCCTTGTGGGCCGCGAAGCCGATGAGGTTGACGCCGTCGTCGGGGGAGGTCGCGACCGTCACCTTGCCCGAGAGGGTCGCCAGGTCGGCGACGGTGCTGACGGGGAGTGCGGCGTCGACCGCGACGACGAGACGGTCACGCTGGGGCATCACGCCGAGCGCGCACATCTCGTCGTCGATCTTGAAGCCCGGCAGCGCCGGCGACGGGACGACCAGGGAAATGTCGGCCTCACCCGCGCGTATCGCGTTGATCTGGTCCATGCCGCCGCGGCCAGACCAGATCGCGAACTTGGAGCCTTCCGGTGACCGGTCGCCTATCTCCTGGGCGAGCCAGCCGCAGATCCGGTGCAGGTTGGCCTGGCCCCAGTCGCCGCGAAACGCGAGGGTGATCGGCCGGTCCAGGCGCGGTTCTTCAGTCATGAGCAAGCATCTCCTTGAGCTCGGTCGCACTCATCGTGTAGTCGACCTCGTTAATGGAGTCGAACGGGAAGCCGACCCGTTCGAACTCCTGCTCGACCGAGCCCGCGTTGTCGGCCTCGTAGACGGTGACGATGAAGCCAGTGCCGGTGTTGACGTACAGCTGGCGGAACGTGGCGTGGACCGACTTGACGACCTCCGGACCGTAGCCGGCGATCTCCTCGGGTGACAGGCCAGGAGCTTGGTGCAGGGTCAGGAAGATCGCCATCGTGCTCCTCGTGATGTGGCAGTCTACGGGACAGTGTCCCGCATTGTGCTACCTTATTTCTCGATCCGCAAGGCGGGTCGTTGGTCGAGAACCAACATCACGTTCTCGCGCAGACACGTGCGCACCAGCGGATCCCGGGCAGTGAGAGGACGTCTGTCGTCCGCGCTCGTTGGGCAACGCCAGCCGCTTCGTCACGTCGACCGGAGCCCGAGACAGGCCGTGCCCGTACCGCCCGCAATCTCGTCCGGGCGGCCGCCGAGGACGATTCGGCCGTGGGCCATCACAAGGGCGTGGTTGGCGACGCGGAGCACATCGTGGGCGAACTGTTCGACGATGACGATCGCCATCGACTCGGCGGCTGCGAGGCGGCTCACGGTTTCGTAGAGTCCTCCACGATAGATGGGGCCAGGCCCATCGACAGTTCGTCGAGGAGCAGAACGTGGGATCCAGGCTCAGCGGGCGGGCCATGGCCAGCATCTGCTGCTCGCCTCCCGACAGGGCGCCCGCTGCCTGCCTGCGGCGCTGGCCCAGGAGCGGGAACCAGTTCGTAGGCGACCGCCTCCACGGTGGCGCGGGCGGCTCCCGGATGCGTCGCGACGAGGAGGTTCTCGGCGCCGGTGAGGTCCGGGAGGACGCTGCGTCTCTCGGGGAGACAGCACAGCCCCCGTGGGCCAGCCTTTCCGTCGGCGGCCGGTAACGTCGGCGCCATACAGACGCACCGTGCCGGCGTTCGGCCGGAGCCGGCCCGAGGCAACCTTCAGGACCGTCGACTTGCCAGCGCCGTTCGGGCCCAGGAGCGCGAGTAATTCGCCGGCACGGACGGCGAAGCTGACGTTCCCGACCGCGTCGATCAAGCTGTAGCCGGCCCGAATGCCGTCGAGCTCGAGCCTCAGCTCGGCGTCCCGTCCAGCGGCCGGGACGGTGGCCCTGGGCTGGGCGGCGGTTGACGCGGGCTCGGTGGCGGGTGTCTCTGCTCGGGGGACGGCCGTCGCATGTTCACGAGCCGCCTTTCCGCCCGGGGGTTGGGCGGCCGGCGCCGAGAATTGGTTCGACCCGAAACCGCCCGCCGCCGCACGCCGTAGCAGGCAGAGTCAGGATGGCGAAGACCACGGCTAGTGCGTTGTCCGCGAATGCGGGTCGGTTCTTGTTGATCAGGCGGCGTTTCTGGTGTGGCCCCAGCGGTGCTGGCGTTCGGAGTGGATACGGGCGCGTTCGCGGCGCTGGGCTTCCAGCACTGCTGGGTGGCGGCGGTGGGTGTTGCGCCAGCGCAGGTAGGCGTGCAGGTCGCGAGCGAGTGCCGGGTGGTTGGGCGGGTCGCTGTTACCGAGGGCGAAGCCGCGCAGCGGGCCGAAGTGGGCCTCGATCGGGTTGGCCCAGGACGCCTGGGTCGGGGTCAGGCACAGCTCGGCCTTGTGCCGCCGCGCCCAGGTGCGGATCGCGGCCGTCTTGTTCCCGGTCCAGTTGTCCAGGATGACGTAGATCGGGGCGCCGTCCGGGCGGGCGGCGCGGATGCTTTTGAGGGCGGCCAGGGTGTGGTCGGCTCCCTTGCGCTCGCGCACGACGCCCCACAGGGTGTCGTCACCGACCGAGTAGCAGCCGTGGAAGTAGCGGATGCCGTGGGTGCGGTGGTAGGTGGCCGGCAGCCGGTCAGGGTGGCCGGCTCTGGCCCAGCACAGCCCGTGGCAGGGGCGGATCGACAGCGGCCCGAACTGGTCGAAGGCGAAAGCACCGGTCAGGGAAACGGCGGGTCACCTGTTCGATCCGGGCCAGTTTGGTCTCCGCGTCCGGGTCGGAGGTCTCTTTCCAGGTGCGGGTGCGCTGGAAGGAGATCCGGTGCTGGTGCAGCAGTTCGCCGAGGCGTTGGCGGCCCACGATGACCGGGGGTACCCCGGCCGGGGGGTGGCGCAGGTAGTCGGACAGCTTGCGCAGGCTCCAGTGGGTGAACGGCAGCCCCAGC
>NZ_JASNFO010000039.1:0-174943 GCF_032027725.1 Pseudofrankia coriaricola | reverse complement strand
GGGACGTTGCAACGCCACCTGCTCGACCTCCTCGGAGTCGACCCCACCCAGCCTCCATGATCGAAAAACGTGATCACCGGGGCGGGTAGGGGCACCAGAATCCGATGTGCGAAACACAGGACTAGCGCCATGGCGGCTGGTGGCCCTCGTTTCTCGGGGGCTGCCGGCCGCCGTCGCGTCCCGGCCCGGAGTCCTTGGGTCGAGGGCCTGTCCCTCACAGGCTGCGGCGAGCGTGTTCCCTTCGGAGGGCCGGCGGGCTCTGCCCTACCGTCGGGTTCTCGGCCGTGCAAGACCCGCCGTCGATGCCCTCGCCAATCGCCAGAGGTGCGGGTCTTGCATGGTCGGGGTTCCGGCGGTAGCCCTCGGGCGCCGGACCTCCGGAGGGGACACGCGGACTGTCCGCACTCCTCCCTCCCCTTTGGAAGCTGGCCAGGGGTCCGGGGGCGGAGCCACCGGGGTTTCCACCCGCGCGGGTTGCGGGCGCTACTGCTGAGGCTTTTCACACCGTCGCGACGATGCGCCCGAGATGTCGACGCCTGGCCATCAGGAGCGAGTGGGACACTGGGCGGGTGATCGGCGGGGGCGGCGGTGATGCCGCTGGTAGTGGGTCTGAGGGCTGGGACTTCTTCGTCTCGTACACCAAGGCGGACCACGCGTGGGCGGAGTGGATCTCCTGGCAGCTCGAAGCGGCCGGCTACCGCGTCCTAGTCCAGGCATGGGACTTCGTCGCCGGGACGAACTGGCAGATCCAGATGGAGCAGGGCATGCAACGTGCCCAACGCACCGTCGCCGTGCTGTCCGCTGCCTATCTGTCCTCAGTCTACGGCCAGACCGAGTGGCAGGCCGCCCACGCGGAAGACCCGCACGGCTTCGCCCGCAAGCTCCTGCCCGTGCGGGTCGAGGACTGCCCACGGCCGGGACTGCTCGGCGCGATCGTCTCGATCGACCTGTTCGACCACGATCCCGACCAGGCGAACCGGCACCTTCTCAACCACGTGCGCCACGCACTCACCGGACGGGCGAAACCCACCGCGCCACCCGGCTTCCCCGTCCGCCGGCTGAACGCACCGACCAACGAACCGGCCTTTCCGACGGACGGACCGGGACCCGCCGACGCTCCAGCCGACGAAGACGAGCAGCAGACCCTTGAGGCACTACTCGCTGAGCGGCGTCGCACCCTCGGCCCGGACCACGCTGACACGCTGATCACCGCCAACGACCTCGTCGTCGCGCTGAAGGGGCTCGGCGACTACAAGGTGGCTCGGGCGCTGGCCGAAGACACCGTCGATCGATGGCGCCGTACCCTCGGCCCCGACCACGCCAGCACCCTCACCACCGCCGGCCACCTCGTCGACACGCTGGACGAACTCGGTGAGTACCGGGTGGCCCGGGCGCTGGCCGAAGACACCCTCGATCGACAGCGCCGCACCCTCGGCCCCGACCACGCCAACACTCTCAACACCGCCAACGACCTCGTCGTCGCGCTGCACGGGCTCGGTGAGTACCGGGTGGCCCGGGCGCTGGCCGAAGACACCCTCGATCGACGGCGCCGCACCCTCGGCCCCGACCACGCCGACACCCTCACCACCGCCAGCAACCTCGTCGCCGCGCTGCACGTGCTCGGTGAGTACCGGGTGGCCCGGGCGCTGGCCGAAGACACCCTCGATCGACGGCGCCGTACCCTCGGCCCCGACCACGCCAAAACTCTCAACACCGCCAGCCACCTCGTCGCCGCGCTGCACGGGCTCGGCGAGTACCGGGTGGCCCGGGCGCTGGCCGAAGACACCCTCGATCGACAGCGCCGTACCCTCGGCCCCGACCACGCCAACACCCTCAACAACGCCGGCTACCTCGTCGCCGCATTGAAGGGGCTCGGCGACTACGAGGTGGCCCGGGCGCTGGCCGAAGATACCCTCGATCGACAGCGCCGCACCCTCGGCCCCGACCACGCCAACACTCTCACCACCGCCAGCAACCTCGTCTCTGAGCTGAACGTGCTCGGCGAGTACCGGGTGGCCCGGGCGCTGGCCGAAGACACCCTCGATCGACGGCGCCGTACCCTCGGCCCCGACCACGCCAACACTCTCACCACCGCCGGCCACCTCGTCGTCGCGCTGAACGGGCTCGGCGACTACGAGGCGGCCCGGACGTTGGCCAAAGACATCAAGCGCCGAACTGCGAAGTAGGCAGGGCGCCGCGCCGCTGGCCGATCTTGAAAGGACTTGCCTAGCGAATCTTTGAAACCCGTACAGTTTTTCTGCGACGCGATCTTCGTTCGGGTTGTCCGATCCCAGGAGATGCTTTACATATCGATCTCACGTGATACTTGCCGGCCGTCTGCGGCTGTTCTGGCTTGTAGGCGGTGGTGGTGTCGCTTGGTGTAGATCGGTGTTCGTAGACTGGGCTGATCACCAGGGTTTGATCTCTGCGGTGGGGGTGGTCGGTGTGCCTCGTCGGAGTCGGCGGTGGGTGTGGGCCGGGCAGGTCGTCTTCGGTGTGATCGTCGCGTCGTTGGTGGTCTACTTCGCTGTGGTCGGGCTCGATGAGGCAGACAAGGTGGCCAGCGGCGTCGGTGCGGTCGTGGCGCTGGTCGCGTTGGGGGCGCCGTATCTGCTGCCCGCCCCAGGAGGCGCATCGGTGCCTGAGCCGGACCGGATCGAAGACACCGGCAAGGCCAATGCCACGAGCGGCGGGCGGGCCAACACCGGGTTCCAAGCCCTCGACGACGATCGGCCGGTACAGGTCGCACGGTCGGGGGACGCGGTCGCAGACGGGTCGGGTTCGGTGGCCAACACCGGTATCCAGCGCCAGCGCCGGCCGTGACCGGCAAGACTTCACCCCGCTCGACGACGCCCGACGTGGCGTCGGTCACAGAGTCTGGGAACGCCTCGGCCGACAACGGTGCTGTCGCCAACACCGGCGTTATGGGCGACGTCACCGTTCATCACCATCCGCAAGCAGTTCCTGCGCCGGTGTGGCCGGTAGTGGTGGGGCAGCCGCCGGCGTTGGCGTCGGCGTTTCAACCCCGCCAAGGGCTTCGGGATCAGATCGTGACTGCGCGTCATGGCGGGGCGGATGTGGTTCTGGCCCAAGGCGAATCCGGAGAGGGCAGCGCGGTTCTGGGCACGCGGGTGTTGGCGGGTGGGGGAGGTATCGGGAAGTCGCAGCTGGCGGCGTGGTTCGCCCACCAGGCCGCCGGACACGGCACGGACCTGGTGGTGTGGGTAAACGCTGCCAGCGGTGACCAGGTCGTCACCACCTATGCTCGGGCCGCGGCGCGGGTTGGCGCCCCCGGCGCTACCGGCGCGGATGCGACCGCGGACGCCGCAGCTTTGCTGGAGTGGCTGCATACAACCGACCGCACCTGGCTGGTCGTCCTCGACGACATCACCGACCCGGCCCATCTGGCCGGCCTTTGGCCGCCCCACTGTCCCGGCGGATGGACCCTGGCCACGACCCGCCTCCGCGACGCCACCCTTGCAAGCTCCGGACGCCAGCGGGTCGACGTCGACGTCTATACCCCGGACGAATCGGTGGCCTATCTGACCGGCCGGCTCACCGATGCCGGCCGGCCCCACCTGCTCGACGCGACAGCCGCCGACCTAGCCACCGCATTGGGCCAGCTGCCGCTGGCGCTGTCCCACGCCACCGCGTACATGCTCAACCAGGAAGAGGGGTGCGCGACCTACCTGGCGCGCTACACGACCAGCGACGAACGGCTCGCGGAGTTGATGCCTCCCGGCGCCGACCCCGACGCCTATGGCCGACCTGTGGCGGTCGCTCTCCTTCTAACGCTCGAGGCCGCCAACACCGCCGAGCCTGCCGGGCTCGCGCGCCCCGCCCTGGCACTGGCCGCCGTCTACGACCCCGCCGGCCATCCCGACACACTCTGGACCACCACCGCGATCACCGACTACCTGGCCGCTCACCGCACCGACGGCGCTGGCCAGCCCATCACGGCAGGCCAGGCCCGCAAGGCCCTGCGGCTGCTGGACCGCTACGGCCTTCTGACCCACACCCCCACCGACGGCGCCCGTGCCGTACGCATCCACGCCCTGACCGCCCGCGCTGCCCGGGAAGCCCAGCCCGACGGTCAGGAAGCCCTGGCCAAGGCTGCGGCTGACGCGCTGCTCGCCGTGTGGCCCACGCTGGATGGCGATACGGTGCTTGCCCAGGTGCTACGCGCCAACACCGACGCCCTCCACGCCACAGCCCCCGACGCCCTGTGGCAGGCCGAGGGCCACTCGGTGCTGTTCCGCGCCGCCACCAGCCTTGGCAACGTCGGCCTCGTTACCGCGGCCACCGACCAGTACCGTCGCCTGGCCGACATCGCCGCCCATCGCTCTGGCTCGGACCACTCCTCCAGTCTGATTGCACGGGGAAACCTCGCGCGGTGGCAGGGGATGACTGGGGATGCAGCCGGCGCAGCCACGTCGTTCGAGGCGCTTCTGGCCGACTTCCTGCGGGTGCTCGGCCCGAGCCACCCCGGCACGCTGACCACCCGGGGCTACCTGGCCAATTGGCAGGGAGAGGCAGGGAATGCAGCCGGCGCAGCCACCGCGCTCAAGGCGCTCCTACCCGACCTCCTGTTTGTGCTCGGCCCCTACCATTCCGGCACCCTGGCTACCCGGAGCGACCTGGCGCGGTGGCGGGGGATGGCTGGGGATGCAGTCGGCGCGGCCAAAGCATTCAAGAAATTGCTGACCGACCGGCTACGGTTGCTCGATCCCAAGCACCCCGACATCCTCGTCAACCGGGGCCATCTAGCCTATTGGCGGGGTGAAGCGGGAGATGCGGTCGGCGCGGTCGAAGCGTTTGAGGAACTGCTGCCCGACTGTGTGGAGGTGCTAGGCCCCGACCACCCCGACACCCTGACCACCCGGAGCTACCTGACTCGGTGGCGGGGTGAGGCAGGGAATGCAGCCGGCGCGGCCGAGGCGTTTGAAGCGTTCGAGAAACTACTGACCGACCGACTACGAATACTCGGCCCCGACCACCCCGAAACCCTGACCGCCCGGAGTAACCTGGCCCGGTGGCGGGGTGAGGCAGGGAATGCGGCCGGCGCCGCCGAAGCGTTCGACGAACTGCTGACCGACCGACTACGATTGCTCGGCCCCGACCACCCCCACACTTTGATCACACAGAGCGACCTGGCCTACTGGCAGAGCGAGGCGGGACTGTCCGGTAACGAAAGTTCATGAAACACATTGATCGACAATGACCGCTGCCTCGTAAATTCCCCCGCGTCCGTCCGCCGATGTTCGCGTTCATCCATAGCCTTGAATCCGAAATGGCAGGTTCGGGCAACGCTCGGCGTGCCCCTGCGGTCGCTTCGACAACCAGGCTAAGGGTGGGCCTCGGTCCAGGTAGCCCGCTCGATGGCATAAACGTGGTGGTCCGCGCCGTGTAGATGCTCGACACGTAGAAGCGACATCCCTAGGCGCTCGGCGACCTGTATGGACCGGTCGTTGCTCGGGAGGATCGTGGAGACGATCTGTCGGAGGTCGGGACGTTGGGCGAAAACCCAGGTGATTGCTGCGGTGGCGGCTTCGGTGGCGTAGCCGCGTCCCCACCAGGGGCGGCCGATGAACCAGACTGCTTCGACGCCTGGCCATCCAGGTTCGTCCCAGAGCCCGGAGCGGCCGACCAGGTCTCCCGTGGCGCGTTCGACGACGGACCAGGGGCCGACGCCGGTTAGTGCCCAGCATCCGATGTTGCCTGCCATGGCGTGCCAGATGCTGTCGTGGTCGGACCGGCCGCCGACGTGGCGGGTGAACTCGGGGTCAGCCCAGATGGTGGCGTATCCAGCAACATCACGGTTGTGGATAGGCCGGAGGATGAGCCTTGGTGTGGTGAGCGTGGGTATGGTCATCGTCCCTGGCTGCTGGCTGCTGGGAGTGCGCGGTACTCCGTGATGAGAGCGGCGACGTCGGGAAGGCGTCGGTGCGCTGGGGAGAAAGTCTCTATGCACTGACGAAGCCTGGCGGCCACCGTGTGCGTGACGGAGCCGGGAGCGGCAGTGACGAGGCGAAGCGCGATCCTGGCCGCTTCCTCGGGCTCGGGAGCGCGATGGGTCAGGAGGAGGAGCGCCGTCGTCACGTCTGCATGCTGGGCCTCCTCCGTCGTGAAGTCCCCTCCATCTGACTGGTAGCCCGCGACCGCCAATGGTGCCCATTCGCGGGCAAGGTCGGCGCGGCCGATCATGAGACTGATGGAGGATCTGAACATAGCGACAGCGGCGGGGCCGACGGGCGTCTCTCCGGGTACCGGCGCCATGCTGCAAGCGCTGGCTTCCATGCGATCCATCGCGGCGAGAGCGTTGTCGTGATCGCCTTGCTTGGCGTAGGCGCGGGCAAGGTAGGCGGCGATCCGCGCGTTCATGTAGGGGTGGTGTACGGAGTCTACCGTCCTGAGAGCTGCGACCGCCGCGTGGTAACGGTGGGTGTGATAGGCGATGCTGAATGCAACGCAGCAACTGACAGAAGAAGAACCGGTTCGCGGGCGTCTTCGGCGTAGGCGCCGGCGAGTTCCGCGAACCGGCGGGCGGCCTGAAAGTCGTATGCGTTGAACGCCAACCGTCCAAGGAAGTAAGCGTACTGACCAGCAAGCAGGTTTACCCGTGGGCGTTTCTGCGGCGAGACACCACCGTGGCGGATCGCCTCGACCTTGCGCCAGCGGTCGGCGACGTGAGGCATGAGTTCCATGTGGGGGGCAGAGCCGTAGCTCGTCGCGATCGTGTCGGCGTCCGACTCTAGGTCGGCGATGGTGAGGGCGTCTTACCCGTCTGGGGTCCGGCACAGGATTTCCGCTGCTGTCAGTGACAGCGCGGTCAGTCCGAGGAAGTCGCGTCGGTCCGTCGGCTCCTCCTCTCGGATGGTCTCACTGTAGGTCGATGCCGACTCGACCTGCACGGCCTGCGGGTGAGGTTACGCGGCGGTGAGCGCTGCAGGTAGCGCTGGGGGTTCGGCGGCTCCGTGGGGAATGAGGTCTGTTCCACGACGGGTCGCCGCAGTGGGTCGGGGACGGAAGCCGAGTGCCGCGTCCGTGTCTGCACGCAGGATGTTTCGGAGCGCGCCCCGGTAGGTGGCGCGGGGCCAGCGGACCGCGCCGCGTTCGAGCTTGCCGATGTAATGCGCGTCGAGCGGGCTGGCTTCTCCGGTGGCATGAAAGACAGCGGCGTTGACGAGGTCGGCGAGTTCCTGCCGGGACATCGATCGTCCCGGCAGGTGTACGGCGCCATGAAGGCCGGCGCCGCTCATTTCACGACCAGCCTCGCGGTGACCATGGGCCGCCACGGCATTCGGGTCAACGGGATCGGTCCCGACCTGACCCAGACGCCGCAGGTCGACTACCTCACGGGCTACGAGGACCACGACGACCTGTGGGGCTCGTGGGCGCCCGTCGGCCGGCTCGGCTGGCCAGAGGACCAGGCCCGCGTCGCGCTCTTCCTCGCCAGCGACCTCTCGTCGTTCGTCACCGGCCACAACATCCCCGTCGACGGCGGCACGAAGGCCGGCGGCGGCTGGTTCTACTCACCCAGGGAAGGCCGTTTCGTCAACCGCCCCAGGCACCTCTGACCAGGCCGCCAACGTCGTGGCCCGCCAGCGCCGCGAGCCGCGGGCGCCGCTGGCCGCGGCGGGCGCCGGCGGCACCAGCACGGATCCGGATCCAGTCCCGATTCGGATGATCACAACGGCGGATGCGTCCGCCGCGACGTGGGCCCGCCTACTTCTCCGGGGTGCCGGCGGGGGTGAGGTCGCCGGCGCGGGCGGACTCGCGGGCGCGGGCGGCCTGCATGGTCTGGTCGATGAGGACGGCGATGGTCATGGGGCCGACGCCACCGGGAACCGGGGTGATGTAGGAGGCGCGCTCGGCAGCCGGTTCGTACTCGACATCGCCCTGGTTGTCGGCGTAGCCGGCGTCGACGACCACGGCGCCGGGCTTGATCCAGTCACCCTTGATCAGGGCCGGACGGCCGACGGCGGCGACGACGACGTCGGCGCGGGCGACGTGGCCGGCCAGGTCCGCGGTGCGGGAGTGGCAGTAGGTGACGGTGGCGTTGCGCGCGAGCAGGAGCATGCCGACCGGCTTGCCGAGGATGGGGCTGCGCCCGATTACGACGGCATGCTTACCGGCCAGCGGAATGTCGTAGGCGTCGATCAACGCCATGATCCCGCCCGGCGTGGCCGACCGGAAGCCGCCCTCGTCGAACGCCATCATCGCGAACGACGTCCTCGTGACGCCGTCGACGTCCTTCGACGGGGCGATCGCCTCGAAGGCGGCCCGCTCGTCGATCTGGTCGGGCACCGGGTGCTGCAGCAGGATGCCGTCGACCTCCGGGTCGGTGGACAGCTCCCGGATCGCCTCGATCAGGGTCTCCGTCGAGATCGACGCGTCCAGCTCGAGGCGGCGCGACTGCATGCCGACCTTGGCGCAGCGGTTCGCCTTCATCCGGACATAGGTGCGGGAGGCCGGATCGTCGCCGACGAGCACCGTCGCCAGCACCGGGACGCGGCCGTGGGCGGCGACGAACTCGGCCACCTCCCGCTCGACGCGATCAAGGATCGCCGCCGACTGGGCCCTGCCGTCAAGGATCTGCGCGGTCATACGGTCTCGGTCTCCTGGGAGTCGGTCCTGGCGCTGGACGCGCGCCGATGCGAAAGCCTCGCGCGCCCGACGCCCGATTCGGTGTCACGGCCCGCGGTGTCACGACCTTGGGTGTCACGGTCTTCGATGTCACGGCCTCCGATGTCACGGCCTCCGGTGTCGCGGCACGATGATGTCGCGGCACGACGGTCGAGCCGCCGTCGCGGAGGACGCGGTGGTCGCAGTGCCAGGCTACGGCGCGGGCGGGCGCCAGGCGCTCCGCGTCGGCGCCTCTGCTCCGCGGCGGTCGTCAGGACCAGCCTGGCAGCTACTCAGCCGGCCTCCGCCGTCACCCACCTGCCCACCCGGTACCGCACGCGGTACCTGAGGACAGCGCTCCGGTACTCGTGGCGGAGGTCGCCGGCTGCTCACGCCGGTGACGAGCCAGGTGCGTTGTGTCATCGCGTCCTCCGCGCTGATCCAGGGGTGTGTCACCGCCGCGGGCCGGCGGCAACCTCGTCCAGGGCACGCACCCCGTTGAGGGTGCGGGGATAGCCGATGTAGGGGATGAGCTGGGTGAGGACGTCGAGCAGGCGGGCCCGGTCGTTGCCGACGTGCAGGTTCGCCGCGACGTGGCCTTTGACCTGCGGGTCGCAGCCCCCGAGGGCGACGAGCATGGCGAAGGTGAGCAGCTCACGGGTGGGAATGTCGAGGCCGGTGCGGGTGTAGTGGTCACCGAAGCAGTTGGCTGACAAGAACCGCTGGATGGGCTGCTCGTCCGCGGGTGCACCCGCGTACAGAGCGTCCACGGCACCGTTGCCGATGATCTGCTTCTGCACCGCCAGTCCACGCGCGGCGCGGCTTTCCGAGGTCGTGGTGGACTGGCCAGGCAGTGGTAGCCTGACGCCGCGTTCGGTCAGGACGTCGTTGGTGGCGTGCAGGAAGCCGAACACCTTCGCCATCCCGACGTAGGGCACGGCCTGGTAGACGATCTCCTTGACCTGGACGGGGCTCACGCCGGCGGTGAGCGCCGCGCCGAGCATGACCCGGTACTCGGCCAGGGCCTGGCAGGCGATCATCGCCGCGAGCTGGACCATGAGCCGGGTGCGGACATCGAGACGGCTCTCGGCGAGGACCTCGTCGAAGGCGAAGTCGTCGAAGTACTCGATGAGCTCGGGGTCGGTCACCGCCAGCGTGGACACGTGACCGGGAAACAGCGCGTCATGGTTGCGGCGGGCCTGGTCGGTGGGTGCCATCGTCGGCCTCCTTCTCATCCGGGCTGAAGCGATGGGGCGACCTGCGCCGCCGGGTCTGGGACCGCCGGGTCAGGGGCCGCCGGGTCAGGGGCCGCCGGGTCAGGGGCCGCCGGGTCAGGGGCCGCCGGGTCAGGGGCCGCCGGGTCAGGGGCCGCCGGGTCAGGGGCCGCCGGGTCAGGGGCCGCCGGGTCAGGGACGGACGACGACCTTCAGGGCCTGCCGGGAGTCCATGGCCTGGTAGGCGTCGGCGACGTGGTCGAGGTCGACGGTGCGGTCGAAGACCTTGCCGGGCTCGATCCGGCCTTCGAGCACGTCGGGCAGGGCCTGCTCGATGTATGCCCGTACGGGGGCGGGTCCGCCGGTGAGGGTGGCGTTCTTGCCGAACAGCGACCCGAACCCGACCGGTGCCTGCTCGTACTGGGGCACGCCGACCCGGGAGATGGTGCCGCCGGGCCGCACGATGCCGTACGCCTGCTCGTAGGCGGGCATGTGTCCGACGGCTTCGAGCACGATGTGGCTGCCCTCGCCGCCGGTGAGTTCCAGGACCTTCGCGATGCCCTCTTCGCCTCGTTCGGCGACGACGTCGGTGGCTCCGAACTCGCGTCCCAGGTCGGTGCGGTCGGTGTGCCGGCCCATGAGGATGATCCGCTCGGCTCCGAGCCGCTTCGAGGCGAGGACCGCGGACAGGCCGACCGCGCCGTCGCCGATGACGGTGACGGTCCTGCCCGGAGCCACCCTGCCCATGTGCGCGGCGTGGTAACCGGTGAGGTACACGTCCGACAGGGTCAGCAGCGAGGGCCACAGCGCCTCGTCGACGTCGCTCGGGATCTTCACGAGCGTTCCCGCGGCCTGCGGGACCCGCACCGCCTCGGCCTGCGCGCCGCCGATCCCACGGGCGCCGTACCAGCCGCCGTGCACGCAGGCAGTGTGGAACCCCTCGTGGCAGAACGCGCAGGTGTTGTCGGAGAACGCGAACGGGGACACGACGAAGTCACCGGGCGCCAGGCCGGCCACCTCCGAGCCGACCTCCTCCACCACGCCGAGGAACTCATGCCCCATCGGGACGCCCTCGTCGGCGGGAGGCATGGAGTGATACGGATGCAGGTCAGAGCCGCACACGCAGGCCAGTACCACCCGCACGACGGCATCCGTCGACTCGTGCAGCTTCGCGTCGGTGACGTCCTCGACGCGGACGTCACCGGCTCCGTACATGAATGTCGCTCGCACGATGTGTGGTTGTCCTTTGTGATCGAGAGACCAAGAAGCAGTGAACGGGCGTGCCGGGGCCGCGCCGGGTCTTCACCCGCGACCACACGGCTCGCGCGCGGGTGCGTCCGGGCGCGTGCGCTCCGGCCGAGCCACAGCGTGCGTGGGTCAGCGGTCGATCATCCGCATCTGCTCCTCGTTGTGATGATCGCCGGCCGGCGGGGTGAGCCGATCCAGCCTGTCGATCTGCTCAGGGGTGAGCGTGCGGCTCTCGGCGGCGATGTTCTCCTCGACGCGCGAGACCCGCTTGGTGCCGGGGATCGGGGCGATGTCGTCGCCCTTGGTCAGCAGCCAGGCGATCGCCACCTGGGCCGGGGTCGCGCCGGCCTCGGTGGCGACGGCCGCGACCTCGTCGGCGATGCGCAGGTTGCGCTGGAAGTTCCCACCCGTGAACCGCGGGTTGGTCTTGCGCCAGTCGCTGTCGTCGAGCTGGTCGAGCGAGCGGATGTGGCCGGTGAGGAACCCGTGTCCCAGCGGGGAGTAGGGCACGAAGCCGATGCGCAGCTCGCGCAGCAGCGGCAGGACGGCCGGCTCCGGGTCGCGGGTCCACAGGGAGTACTCGGACTGGAGCGCGGTGATCGGGTGGACGGCGTGCGCGCGGCGGATGGTGTTCACCCCGGCCTCGGACAGCCCGAGGTGGCGGATCTTCCCCTCGGACACCAGCCCGGCCAGGGCGCCGATGGTGTCCTCGATCGGGGTGTCCGGGTCGACGCGGTGTTGGTAGTACAGGTCGATGTAGTCGGTGCCCAGGCGCCGCAGCGACCCTTCGACCGCGGTACGGATGTTGGCCGGGCTGCTGTCGAGGCCGCCGCGGCCGGTGTGGGAGATCATGCCGAACTTCGTGGCCAGCACGACCTCGTCCCGGCGTCCCTTGAGCGCCCGCCCCACCAGCTCCTCGTTGGTGAACGGTCCATAGACCTCGGCGGTGTCGATGAAGGTGACACCCAGATCCAGAGCGCGGTGGATGGTCCGTATCGACTCGTCGTCGTCGCTGCTCGCTCCGGTGTACCCGAACGACATCCCCATCGCGCCCAGGCCGATCCGGGAAACATCCAGATCCCGCAACGTGATGTGCTTCATGGTCACTTCTCCCAGTCCTGTGTCGTGCCGCGTGCGGCGCGGTTACCGCGGTCGAGCCCGCTGGTAGTCGTCGTCGGTGACCGGCTCCTCCCAGGTGGTCTCCGCGGCGGCCGATTCCGCGGCGGCATCCCAGATCGCCAGGTGGGTCACGAACCGGTCACGCATCATGCCGTGCCAGTGCCACCCACCGGGCGGGGCATGGACGGTGTCGCCGGTCGCTTCACGATCGCGGTGCCGTCTCGCGGCATCGCAGCGCCGACGCCCTTGGTGACGTGCAGCGTCCGACCGGCCGCGTGGACGTACCCCTTCGCGACCTGGATCTTCGGTACGGCGTGGAAGATGATCGGGCCGTCGAACAGATCATGAAACAGTTGGCAAGGCCTACCGCCAGGATCGACGTCGTGGCAGCGTGACGGGTGGTTGCGGTGGTCGATGCGGTCACCTCACCGACTCTGGCGCGGCCCGACCATCCCGGGGAGTGCCTGGCTTTCCAGGCAACAGCAGTACCCCCTTCCTGCCGCTGGCCGCGCCTACCGTGAGGCATGGACAGCCGCGCGGGCAACCGGGCCCAGGCCCGCGAGTTCCTCGTCTCGCGGCGGGAGCGGATCACCCCCGAGGAGGCCGGGCTGCCCGCCTACGGCGGCGGCAACCGCCGCGTCAAGGGCCTACGTCGCGAGGAGGTCGCGCTGCTGGCAGGGGTGAGCATCGACTACTACGTCCGGATGGAGCGCGGGAACCTCGCCGGCGCCTCCGACGCGGTCCTCGACGGCCTCGCGACCGCGCTCACCCTGCTCGTCTACACCGCGCCGGCCGGCACCCCCACGGCCGACGGCCTCAAGCTCCTCGCCAGCTGGGACGCCACGCCGAAGCCACCGGTGGCTCGGTCCGCCGGTCTGTCAGATCGTCACGCGGCGCAGGGTGGTGAAGCCGCCGGCCATGAGCGCGACCGCCACGGCGGCGAGCACCCCGGTGAGCCCGGCCGCGGACAGCGACAGAGGAAGCACTGCCGTGGAGGTTGAAGCCCTCGCGAAGTAGAGGTGAGGGCTGGGCCAACACCTGCGCCGGCCGCTGTCCTACCGGGTTCCGACTGGGCGCGCGGCGAGTTTGACCCGTTGATCGCGCGGGCCTCGGAATCTATGCAGCAGGTATCGGTGGGCTGGCCGTTCCACGGTGTGGTGCAGGAGCGCGCCAAGCGCGATGGAGAAGAGGAAACCCGCGAGTACGGCAAGAGCCGCCGCGGCTGCGCTGGTCGTGTCGAACCAGCCGAGTTTACTGACGACCGCGAGTGCGCCGGGGTGGACGAGATAGAAGGCGTAGGAGACCACGCCGAAATAGACGAGAGGGCGGGCACTCGCGATGGGTACTCTGTGGCCGTCCGCCTCCCGGGTGCCGACCAGGAAGATGATTGCCGCGAACGACGGCAGGGCGAGGGTGTCGATGAGGCCCGGGTGGTCGCTGTAGCGGTAACCGAGCATGATCGGGACGGCTAGCCAGGCGATCGCGAGGACGGCGAGTGCCCGGCGCTGTCTCGCTGTGCCGCGCACGCCGTCCTGTGCCAGAAGTCCCAGCACGATACCGAGGACGAACTCTCCGACCCGCACCGCCGGGTTGGCGTAGAGGGCGAGGTCGAGGCGGGGGTCCACCGCGCCGGCCAGGCAGGCCACGGCCGCCGTCGGCAGGACGACGAGGAGGGCCGCGCGGATCCGGTCCGCGTTGGTCCGGGCCGCGAGCCGCTGGTAAACAAGCGGGAAGACGAGGTAGAAGAACGCCTCGCACGACAGCGACCACAGCACCGCGCCGCCCCAGCCGAAGTAGATCGACTGGGTGGGAATCCAGGCCTGAATAAGCAGCAAGCTCGGAAGAATGGAGGCGGGTTTCGATCCGAATTCGCCGATCAGCCCAAACGACCAGGCGACGACGAGCCACAACACGATCGCGACAAGGTACAGCGGGTAGATCCTGGCGAACCGACGCCAGTAGAACTGGGCACGGGTTCCCGGACGGGCGGACCAGGTGAGTACGAATCCTGAGAGCATGAAGAAGAACATGACACCGACATATCCGATGTTGCCGAGTGGCACCATGGGAATTGCTTCCTCGACATCCGCGTCGATGTGGCGGATAAACACGAGGGTGGCGGCGACGCCTCGCAGACCGGTCAGTGACGGCAGGTCGCGACGAGCCTGAGATGGCGGGTTGGCTCTGGGTCTGGACGCGGCTCGGTGCCGGCCGGACGATGGCGACATCCTCTCGGTCACCGTGCCCTTCTCAGTTGTCGGGAGACCTGCGGGCGCGGTCGGCGCCGATGCGGAGGATGACCACGCCAATCATGCGGGCGAGCTGGTGCCATTCGCGGCGCGCAGCCGGATGCCACCGTGAACACCGAGGCAGCCACCAGCCGCGGCGCCGTGATCAGGTTCTGGCGGCACAACCCGACGCGATCGCACTCGTCGCCATGGTCATGCGGCGTGGCCGAACGCCGGTCGGACGACGCTGACCCCTGGGCAGTCGGAACCAACCGCGGCGGCCGAGGCAGAGGCCACCAGGAGGTCGCGTCTCCGACTCACCCCAGCCCTTCCCTTCGGCTTACGACCGCCCGATCCGGGACCTTCCTGGCCGACATGGACTAACCCTACTCATACGTTAATGTCAGGTTCGCCTGGACGGTCGCGATGCTACTACAGCCGAGTAGATGATTACTCGACGCGGGAGCCTGCGGCCGCAAGGGACGCGCACCAGCTGGATGTCGCATGCGCCGGGCGGCCCGGGGGTGCGACGTCAGCCCGTGGTTCGGAAGATGGCGGGGGAGCCCGCCAGGGGCGCCCATACGCCGGCGGTCACCATCCATGATCGACTGCTGTTCGGGCTGCCGACGCCTCCTCGCCGAAGGCGGTATAGCCGATGTTGTTGCCATCGGGGACCTTGGGAAGCCGGCAGGCCAGCTTGTCAGCCTCGGGAAGCGCGAAGAACTCGTCGCAGCACGCCACAAAGCGGTCCATCGCGTCGTCCGGGACCCCGTGGCCCTCCAGAAGCAGGAAATCGGTCTCGTGGCAGGCCCGGTCGACGGCGGCGGCGATGGCCTCAGGCGCGGCCGGGTCGCCGGACCACCAGCCGCTCAGGTCCACCGGCGCGTCATGCACGGACGCGGCCCGCCGGCCGCCATCCGGTCCCTGTTCGCGGGTCATCGACGGCCCTCCCCCGCGACCGTGCCGGCGAAGGTCGTGATCCGGTGGGCTCGTCGGAGCCAGAGCGAGGAAACGAAATTACTCGGGTCCGGGACCAGACCGGCGAGGCAGGGTCGATACTGGCAGCCGGCGGCAGATGAGCACCCGCATGGACTCAACGGTCTAGGCCGACCCAGATGATCAGCCGCATGCCGGCTGGCTCCAGCTTCCCCACGGGCTCCGGGGCCGACTCGCGGATCCTGTGCCCTGGCCTGCCGCCGAAGGGGCGTACGGTCCGCGGCCGGGCGCCACTGTTCGTGGCAGAGGCCCCGATGGGGTGGCGAAATCTGATTCTCAGATTAGACTGATGGTCATGAGGGTCATCACGGCGACCGAGGCCTCGCGCAGGTTCTCGGATCTGCTGGACGCCGTCGCGGCCGGTGAGATCATCACCATCACCCGCGGCAACCGGCCGATCGCTCAGATCGGCCCGACGCATCGGCGAACAGGTGCGGATCTTCGGGCCGTCTTGGCTGGGACGGCGCCGCCCGACGACGCGTTCGAGGAGAGCATCGCCGCCGCGGTAGGTGACCTTGAGTCCTATGAAG
This sequence comes from Pseudofrankia coriaricola, assembly GCF_032027725.1. Lineage (NCBI taxonomy): Bacteria > Bacillati > Actinomycetota > Actinomycetes > Frankiales > Frankiaceae > Pseudofrankia > Pseudofrankia coriaricola. The sequence goes on along the minus strand of NZ_JASNFO010000039.1, from coordinate 158,983 downwards.
GTGATCCGTGGGCCGACGCCTGATCCTCGACACCAACCTGCTGATCGCGTACGAGCGCGGCAAGATCGACCGGTCCGCCTTGGATGATGACGAACTCGCCGTCGCGGCGATCACTGTCGCCGAGTATCGCGTGGGAATCGAAATGGCTGACAGCGCGAACCGGGCGGCTGAACGTGCCCGATCGCTGGCCGCCATGATGTCCGTGTTGGATGTGTTGGCATACACGGAGGGCACAGCCGTTCATCACGCCCAGCTGATCGCCTGGGCTCGCCGGAGCGGTCGACCGCGCGGCGCGCATGACCTGATCATCGCCGCGCACGCCGTGGAGACCGGCCGGGTCATCGTCAGCCTCGACGCGAAGGCGCGATTCGCCGATCTTCCCGGTGTACTCGCGACCGAGCTGTAGGCACGGAGGCCTACGGGCGCGGCCGTGCGTCAGCGGCGCCGTGCGATTGGCCATGAGGCCAGCGCTACGGAGGTCATGGTGATGGTCGGCTGCCACACGGTGGCGTCCGTGATCTGGTGGGATCGTCGGGGTCAGGGCGCCGAAAATCCCACCGGATCACCGGCGGCCTCTCGCGCCACCGGCCGCCGGCGGCTTTCCGTCGCCGCAGGTGGCCCGGCCAGGCCGGCCCTGATCACTAACGGCGGACCGCCGGGCTGGCGAGGCGGGTGAGGATCTCGGCCTTGGCGCGCAGCTCGGCGTACTCGGCGGCCGGGTCGGAGCTCCAGGTGATGCCGCCGCCGGCGCCGTAGGTCGCGAGGCCGGCGGCCCGGTCGATGAGGGCGGTACGGATGGGGACGCTGAAGCGCGCCTCGAACGGGGCCGCACCCGGTGGCGCGACCATGCCGATCGCGCCGCAGTAGACGCCGCGGGGGCCGTCCTCCAGGTCGCGGATCAGTTCCATGGTGCGCACCTTGGGCGCGCCGGTTACCGAGCCACAGGGGAACAGCGCGCGGAACACGTCGGTGAGCCCGGCGTCAGGGCGCAGCACCGCGGAGACGCCCGAGGTCAGCTGGTGCACGGTCTCGTAGCGTTCCGCGCGGCACAGCGAGGTGACCCGGACGCTGCCGGTCGTCGCGACCCGGGCGAGGTCGTTGCGAACCAGGTCGACGATCATGATGTTCTCAGCGCGTTCCTTCTCGCTGGCGCGTAACGCGGCCACCATCGCGGCGTCCTGGGCGGGGGTGTCCCCCCGGCGCGCGGTGCCCTTCATCGGCCGCATCCGCACGGCGCGGCCGCTCGTCTCGAAGAACAGCTCCGGGCTGGCGCTCGCGACGGCGAAGCGGCCGAGATCGAGATATGCGTTGTAGGAGCCGCGTTGACCGAGCGCGAGGTCGGCGTACAGGGCGCGGTCGTCGCCCTCGGTCTCGGCGGTCAGCCGAGTGGTCAGGTTGCACTGGTAGGTCTCGCCGGCGGCGATGGCACGGCGCACGGCCGCGACCCGCGCGGTGTGCGCGTCCTCGTCCCACGCGGCGGCCCACTCGCCGACCCGGTAGGAGGCGGGGTCGCTCTCGCGCACCGTGGGGACCAACCGCGGCGGAGGGCAGACGCCGAACCAGGCCAGCGGCAGCCCGGGCAGCGGCGCGTCGACGGCGAGCGTGGCGTCGAGCCCCGCCGCCGCCTCGTAGGCGACGTAGCCGTAGGCCCACCAGCCGCCGGCGGCGGCCGCCTCGACGTCGGCGAGCAGCCCGGCGACGTCGCCGGGGCTCGCCGCCTCCAGGGTGGAGGCTGTCCGGGAGAACTCCCAGGCCACACCGGCGCGCAGATCGTCGAACCTGGCGTAACCGGACGACATCGTCTCTCCTGCGTCCCGCGTCCTGTGCTCTCTGCCCCGCGTTCTGGTCCTCGGTTCTGGTCCTCGGTTCTGGTCCCGCGTGCTCAGAAGGTACGAGGTCCAGGCTAAGGACCCGTCGCGCCACCTGGCGCGGCCGGATGACGCGTTCTCTCTCACCATCGCCACCACGCCCGACCACCGTCGGACGACGCCGCCCCGTTTGGGCCAGTTCGGGCCGTCTGATCACCGGGACGAACCTGACGGGCCTGGTCGTCGACGGCGGCGCCCAGCCGACCGGATGAGCGGAAAAGGACAGCGACCAGGATCATCGGCGGCGTCGCCGCCTCGCACACGCCGACCATCGGTTTCGCCTACGGCGCGTGGGAAGGCCGGCCCGACCCGGCCGCCGAGGCCTACCGGGATCTGTGCCGCGACCTCATCGCCGTCGAGAACACCGAGCTCAACCGGCTGTACGACGCGGGCGAGATCAGCGACGCCGCCCGCCGCGGCGTCAGCGCGACCTCGACCTGGAGGACACCGGCCTCGGCGACGGCTGACCGCGGCCGGGGCGGCCTACGAGGCCCGGCGAGCGGACAGCGCGGCGCGCAGCATCGGGATCTGCAGCGGCATGCGGGCCCAGGCCAGCGCGGCCAGCGCGACGTCACGCGGCTGGCCGCCGCTCCGGCGGACCCGGGCCGTGGCGTCCAGCGCCATCTGCAGGTTGCCCGGCCACACGCCCACGAGCACGGCGGCGCTGGCGGGTCCCGCCCAGGGGGCCTTCGCCAGCAGCCCGGCCGCGCAGACCAGTTCGGCGACGCCGCTGACGTAGACGATCTCGCGAGGACGCGGCAGCGCCCGCGGTATCAGGGGCTCGAAGAAGGAGGGGCGCGCCAGGTGAACCATTCCGCTGACCAGGAACGCCCCGGTCACCACCCGGGGGCTCGGTCGGGTGAACCGCTTGCGATCCATGGGCATATCGAACCATCACGAGCGGCCGCACGCTCCCGACCGCTCCGCCGCCTACGTGGGGACGCCGCTGGCCGTATGCGGCTACTGACACCGGACTCGACGGCTTCCCGGCCCTGCCGACGGCGCCTCACCCGCTTTGGCCCTCAGGTGGGGGCGGGCGCGGGGACGCGGTCGAGGAAGCCGATGACGGAGCGGATGCGGCCGTCGGGGTCGAGGGTGAGCACATCGAAGCCGGCGACGGGCGCCGAGCCGTCCGCGGCGACCAGCTCCCAGCCGAAGCGGGCGACGTCGTGGTGGCCGTCGACGGTGCCGGACAAGCGGAACCGGTGTCCTGGGAACTGCGCCTGGACGGCGCCGATGAGACCGAAGATCTCCTGATGGCCGGTGACGCTCGCGAGTGGGTCGGTGTAACCGCCGTCCTCGGCCCACGCCGCGGCGACGGCCGCCGCGGTTCCCGACGGCTCGGCCGCGTTCCAGGCGGCGAGGTATCGCTCGACGGCTGTCTCGTGCACACTCATGGCGGTCTCCTCGCGGCTTCCAGGAAATGCCACCGGAAATCTCCCGGGTTCCTGGCCGGACGTTCCGGCATGGCAACCATGTCGCGGTTCGGGAAACGGGTCGATTACCGCACGGGTAATGGCCAGGGCCGGAGCCGGGAGCGTGGGCGGTCGGACGGGCCCGCCGCCGGATCACCCTGGCTCGCCAGGGATCGCGCAGTGGGGTCGCCGGGCGTCGTCGTGGGCGGGTGGCGAGGCCGCTGAGCGTCGCGGCGGGCGCGGGCGGATTGGCCGTGATCGGGATCGGGTGTGACGTCACCGACTACAGATGGTCGCCCATCAGGATCGCGCGCATACGGAGCATCACCACCGAGCGGTTGCGCCGCTGCTCGCCGAGAACACGCCGGCGATACCAGACGGTTCCTCGTCTCCCGAAGGTGCCATCAGACGCCCGTAAACCTCGATTGTCCGCCAGGTTGATGCCGATGCCTCCCAATGCACCGGGCGGAGGCGGTACTCTCCCGCTTCACACCTTGCCTTCCAGGGTGTTCGGGGCTACGCACGAAACGAGGGCACCACCGTGTTCCAAATCATCTGGATCGTGATCTCCGGTCTGATCATCGGCGCTCTGGCGCGCGCGGTGCTGCGCGGGCGGCAGCAGCTGCCGCTCTGGCTGACCATCGTCGCCGGCATCATCGGCGCGCTGATCGGCAACGTCATCGCCAGTGCCGCCGGCGTCCGGCACACCGGCGGCGTCGACTGGGTCCGTCACGTCCTCCAGATCGCCGTGGCGGCCGGCGCGATCGTCATCCTGCAGCCCATCTGGAGGTCCCGCTCCAGCCGCAGGTAGCCGACCTGGGAAACCGGTCGAGGAACGGGCATTGATCGGGCGGTGATCGACACCAGGAACCGGCCGGGAACCGTTGGTCGCCCGAGAACCGTTGGCCGCCGTGGCGGCGTCCTCCCCTGAGGAGGACGCCGCTGTCGTGTCTACGGCCGGGGACGCGCGCCGTTCGCATCCGGATTCCGGCGGCGGAACCTCGGCTTACGCGTCCGCCCAGTCGGGGCTGTCGATGCCGTGGACGGGCGACTCGAGACCATGGTCGGGCCAGGCGACGATCCCGTCGCCGGTGACGAACCGGCAGACACAGCCCGCTATCCGCCACCCGTCGGCGGTCCGGACCAGCTCGTCGCGGTAGAAGGTATGGCGCAGCGCGCCGTTGTGCCGATTGACGAACAAGGCGTTGCGCGTGGTGCGTATCCGATCCGGCCCGTCGGCCTCGATGACCGGCGGCCCGGCCATGTGCAGACCGCGCTGGGTCCCCTTGAACAGCCGGCGCAGGTCGTTGTGGCCGCGGTATGTACGCCCGTCCACGTCGTAGACGGCGTCCGGCGTGAACAGGCCCACCCAGCCCTCGACGTCCACGATGTCGAGCAACACGCAGTAACGCGCGAGCAGGCCGGTGATGGCCAGCTGGTCCGCCGCTAACGGCTCCTCAGGAGAGTCCGCCACATTCGCTCCCGTCCACGAGGTGTCGCCGGCGCGCCGACACTCCACCCATCTGTGAGCTGCGTCACGTCAGTGTAGACCGCCTGGTACCCCTCGCCCCGCCTTTCCACGCCGAAACCTCATACGGGTGGCCGGCCTCGGGCTGTCGTGGCCGGCCTACCGCGGGCCGCCGAGCGGGGCGGAGGGAGTGAAGCGGACGGGCATGGACTCGATGCCGGAGACGAAGTTGGCGGCGCGGCGGGGCAGGGGGGCGGGAGCGGCGAGCTCCTGGTCGGGCAGCCGGGCGAGCAGGCGGGTGAACATGGTCGTCAGCTCATGGCGGGCAAGCTGGTTGCCGAGGCAGAAGTGCGTGCCGAAACCGAACGCCAGGTGGTCGTTCGACGCGCGGGTGACGTCGAAACGCTCCGGATCCTCGAAGATCCTGTCGTCGAAGTTGGCCGACTCGTAGAGCAGCAGCATCTGCTGGCCGGCCTTGAGCTCGGCGCCGTACCAGGTCTCGTCGGCGACGACGGTGCGGCACATGTTCTTCACTGGCGAGACCCAGCGCAGCATCTCCTCGACCGCGGCCGGGATCCGCTCCGGTTCGGCGGCGAGCAGGTCCCGCTGGTCGGGATGCAGCAGCAGGGCCTCCATCCCACCGGAGAGCACGTGGCGGGTGGTCTCGTCGCCGCCGATGAGGATCAGCAGCGACTCGCTGTAGACCTCCTGGTCGTCCAGCCGGTCGCCGTCGATCTCGGCGTGCACCAGGACGCTGACCAGGTCGTCCGTCGGCTCGGTCCTGCGCTGGTGGACGACGCGGGTGATGTGCTCGGTCCAGCCGGCGAACGCCTCCCCCGACCGGGTGAGCTGCTCGGCGGACACGTGGGCGTCGAGCGCGCTCAGCATGTCGTCCGACCAGCGCAGCAGTGTCGCCCGGTCCTCGGGAGCGACACCGAGCATGTCGCCGATCACGATCATCGGCAGCGGGGCGGCGAGGTCGCGGACGAAGTCGCACTCCCCCGCCTCGCAGACCTGGTCGATCAGCAGGTCGCAGACCCCGGTGAGATAGTCGTGCCGCGAGCCGACCCGGCGCGGGGTGAAGCCCTTGTTCACCAGCTTGCGGCGCTTGGTGTGCTCCGGGTCGTCCATGTCGATCATGTGCGGGATGGCGCCGGTGCGCGGCCGGGAGCCGCCCGCGCTGGAGAACCGGCGCGGGTTCCTCTCGGCCTCCAGCACGGCCGCGTAGCTGGCCACCCCCCACAGGCCGCTGTGCTCGTCGAAGAAGACCGGCTCGTTGGCCCGTAACCAGGCGTACACGGCATGCGGGTCGCCGTGGTCGCCGGCGTAGAAATGGCCGTCGAGCAGGTTGAGGTCGGGCCGCACGGCCGGAGCTGTCATCGGGCGCCCTTCGGGTTCGGGCCGAATCGGGCGCCGCGCGCCCGACGGCCAGGCAGGTGGGGAGCGGTCAGGCCAGGCAGGTGGGAGTGGTCAGGCCAGGCCGGTGGCGTCGAAGACCCAGGACAGGTCGCCGGCGGCCATGCTCTCCTGCCAGCCGGGCGGTGCCGCCGCCATCAGCGTGTTCAGGTCCCAGTAGTCACGCCAGAGGACGATCAGGCCGTCGACGACCCGCTGGATGGACACGAACGGCAGGGTGACCTTCTCGCCGGTCGGCCAGCCCCAGTGCTCCTCGTGCTCGGTGACGACGAGGTCCCCCTCGGCCACGACCCGGGAGTCGCCATGGCTGTACTCGGACAGCCCGGCCAGTGCCAGCCTGAGCCGGGCCGCGATGCTCTCCGGACCGCGCGCCGCCGCCGCGGGCGTCGTCGGCACGTCGTAGTAGATCGACTCGGGCCCGAAAAAGCTCTGGATACGCGGCCAGTCCCGCGCGTACAACGCATCCCAGAACGCCGCCGCGACCTCCCGAGGAGCCGCCGTCACGACACCCGCCGCCGAGTCGCCCATTCCGTCTCCCTATGGCTCAATGCCGGCCTCCGGCCGCGTGAGGCTCGCCGTCATCACGCCGCCTTTGGCCTCCGGCTCGATGAGGGCTTCCGGCCGCGCGCCGCACAGCCGTCGTCGCACGGCCCTCGACCGGACAACCTGATGTGGGCCTCCGGCCTCGCGACCGGCACGGCCCCAGCTCACGGTCCTGACGCAGGCTGCGCGCGCCGCGACATGGGCGTTCAACGGACGACCCCGACCAGACCTGACGGCCCGTCAGTTTTCAGAAGCTAACATCCCAGCCGACGCGGCGCATGCGGTCGCGGCATGCGGGGCGCGCCGGGCCGGTTTGCGCCCCAGCCGCCTGTCTCGACTTTGTCTATTTTATACATCTTTATACATCGTTGGCCCGGCGATGAACACATCTCGGCGCCTCCGGAGCACCGAAGGTCACCGGCCGGGCAGGTGTGTCGGGCCTCCGCGAGGCCAACGAGGCGGCCGCGCGAAGCCGCCCGAACTTCCTATGCCATCCGGCTTATGCCATCCGGTCCGAGATGGGCGCGTCGGTGGTGTCGGCGGCCACGGGCTCGGCGGCGGTGGACGCGCGGCGGCGCTTGACGTGGCGGGCGGCGAGGACGATCAGGATGACCGCGACTATCCCGGCGATGATGTAGGACGGGCCGTGGAAGGCGTTGGCGATCTTCTCCCAGTGGTCGCCGACGGCGTAGCCGGCGATGCCGAGAACGGCGGTCCACGGGATGCAGCCCAGGGTCGTGTAGACGCCGAAGCGAAGCGGGGGCATCGCCGCGATGCCGGCCGGCAGGGAGATGAAGGTGCGGATGACCGGCAGCAGGCGGCCGACCAGTACCGAGACCGCGCCGCGCCGCTCGAACCACCGCTCGGCCTTGTCCAGGTCGTGCTCACGCAGGAAGACGTAACGGCCGAAGCGGCGGATCACGGCCGGGCCACCGTAGCGGCCGACCCCCCAGGCGACGTAGCTGCCGACGACGTTGCCGACGACGCCCGCGACGATGACCAGCACCAGGCTGGGGTGCGAGCCCTCGATCGCCCCGGCCGCCAGCGCGCCGCCCATCAGCATGATCACCTCGGAGGGGATCGGGATGCAGGCGGACTCGAGGGCCATCAGCAGGAACACCGCGAGGACCCCGTGGCTGGCGATGAAGTGTTGCACCGGCGTTTTGGCCTCTCCGCAGAGCAGTGGTCGAGAACTGGCGTCGCCGCCCGCGGGCCGGGGCAGCACGGGCCGGAGCCCACGGGGCCGAGGCAGGCCTCGCCGACGAGCGGGCAGCGGACCGCGAACGGGGTCAGCGTACGGGTCTCGAAACAACAAACGAGAAACCGGGTGGACAGGGCGGCGGCGGCGAGCCCGGGACGCCGCCGGGCCCCGGGCACCGGGCACCGGGCACCCGCCGGGCCGGCGCCTCGAAGCCGCCGCCGCCGGATCCTAGGATCGCCGCATGGAGCGACGAGTTCTGGGACGGACAGGGCGGCCGGTGTCGGTCGTCGGGCTGGGCACCTGGCAGCTGGGAGCCGACTGGGGCAACGTCGACGAGGCCGCGGCGATCGACGTGCTGGCGGCGGCGACCGAGGCCGGCGTCACCCTGTTCGACACCGCTGACGTCTACGGCGACGGGCGCAGCGAACAGCTCATCGGCCGGTTCCTGCGGGAGCATCCCGGCTCGGGGGTCACGGTGGCCACGAAGATGGGCCGCCGGGTCGCGCAGGTGCCGGAGAACTACGTGCTCGCGAACTTCCGCGAGTGGAACGACCGGTCCCGGCGCAACCTCGGCGTCGACCGGCTCGACCTGGTCCAGCTGCACTGCCCGCCGACCTCGGTGATCATCGGGGCCGAGGTGTACGACGCGCTCGACACGATGGTCGACGAAGGGCGCATCGCGAACTACGGCGTCAGCGTCGAGACGGTCGAGGAGGGGCTCGCCGCGCTGCGCCGGCCGGGTGTGGCCAGCGTCCAGATCATCCTCAACGCCTTCCGGCAGAAGCCGCTGGAGGCGTTCCTGCCCGCGGCGCTCGCCGCGGGCGTCGGCGTGCTCGCCCGCGTCCCGCTCGCCTCCGGCCTGCTGTCCGGGCGTTACGACGAGAACACCGTCTTCGACCCGTCCGACCACCGCGCCTTCAACCGGCACGGCGAGGCGTTCGACGTCGGCGAGACGTTCGCCGGCGTGGACTACAAGGCCGGCGTCGAGGCGGCGCGTGAGTTCGCGGCGCTGTCCGACCACCCGGCCCGCCTGGCGCTGCGCTGGGTGATCGACCAGCCGGGCGTCACCACCGTCATCCCCGGCGCCCGCAACCGGGCGCAGGTCACGGACAACGTCGCGGCCGCCGCCGCCCCGCCGCTCGGCACCGCTACGGCCGCCTCCATCCGTGACCTCTACGACCGCCGCATCCGCGCCCTCGTCCACCACCGCTGGTAGCCCTTGCGCGAATGCCGGTGCCGGTGCCGGCGCGAGACCAGCGGGCGGGCTTCCCGCTCGGATCGGTCGCCAGGGGGCGCCAGGCCGGGCGCCCGGCGCTGGTACGCCAGGTGCCCGGTGCGCCGTTCAGGTGGGGCCGACCGGCCACGGGTCAGTCAGATGACACGCGTCATGGGGCAGGGCGCTTCTCGACCGAGCCGGAACCAACGGAACCCTGAGCGGAGCGCGCACGCGCGGAACCGTGAGCGGAGCGCGCACGCGCGCGCGCCGACGCGTGGCCGCCGCGGCCCGCTGCCCGGCGGCCGCGAGCGTGGCGGCCGCTGGCGCGACGGCTGCGGACGCGAAGGCCGCCGCCGGGGCCGGGTACTGGCCTTTTTGGGCGGAAGCGTCGGGGTCCGGTGCGGCATTATGCAGTGCCATGAGCGCCGAGACCATCGAGCACCGTCCGAACGGATGGGAGCTTCGTCGCGAGCGCGTCGCCCGGCAGCTGGAACGCACCGCGCTGACGCTCTTCGCGAACGAGGCGCCGCAGGACGTGACGGTCGAGCGGATCGCCGCGGCCGCCGGGATCTCGATGCGCACGTTCTTCCGGTACTTCGCGAGCCGCGACGAGGTGCTCGCCTCGCTCCCGCGCAGCCTGATCGAACTGCTGTGCGCCCGGGTCCGCGCCCGCCCGCCGCACGAGTCCCTGGTCGAGGCGTTCTCGGCCGCCGTCCGGGAGACGAACCACGAACACGAGGGGGACCGTGAGCTGCTGCTCTCCTGGGGCCTCGCGGTGCACCGCTCGCCGGAGACCGTGATGCTGGCGCTCGCCCGCGGCGCCGTCAGCACCGCGGCGGCGTTCCAGGCGGCGGTCACCGCGCGCCTCGGCGTCGGGGCCGACGACCCCCGCGCCGGTGCCTACGCCGGCGCCCTGTCTGGCGTCGTCAGCTACGCCTTCGAGCGCTGGGTCGCCCACGGCGGTACCGACTCCCTGTCCGTGACCCTCCTGGACGCCCTCGCCACCCTCCCTGACCTGCACTGACCACCGCCGCCCCGGCGTGGAAGACGCGGCCAAGTTGGGCGGTCGTGGGAACAGAGGATCGGGTCATCCCGCCGGGTACGCAGCGCACGATGGCCGAGCGCGCAGGCGCCACGATCACCGAAGTGGCCGGCTCGCACGTCTCGATGGTGTCGCATCCACAGGTCGCTATCGACGCGATCTTGGCCGCGGTTGCCTCCATCGGAGAGTAACCACCCGCGGACCTGCTCCAGGTCCGACCAGTACATCGCGACTATGTCGCGATGTACTGGTCGGCTGGCAACTCGACGGACCTCTTCTCCGCCAGATCGTTCGGAACGACCGCCCTGAAGCTGCGCTCAGCGGCCTGTTCGGGCGCTTCCGGCGACCTCGGTCCCACTACCATCCGTGACGTTGACCAGGTGCGTCCCTCCGGCGGAACCTGTCAGCCCAACTGTGCCTCGGTCCGGCTGGTAGTTGGTTGTCACGGGCAGGCTGCGAGCAGGGCGTCGCTTACCTGGCTTTGATGGGGTGAGCCTTCGATGCTGGCGGTGAGTTGGTTGGTCAGGTAGGCGAACACGAGGTCGCGGGCGGGGTCGGCCCAGCCGATGCAGCAGTTGGAGCCGTTGTGGCCGAAGGTGTCCGGGTTGCTGCGTGAGCCCATCGGCTGCGGGCGGGCCGCGCCGGGCGCTGGGCCGCCGAGCTGGAGACCCTGCGACCAGCGGATCGGCCTGTGCAGGAACTGGTCGATCTGGCCATCGGAGGAAGGCTGGCGAGCGGTCGCGATAGCGGCGGGGGTGAGCACGCGGACGCCGTCGAGTTCGCCGCCGCGGATGAGCATCTGGTAGAAGCGGGCGAGGTCCCGGGCAGTGCTGGAGATCGTGGCGGCAGGGATGACCGCCTGCCGGACGTGGCGACGGTTGAACAGGAGCTGCCTTCCGCCGGGGCCGGCCGCGCGCACGGGGACGTGCCGCTGCCACAGCGGGGCGGGCAGCCCAAGATGGGTGTCAGCCAACCCGTACGGGTCAAGCAGTTCCGTGCGTAGCACGGAGCGCAACTCTGCTCCGGTGACCCGTTGCACGAGCTCGCCGAGGATGAATCCGTAACTGAGGATGTGGTAGGCGGGAACCTGTCCGGGTGGGAAGGCAGGCCGGGCGCGTTCGACCGCCCGCACCGAGCGGTGCCAGCTGGTGGCCGACAGGGCGTCGGCCACCAGGTTGCGTGCCACCGGTATGCCGGAGCGGTGCTGCAGCACATGCCTTACCGTGATCGCCTGCTTGCCGTTGTGGCCGAATTCCGGCCAGTACTGCGCGACCGGGTCGTCCAGATTGACCAGGCCACGGTCGGCAAGCAGGTGCACCAGCATGGCCGTGAACGGCTTCCCAGCGGAGAACAGCAAGAACAACGCGTCCGGCCGGCAGCCGAACGACTGGTCGAGGATCACCCGCCCGTTCCTGATGACGCACAGCTGCGCCGCCGCGCCACGAGCCCGGACCAGGCTGATGACGTCGTCCAGAGACGCGGGGATGGCGCTGCCGCGTTCGGCTCGAGGTCGCATCGCCCCGCTCGGCGAGGAGCGTCTCGACATCCCGGCAGTGTAGAGCGAACCGCCACCACCATGGGCCGTCAGCGCCATGCCGGGCACATGGTGCGACGGACGCTGACGCCCCTATGTTGTTCTCCCACCCAACGCAGACGGTAGGAAACCTGAAAATCATCCCCGCGGCGCGGCACACCGAGATGGAAATGTCTACGGACGTCTTCCATCGACCCCTTGATCAACATGTCGGTCAGCGCGGTCGCATCCCAGAGGTCAACGCTGATACCGGGATGCTCGGACCGCTTCTCCGCCCGCCTTGCGTCCCAGCACTGGGACGCGTTGACCGTCAGCTTCACCCCCAGCCCGTCTCTTCGGGCGACTCCCGCCGGAATGCGTCAGATACGGCTGGTAGCTGGAGGAGCCTGGGGCAATGCCGATGTAGGTCCGGCCGACGCGGCTGGCAGCGAGGCGCGTCGTGGAAGTGCCAGCGAGCGGGTCAAGGACCACGCCGCCGGGCGGACGACCCGCCGCGATCGCGCGGGCGTCCTTCCGTGACCGACGATGATCACGTCGTGCCCAGGGTGGGCAAGGCGGGCAACGCACCGCCGCGCCATCTCGGAGCGGGCGGTGTAATGGGCACGAACCGGCCATGATGTCCGTCCGTTGCGCTGATCCGGTCGGCGCGCTGCCGTAGGCAGCCCGAGGGAGGTTGAGTGCGGATCGCGAGCTACAACGTCGAGAACCTGTTCAATCGGGCCAGGGTACTGGAGCAGCCATCCTGGTCGGCCGGTCGGCCGGCGTTGGAGGCGTACGAGCAGATCTGCAAGCTGTTGGAGGAGCCGGAGTACACGGCCGAGATCAAGGCCGGCATTTTGCGGTTGCTGCGTCGGCTCGGTCTGTCCGGTAGTGACAGCGCGCGGTTTGCTCGGCTGCGACAGAATCGTGGCCGGCTGCTGAAGCGGTCGCGCGACGGCCGGGTCACGATTGTCGCCGGCGGCCGCGGTGACTGGATCGGCTGGGTCGAGTTGACCACCGACCGGGTCGACGAGCAGGCGATGCTGAACACTTCCCGGGTGATTCACGACGTGGCCGCTGACATCCTCGGCGTGATCGAAGCAGAGAACCGGATCGCGCTCAAACGGTTCACGGACGCGAGCCTGCTTGTTGCCGGCCGGCCCAGGTACCCGCAGGTGATGGTGGTCGACGGCAATGACGAGCGGGGCATCAACGTCGGGATTTTGGCTACCGCGGAGTATCCATTAGTAGGGCAGCACAGTCATGTCGACGACGTCGACCCGGCGGGGCGGATCTTCAGTCGGGACTGTCCGGAGTATCACTTCCGCGCGCCGGCCGGGCAGCGGCTGGCAGTGCTGGTCAACCACCTCAAGAGCAAGGGGTACGGCGGCAAGGTCGCCTCCGACGCCCTCCGCCGCCGGCAGGCCCAGCGGATCGCGGAGATCTACCGCGACCTGGTCGCCGACGGCTTACCCGACGTGGCGGTGGTCGGGGACCTCAACGACACACCGGACAGCGACTCGCTGACGCCGCTGCTGCGGAACACCGACCTGCGCGACATCTCCTCGCATCCCGCCTTCGACGACGGCGGCAGACCCGGCACCTACGGCTACTGCACCGCCCGGAACAAGATTGACTATGTCCTGCTTTCCCCGACCTTGTACGCGAGGGCGACCGGCGGCGGCATCTTCCGCAAAGGCGTATGGGGCGGTCGGCGGGGCACGCTCTGGCCGATTTACGACACGATGACCAAAGAGGTGCACGCCGGCTCCGACCACGCCGCCGTCTACGCAGACATCGATCTTTCCAGCTGACCCGCCGCCGTGGCCGCCAACCGTGGCCGACGTTCTGAAGCGGTCCACCTTGCAGGCCGTCCCCGGGTCTCGTCGACTCCAGGCGCTCTCACTGCGCGGAGCGACCGACAGCGGGCGGCGTCGACCCGCCACCTTGTGAGTGCCTTCCGAACCCGGCCTACCGCCAGGATCAAGAGCCCTGGCAATGCACACCAAGTTCACTCTCGGTAACCTTACCGCCAGCTACGGTTCGCTCAATATCTGTACGCATTGTAATGATGCCTGGTGAGACTGGGTTCGTGGCTGACTATGATCTCACTCGGCTGGGCGCGGCCGAATTCGAGCACATGGCGCAGGCGCTGGCTGCCCGGCTGCTGCCCGGCATCCGGATCCACGGCGCGGGTCGGGATGGGGGCCGGGAGGCGACGACCGGGCAGCGCCTGACGCTGCCTGACGGGACGCAGTGGTCGGGATACACGGTCGTCCAGGCCAAGTTCCGCGCGCGGCCCCGGCGGCCCGCCGACAACGCGATCTGGCTGCGCAACCGCGTAGGACGTCGGCGCAAGGGAACCGGCCCTCTCCTCAGTGGTCAGCGCCGTCGGCGCATGCGGCCAGGTGGTCGTCGAGACGTGCAACCAGGACCCGCAGTTGCCGTGCGCCCAGGCGGCGCGCGGTGCGCCGTGCCCGGGCGCGCAGGCGTTCGTCGTCCAACCATCGCCTCACCCAGCGGACAAGGCCCTGGGCGTCGTCGACGGCGCGGGCGATGATGTCCACCGGTTGCTGGACCGCGGCGAGGATTTCGCGCGCCAGCACGTAGGGCGCCAGCAGGACGGCGGTGACCAGACCGTCGTCGACGCGCAGCCACCCGATCCAGAAGAAGAGCAGGACGGCCGCCAGCGCACTGGCGCCGACAATCACGAGTGGGCAGCGGTCAGTCGGGGGTAGCAGGGTCGAGGCCAGCAGCAGCAGGCCGGCGAACAGGAACGTGAGGGCGGCCAAGCCCCACCAGGCCCAGGTCCCCTCCCGATCGCCGGGGGCGCGGTGCTGCCTGCGCCGGGGTGTCCGACGCACGCGGGGTCCGCGCCGCTCGACCGCCACCGGATCCGTCAATCGCAGGAGCCGCTCGGCGAGGTACCAGGACAGGACGGAAAGGCGTGCCGGGTCGAGGCCCCGGACGGCCGCGTCGAATCTGCCTCGGACGAGACGGTCCTCGTCGGGTGACAGCAATGGGGAGTCGTCCACCGTGGCCTCCGCCACGTTCAGTCTGCTGCTGGTCATGCCCGGGACCAGGGACGTGTCTGGCGTGCCGCGCGCCGGCGGGGACGGCCTGGGCACACGTCGCGTGCGCTGTGTACGCCAACCTCCAGGCCGCGCCGATCGATCTCGCGCCAAGTAACGATGTATGCGCTAAAGGTGACTCAGACCCAGGATGGCCCGGGCGGGCAGCGATCGACGCCGAGAGCTGGCCAAAGCCCACATCGACACGACACCGGCCCGACGGCCACACCCCCGGATGCCAGATGCCAGGCCGGGAGGACATCACGGATGTCGCATTACGCGCGATGTGCGAGGCGACGATCTCAGCAACGGCCGCCGCTCCGCTCCAACTCACCTGGCCGCGGCGGCTCCACGCCCCGGGAGCGTCTTCCCGCGAGGGCCAGCCGTCGGCCCCGTCAGTCGGGTTTGTCGGCTGGGAAGTGCCAGCGGGCGGTGGTGTCCTGCCGTTGGAGCGCATTCAGGCGGAGTGCGAGTTCGGGCGCTGTTGGCACCATCGAACAGCGCTACGCGGTCAGGCGGTGCAGCCCTGCTCGATCATGATGAGGGCGGCGGTGCCGGCGGTCATCAGCTCGGCGGTGAACTCCGGGCCTAGCCGGCCGTCGATCGCGGCCTGCTGGACGGCGCGCGACATGGCGCGGCTGACGCCGACCAGCGCGGTCGCGAGCACCCAGGGGCGCAGGTCGAGAGGCCCCACGACGAGTTCGGCCGCGACGAGTTCGGCGAGGGCGGCGGTGGACCGCTCCGCCTCCTGGCGCTCCCGCGCCTGCAGCGCAGGACTCTCGCGGATCACCCGGGCCACGACGGCCAGTTGCTCTCGCGCGCCCGGGTCGGGGGCGACGAGCAGGCCGCGCGGCTGGAGCAGGAACTCCCGGAACGCCGCCGGCACGGAGACCCCCGGGCGGCGGTCGCGGACCGCCCCCAGCAGAGCGGCGTGGAAGGCCGCCATGCCGTCGTAGATCAGGTCTTCCTTGGTCGGGAAGTAGTTGAAGACCGTCGCCGGCGACACCTCGGCCCGCTGCGCGATCTCGGTGACGGGCACCGCCTCGAAGCCCCGCTCGGCGAACAGCGCCACCGCGGCCTCGACGATCCGCTGCCGCCTCGCCAGCTTCTGGCGCTCGCGGAGGCCCACCTCGGTCATGGGATCACCCTACCCCCTTGCTTTGGCGTCGCACAAAATTTAGAGTCACGATAAAGTTAGTTCGACACCAAGGAGACACTGACACCATGCTGACAAAGATCACGTCCCGTCCGGCCGGGCCACGGCCCGCGCACGACGCGACGGCTCCGGCCCCTCCCGACTCGACAACCCCCGCTCCCGCTCCCGCGGCCGCGGCCGCGAACGGGGGAAAGGCCACCGCCGAGCTGACGGCCCCCACCGCGCGGGGCGCGACGACCGACCCGGCCGCCGACCCGGCCATCGACCTGACGACGAAGGCTCGGCGGCGGGAGCGGCCCGCGCCGCTGGACCGAGGCGCGCGCACCGTCGTCGCGCTCGTCGTGCTCGGCGCCATCACCACGGTTCTGGACGCGACGATCGTCAGCGTCGCCCTCGACCGGCTGGCGGGCGACTTCGCCGTCGGGCTGACCACCGTCCAGTGGGTGATGACCGGCTACCTGCTGGCGCTCGCCGCGGTCATCCCGGTCACCGGCTGGGCGGTCGACCGGTTCGGCGCGAAGCCGGTCTGGCTGGTCGCCGTCGGGACGTTCACCGCCGGCTCGCTGGCATGCGGCCTCGCCTGGTCGGCGCCCAGCCTGATCGCGTTCCGGGTGCTGCAGGGCGTCGGCGGCGGGATGGTGTTCCCCGTCGGGATGACGATGGTCGCCAGGGCCGTGGGGCACGAGCGGATGGGCCGGGCGATGGCGGTCGTGGGCATCCCGATGATGCTCGGGCCGATCCTGGGCCCGGTCGTCGGCGGTGTGCTCGTCTCGGCCGCCGACTGGCGGTGGATCTTCTTCCTGAACCTGCCGATCGGCGTCGCCTGCCTGCTGTGGTCCGCCCGCGCGCTTGAGCCGCAGCCGGGCAGCCGCGCCCAGCGCCTGGACGCCGTCGGCCTCGGCCTGCTCTCCCCAGGACTGGTCGCGCTGGTCTACGGTGTCACCTCGATCGCCGGCGACACGGACGGGATCGGCGCCGCCGCGCTGGCCTGGATCGGCGCCGGCGTCGCCCTGCTGGTGGCGTTCGCGGTCCGCGCGCCTCGCGTCGCGGCGCCGCTACTGGACCTGCGCCACTTCACCGCCCGCGGCTTCACTCTCGCCGCCCTGGTCCAGGTCGTCAGCGTCGGCGCGCTGACCGGCGCGATGTTCCTGCTGCCGCTGTACTACCTGCAGGTCCGCGGCGCCTCGGCGCTGGAGACCGGCCTGCTGCTCGCTCCGCAGGGCGTGGGCGCGGCCGTGTCGCAGGCGCTCACCGGCCGCCTGGTCGACCGGGGCCGCGGCCGTCTCGTGGTCCTCGCCGGGACCACGCTGCTGACGCTCGGATTCGTCGGCTACGCCCTGGCCGGGAGCGCGGGGAACGACCTGGTCCTGCTGCCCGCGCAGGTCATGCTCGGCCTCGGCGCCGGCTGCCTGTTCGCCCCGACGAGCGCGGCCGCGTACGCCACGCTCGACCGGGCCGCGATCGCCCGCGCGACCACCCTGCTGAGCATCCTCCAGCGGACCGGCGGCGTCGTCGCCACCGCCGTGTTCGCCGTCGCCCTGCAGCACCAGCTGTCGGGAACAGCCGACCGCGCCCATGCGTTCAGCGTCACGTTCTGGTGGCCAGCCGTGCTGGCCGCCGTCGCCCTGGTCCCGGCCCTGGGGCTGAAGGCCCCCGCGGCGAGGCCGAAGGGAGCGCGGAAGTGAGCATCGAACTCAACCACACGATCGTCTGGTCGTCCGACCGGGACGCCACCGCCACCTTCCTCACCGAGATCCTCGGCCTGCCGGACGCGCCGATCTACGGGCCGTTCCGCGTCGTACAGGTCGCCGGCGTCAGCCTGGACGTCGGCCAGGCCACCGGCGAGGTCCACCCGCAGCACTACGCCTTCCTCGTGGGCGACCGGGAGTTCGACGAGATCTTCGGCCGCGTCCGCGACCGCGGCCTGACCTGGTGGGCCGACCCGATGCGCACCCGCCCCGGCGAGATCAACCACCACGACGGCGGCCGCGGCGTCTACTGGGAAAGCCCCGACCGGCACATCCTGGAGATCATCACCGTCCCCTACGGCGGCCCGGCCGCGTGAGCCGAACGGCGAACCGGTCACCCGGACGGGGTCCGCGATCTTCGCGGGCCCCTTCCCTCGTCGCCGGACTGGTTCCAGGCGACCCGTCGTACATCTCCCTGGTCCCGGTCGACACGACCAGCGGCTCCAGGAATGAAGCCGTCGGCCTGGCCCAGCACCCAACGGACGCCGAGGCTTCCACGGTGCAGGAGAGACCCCGTGGCCGGGGCCGCTGGGCCGCGAGAAGCGGTTAGGAGCCGACCATCGCGACCGAGACGTCCCAGAGGCGGGCGGCGGACTCCTGGTCGAGGGCGTGGGGGGCGACGCCGAAGCGGTCGCCGGGACCGGCGACCGTGGCCTCGTCGCAGTCCTCGAAGTACCGGCCGCCGACACCCTCGAGCAGCGGGGAGGAGGCGACCAGGACGGAGGTCGCCGCGCCCTGCGCGACGCTCTTGGGAGCTCCCGGCTTACGCACGGCGTCGCCGCCACCCGCGCCACCGGCACCGGCGGGATCCGCGGCGGTGGAGCCGCCGGACTCCTGAGCTTCCTTGGCGGCCACGGCGGCGGCCGAGCCGATACTGATCCGCTTCAGCTCCTCCCGGGAGAGGTAGCGGCCGAGGTTGGTGGCGATGGTGCCGGGGTGCACGGCGTTGGCGGTGATGCCGTCGTCGGCCCAGCGACGGTTCGCCTCGACGGCGAACAGCACGTTCGCCGTCTTCGACTGGCCGTAGGCGACCCAGGGGTTGTACTCGCTGGCCGTGAAGTGGATGTCGTCGAAGAGCACCGGCGAGCGCAGGTGCGCGGCGGAGCTCACGGCCACGACCCGGGCGCCGCCGGCCGCCGCGAGCGCGCCGCGCAGGCCGGTGGTGAGCGTGAAGTGGCCCAGGTGGTTGGTGGCGAACTGCCGCTCCCAGCCCTCCGCGGTGCGCACGAGCGGCGAGGCCATGATCCCGGCGTTGTTGACCAGGATGTGCAGCGGGCCGTCCCAGGCGGCGACGAACGCGCGCACGGACGCCTGCTCGGTCAGGTCGAGCGGGGCGACGGCGACGTCCTTGTTCCCGGTGGCCGCGACGATGTCGGCGGCGATGCGCTCCCCCGCCGCGGTGTCGCGCACCGCGAGGGTGACGGCGGCGCCCGCGCCGGCGAGCACGCGCGCGGTCTCGGTGCCGATGCCGGAGGAGGCACCCGTGACGACGGCGTGCCGGCCGGCGAGATCGACCCCGGCCGCCACCTCGGCCGCGGTCGACCTCGCGCCGAAGGGGGTCACAATCCTCGTTCCCGTCATCGCCGATCCCATCCGTCTCGTGTGCGCTCCGACGGGCGGGGCCGGCACGGGACAGGCCCGCGGCGGGATCCCCCGCCCGGGCGACGACCCTAGACGCGCCCACCAGCTCGGCGCAACTCGCTCTCATAGCCTGGTAGGCACTATTCATTTAATGAGAGCGATGCTCTCGTGGCCGGAGGCCAGCGGCCCGACGGAGCCGGCGGGAGCCGGCGGGAGCCCGACGGAAGCGGCCAGGCGGGGCGTTTCCGCCCCGGCCTGGAACGGCGTGGAACCTAGGAGATCACGTCCAGGGGACCTGTCGGCGTGGGAACTGGCTCAGAGTCAACCGGTGGCGAGCTCGGCCAGGGTCGCCGCGACCTGCGTCGGGGTGGGCATCTCGGCGATCTGCTCGGCCACGCCCTTCGACTTCTCGGCGTAGCCGGCGTCGTCAAGCAGCTCGCGAGCCTCGGCGAGCACGGACTCGACGCCCAGCCGGTCGGGCATCAGCATCCGGCCGGCGCCGATCCCGGCCAGGGTGAACGAGTTGATGAACTGGTCGGAGCTCTGCGGCAGCGCGAGCTGCGGCACACCGTGGGCCAGCGCGGTCAGCAGCGAGCCCGACCCGCCGTGGTGGATGAGCAGGTCGCAGGCGGGCAGCACGAGCGACAGCGGCTGCCAGCCGACGTCGACCACTCCGTCCGGCAGCGTGCCGAGCCGTTCGGCGAACGCGGGTTCCACCCCGACGACGACCTCCGCGCCGAGTGCGGGCAGCCCGGCGGCGAGCTCGCCGAGCACGGCGACGAAGTCGCGGAACCGCATGTGCGGCACCAGGCTGCCGAAGGTGAGCAGGATGCGCGGCCCGCTCCGCTTGGCCAGCGCCCAGTCGGGCAGCACGCCCGGTCCGTTGTACGGCACGTAGCGGGCGGGCAGGCCGTCGGGGTCCTCCTCGCCGGCGATGCTCGCCGGGACGACCTTCACCACCGCGTCCGGTTCCGGCAGGCCGTCGAGGCCGAGCTCGGCGAGCTCGCCGGCCAGCTCCTGCGCGGTGAACGGCAGGCTGCGCGGCAGCGAGGTGATACCCCAGTTGTGGCGCACCCAGGGGATGCCGCGCAGGGCGGCGACCAGCGGGCCGGCGATCTCGCTCGGCTCGGCGACGACCAGGTCGGGACGCCAGCCGTCGATGAGCGCCTCGGTCGCCGGCAGGGTGCGGGCCGCGAGCCGGCCCCACGCCTTGCCGCCGGAGACCATCAGCTCGTCCGGGGTCGCGGGCGGCGGCACGGGGCGGCCCTCGCGGTCCACCATCATGATCTCGGTGAGGCCGAGCGGTGGCCCGGTGACGGCGACGGGGAGACCGGCGGAGGTGACCGCGTCGACGAGGCTCGCCGGCGTGGCGACCAGGACCTCGTGCCCGGCGGAGCGGAAGGCGTGCGCGAGCGGGACCATCGGATAGAAGTGGCCGTGCATCGGAACGGTGGTGAACAGCACCCGCATCGGGTTCCCCTAGTTGATCTCGGTGGTGGTCAGCTGGCCTCCCCCACCGATTGGCCAGTGGACGGCTCGGCGCCCGTCGGCGCCCGTCGGCGCGCTCGGCGCCCGGAGCACGCGGCAGCCAGTCGGCGGGGACCCGTGGACAAGTCAGCGTAGAAGGACGGATCGGACGGAAGAGCGGAAGGACGGAACGGAGAGAACGGTCGGAGGGCCAGCGCTGGCGTCAGGGGGCGGTCTCCTTGAGGGGGCCGGTCTTCTCGTAGAGGGGGCCGGTCTCGCCGTAGGCGGCGACCTCCTCGTAGATCACCGGCCGGCGCTCGGGGTCGTGCAGGGAGCGCAGCGGCGACGTGGTGGGCTTGTGACTCGCGTCCTGCTCCCAGGCGACGAAGTCGGCCATGTTGGTCCACTCGCTGACCACGACGAAACGGCTCGGGTCGTGGATCGAGCGCATCAGGTGGTTGCCCAGCAGGCCCGGGGTGCCGACCAGCGCCTCGCTGATCTGGTGGTAGGTCTCCTCGACGGCATCCGGCCTGCCTTCCGGCGCGGCGGCCCAGATCATCACACGTATCTTCATCCCGCGGCCACCGGGGTGCGCGCCGGCTCAGCCGAGGGAGTCATGATGGCGGCCATCGCCGGGGCGGCGGCCGGGCCGGCGCTCGCGGCGCCGGGCAGGAAGGCCAGCAGGGCACCGGTGGCCATGGAGCCGCGGGCCCGCAGCGGGTGCAGGATCTTCCGGTGCTCCAGGTGGCCCGGGGTGGCCTCGAACTCGCGGAACAGCCGCTCGTTCACCCAGTCGCTCACGATGTAGTAGGTGCTCGGCTCGTCGGCCGAGCGGACGAGCCACTGCCCGAGGTTCGCCGGGTGGCCGGTGACCCCGTCGCCGATGCGCAGCCAGGTCTGCTCGAACTCCTCCTCGCGCCCCGGGTGCACGTGCATGGTGAGCATGACCCGGAAGGGCAGGTCGGCGGCCGGTGTCCCGGCGCCGGTGCCTTCGGTCATCTCGGCGTCGTAGTCGCTACGGGCCATCAGATACCTCCGTCGACTGAGTAGTTGGCGCCGTTGACGTAGCTGGAGACGTCGCTGGCCAGGAACAGCACGACCGCGGCGACCTCCTCGGAGGTGCCGAGGCGGCCGAGCGGGATCCGGTTGGTGTAGGCCGCGCGAACCGCGTCGGGCATGCCGTTCGCGTGGTCGGTCTCGGTCAGGCCGGGGGTGACGAGGTTGACCCGGATGCCCTTGGCGCCGAGTTCCTTGGACAGCGACCGGGTCAGGCCGATCAGTCCCGCCTTGGCGGCGGTGTAGTGCGCACGCAGCGGCACCCCCACGACGCCGGCGCCCGAGCCGACGTTGACGACCGCGCCCGAGCCGCCCAACAGCGGCAGCGCGCCCTGGGTGACGAGGTGGGTGGCGGTCAGGTTGGTGGTGAGGACGGCGTTCCAGTCCTCGAGGGACAGCTGGTCGTAGGGGACATGGCTGATCGTGCCGACGTTGTTCACGACGATGTCCAGCCCGCCCAGGTGGGCGCCGGTGGCGTCGAGCAGCGCGGTGATCGCGGCCGGGTCGGCCGCGTCGGCGATCATCACCAGGTGGTTGCCGCTGGTCTCCTTCAGCTCGCGGCGCAGGCTCTCCGCGGCCTCACTCTCCTGCTGGTGGCTCACGACGACGTGGGCGCCGGCGCGGGCCAAGCCGAGGGCGACCGCGCGGCCTATGCCACGGGTCCCACCGGTCACCAGCGCGCGCTTGCCAGCCAGGTCGGCGAACATCGGGCTCCTTGTCTCGGGGTCTGAAGTCATGGAGAGTGCTCCGGGATCGTGATCTCCAGCTGGCCAAAGGGTGCGCGAAAATGTGCTCCTCGCACACCCGGCGGCCCCTTTCCGCAGGGTCATCAGGTGGGACGGCGCAGGACGAGGACGCTGTTGAAGCCGCCGAAGCCGCGGGCGACGACCATCGCCACCCGGGCCGCGCAGGGCCTCGGCTCGCGGACCAGGTCCAGCCCGTAGGCCGGGTCCGGCTCGTCGAGGTTGCCGACGGCGGGCAGCACCCCGTCGCGCAGCGCGAGCAGCGCCGTCGCCACGGCGAGCGCCGAGCCGCCGGCGCACAGCCGCCCGATCAGCCCCTGCGGGGCGGTCACCGCGACCGCGCCCGCGCCGAACACGTCGCGCAGCGCCGCCGCCTCCAGCGCGTCGAGGTCGCGCGAGCCGGCGCCGTCGGCGAAGACGACGTCGACCTCGCCCGGCTCGACGCCCGCGTCCGCGAGCGCCCGGCGCATCGCCGTCGCGAGCCACGCCGGGCTGTCGGCCGGGCGGCTGTGATGGTGGGCGTCGTGCGTGGCGGCGTAGCCCGCGATCTCGCCGTAGACCTTCGGCGCGCCCCGCTCGGCGGCGGCGGCCGGGTGCTCGACGAGCAGCGTCGCCCCGCCCTCGCCGGGCAGGTAGCCGTTGGCGCGCACGTCGAACGGCTTGTACGCCGCCCGCGGGTCGCGGGCGGCACTGACACGGCCGCTGGAGAGGTGGCAGGTCAGCGCGTACGGCGTCAGGCCCGACTCGGCGGCGCCGGCGAGCACGCTCGCCGTGCCGCGACGGATCGTGCGCCTGGCCTGCGCCAGGCTGTCGATGCCGCCGGTGCCGTCGGCGACGACGACCCCGCTGGGGCCCTTCAGGCCGTGGCGGATCGAGGTCTGGCCGGTGGTCGCCGCGTAGAACCAGGCGATCGACTGGTAGACCGACACCGCGGTGCGGCCCCGGGTGTGCAGGCGGGACAGCTCCTTCTGGCCGAAGTCGTTGCCCCCCGAGCCGGCCCCGAAGATCACCGACGTCTCGTAGGGGTCCCGCGTCGCCGGGTCGTAGCCGGCGTCGGCGAGCGCGAGCCGGCTCGCCGCCATGCCGAACCACGTCCACCGGTCGGTCTGCACGATGAACCGGTTGTCCAGGTGGTCGACCGGGTCGAAGTCCGGCACCTGGCCGGCGAGCCGGGCAGGATAGGCGGACGCGTCGAACCGGGTGATCTGGGTGATCGCCAGCTCGCCGCGCAGGGTCGCCGCCCAGAACTCCTCGACGCCGACGCCGCCCGGGGCGATCACACCGAGCCCGGTGATGACCGGCCGCGCCAGCGGCGCCGTCTCCTCCCCCGCGGCCCGGCCCGTGCCCGGCGTGAGAACCGTGCCCGCGGTCATGCCGCCCGCCCCGGCGCGGTGAGCACGATCGCGGACTGGAAGCCGCCGAAGCCGCTCCCGACCGAGAGCGCCACGTCCACCCGGTGGTCGCGGGCGATGTTGGGCACGTAGTCCAGGTCGCACTCCGGGTCGCGGGTGGCCCAGTTCGCGGTCGGCGGGACGACGTCGTGCTCGATCGCCAGGGCGCACGCGGCGAGCTCGATCGAGCCGATCGCGCCGAGCGAGTGCCCGACCATCGACTTCAGCGAGCTGACCGGCACCTGGTAGGCGTGTGCCCCGAGCGACCGTTTGAAGGCGGCCGTCTCGTGCCGGTCGTTCTGCTTGGTGCCCGACCCGTGCGCGTTGACGTAGTCGACGGCGCTCGGGTCCACCCGGGCCTCGTCGAGGGCGAGACGGATCGCCTCGGCCATCTCCCTGCCGTCCGGGCGCAGGCCCGTCATGTGGAAGGCGTTCGAGCGGGACGCGTATCCGCCGACCTCGGCGTAGATGTGCGCGCCGCGGGCCACGGCCCGCTCGTACTCCTCCAGCACCAGGACGGCGCTGCCCTCGCCCATGACGAACCCGTCCCGGCTCGCGTCGAACGGCCTGGAGGCGTGCTCCGGGTCGTCGTTGCGCGCCGAGGTCGCCCGGATCGCGTCGAAGCAGGCGATCGAGATCGGCGACAGCGGGGCGTCGGAGGCACCGGCGATCATGATGTCCGCCTCGCCGTCGACGATCAGCTGATGGGCGTAGCCGACCGCGTCGATGCCGGAGGTGCAGCCGGTCGACACCACGAACGCGGGGCCGTGCGCGCCGAACCTCGTCGCCACCTCGGTGGCCAGGCAGCTGGGGACCAGCGCGTGGTAGAGGAACTGGCTGCCGTAGCGCGGGTCGACCTCCCAGTACCGGCCGCCGTCGCTGACCGCGACGTACTCGTTCTCCAGCCGGGTGGTCGCGCCGACGGCGCTGCCGAGGCTCACCCCGACGACCGGGCCGGCGCCCGGCTCGGCGCCGTCCACGTCCTGGCCGGAGAACTCCAGGCCGGAGTCCGCGACCGCCTCGGCCGCGGCGACCAGCGCGAACTGGACGAACCGGTCGTTACGAGCCACCTCACGCGGACTCAGGCCCGCGACGAGCGGGTCGAAGTCGCACTCG
Organism: Pseudofrankia coriaricola; assembly: GCF_032027725.1. NCBI lineage: Bacteria > Bacillati > Actinomycetota > Actinomycetes > Frankiales > Frankiaceae > Pseudofrankia > Pseudofrankia coriaricola. Next base: position 133,972 of record NZ_JASNFO010000039.1, on the reverse strand, counting down.
GCCGCGACCTGGGAGCGAAACGGCGTCGGGTCGAAGAGCGACAGCCGCCGCGTCGCCGTGCGGCCGTCGGTGATCATCGCCCAGAACTCCTTGCGGGTGGTGCCGCCCGGCGCCACCACCCCGACGCCGGTGATGGCCGTGCGTCTGCGTGTCATGCGTTGCCCACATGAGGATGGGGCGCCGCCGCCTGCGCGGCGGACAGCTGCTCGGTGTCGACGTGCCCGAGGTCCGGCCGGGGCGCGAGCGGCCCCGAGCAGAAGACGAAGAACGCCTCCTCGGCGCCGTGGTTGACCAGCCGGTGCCGGGTCCCGACGGGGAGGTGGACGCCGCTCTCGGCGGGCAGCAGGTACTCCTCGCCGTCCAGCTGGATCGTCACCTCGCCGCGCACGCAGAAGAGGAACTCCTCCGAGTACGGGTGCCAGTGCTCGGTGACGATCTCGCCGGGCGCGAGCGTCAGAGTGCCCATGAAGCCGGCCTTCGAGCCGACGGTGGCCGGCGAGAGAATCGTGCGGATGTCACCGCCTCGGCGGCGGTTGGCCGGGACGTCGTGGATCGATCTGATCTTCGGAGCCGCGACCGCGGTGGCGGGGGTCACCGGGCGCTCCCGGCGATGGCGGCGGCGGACGCCTGGCGCGCGGCGTTCTCCACCTTCTCCTTGATGACGGCCTGCTCGCGCGGCGTGTTGGTGTTGATGCGCACCACCATTCCGGCGGTGTCGACGGGCGCGGCCGGCTTCATGCGGAAGTCCTGGACCCAGCGCATCCGGGTACCGGTTCCCTCCGGGAAGTACGTCCACTCGATGTGCATGAACTCGAACGGGCCGGTCTCGACGCGATAGGCGCGCACCCGGTGGTTGACCGGGTCGAGGGTGCGCTCGGACACCCAGCTCCACACCTGGCCGTTCTCGTCGGGGTGCATCGTCAGGCGGAACTTGAAGGTGTTGTCCCTGGACTCGAGAATCTCAACGGACGCGTACTCGGTGAACAGGCGGGGCCAGTTCTCCAGGTCGTTGGTGAGCGCCCAGACGGTTTCGATGTCCGCGTCGATCCAGATCGAGTTGTCGGTGTGCCCGTTCACGGGGGTCTCCTCGGGAGTAGGTACTGCCTCAAGGACTGTTGGGCTGGTTTCGCGGGGGCATGGGAGCGTCGGCTGGCGACGCGCCTTTGCCCGCCCGCGGGCGGGCAAAGGCCTGGTAGCGTGCGGTTTTCGGGCTAGCGGGCCGCGAGCGCGAGGTTCACGGCATCCAGGATGTCGGCCAGGGTGTAGCCAGGCGGGGGGTCGGCGGGCAGTTCCACACCGTGGGAGCCGAACACCTCCGACTGCAGCTGCAGGTAGGCCAGCGAGTCCAGGCCGATGTCCTCGAAGGTGACGTCGAGCGTCGCCGGCAGGTCGGACTCGGGAAGACCGGCCTGGGTCACCAGGAAATCGAGCAGAGCGGCGGAGTCCCACTGCTGGGGCACAGTTATCCCTCCTCTAGAGCGTAACTATCCAAGGATTACCACCGACGATGGGCCATGAGTACCAGAACTAGCGGACAATGTCGCCGCCGTCACTTTCCTGCCAACCGGCCGGCCGCCTGGCGAGAGTCCGTGGCGGGTGTGGGACGATAACGCGCGCGCAAAAGCACCCCGCGTGGCCACCGACCGAAAATGGGCAGCTTGATGCCAAGCACCGAGCCAATGCCGAATTCACGGGGACCAGCCCGTGAGAAGCCGTCACGACCGGTCCGCGCGCCCACTTCTCACGTTTGGCGAGAAGGTGCCCGCGGCGGTCGGCACCGGCCGCGGCGGGGCATGCGTGTACGGCCCCGCCCGCACTCGGGCTCCGGATGGTCAGGCCAGGGCCTGGGGCGGTGACGCGGGTGAGTTCCGACACGCGGGCGGCGCAGTGGGAGGGCGGCTGTCACGGGCGCGAGGTCGCGCGGCACCTGGGGTCACGAGGCCTCGGCGTGTGACATGGCCGCGCCGTCGCCGCGGGGCGCGGCGGGAGAACGGCGCTGGCGCCGCGCGCGGCGCCAGCGGGGCTGGCGTCCGGCGGGTCTGGCGCGGGTCAGGCGCCGCGCGGCGGCGGTGGGCCGGCGGCCGACGGCTGATGGCCGCCGCCGGGCACCCTCAACGGACGGAGTCCGCCCTCCAGGTGTAGAAGCTCTTAGCCATCGCGTCGCGCGGGCCGCGCCACGTCGCGGGGTCGTACGCGGTGATGTACTTCGCGAGCTTGGTGTTGACGTCGACGAACAGCGGGTGGTCCCGCACGTCGGCGAGCGGCGCCTGGATGCTCTCCTCCGCCTCGATGAGGTGGAAGTACAGCCCGTGGAAGGCGAACAGCTCCCGGCGCGACACCCCGACAAGGTGCGGCAGCTCCCCGCCGTCGGACTCGGTAAAGACCTCCGCCACGGATTGTTCATCCGATGGATTCATCCGAGCGACGATCAGCGTCCGGTGGCTCACCGCGCACCTCCCGCTGGGCACTGCGCGGGTGTACGCGGTTGGGTTGTCGACACTTTCTCTCCTCACAGCTCTATCTATCGGTCGAGCAGGCCGAGCCGTGAGAACCGCTCCGGTGGCCGGCGGCGCAGGGGCCGAGGCGGCCGTTGCGGCGCTGACGAGGCCGATGTGCTGTTTGGGCCTGGCGCCGCGTCCGGTCCGGATGCGGTGTCTCGCAGGAAGTCTGTGCCCAGTCACCCCGCTTCGTCCGGCGTTCCCGGACGCCTCCCCATGGCAACTAGTTGCGCTGGCACACTGTTGCCACAACTAGTGCACTTAACCCAGCGGTGTTACAACCATCCTTTCTCCAGCCCGGCACCCGCCGGGTCCTGTCTCACGCCGCTCGCGCCAGCGGCGGCGCCTGTCCAGCCCCGGCGTCACAGCCAGCCCCGGTGCTACAGCCAGCCCCGGTGCTACAGCCAGCCCCGGCGCTTCGCCAGGATGCCAGCCTGGAAGCGGCTGCGGGCCTCCAGGCGACGCATCAGGTCGGCGACCATCCGGCGGACCGTGCGCACCGAGACACCGAGCGAACGGGCCGCGGACTCGTCCTTCGCGCCGTCGGCGAGCAGCTGCAGCAGGAGCAGCTCCGCCGGCGACGGGGGCGCGTTGTCGTCGCCGTCACCCGGCCGCCTGTCCGGTTCCGCCTCGCCCGGCTCGTCCGACCAGTCGGCGTCGTCCTGGCCGCCATGCCCGGCCTGCCCGGGCCCGCCCCGCGGCTCGCCGAGCCGGCCGGACACCGCGCCCGCGGCGGGCCGCGCGCCGGCCAGTGCCAGCTCACCGCTCTCCTGGGTGACGCGGAGGCCACCGGCGCTGCCAGGACCGGTCCCGGCGCCGCCGGGACCGCTGGTGCCGGCCGGGACGCCGAACCGGTCGGCGTTCTCCCACAGCTGCTCGAACAGCGCGGTCACCAGGCTCGCGAGATCCGTGCCACGCACGACCATGGCGGCGACGTCGGCGCCATGCGCCGCGCCCGCCGCGCCGGGCCCGCCGCCGCCAGCCGGACCGACGCCACCCGAGCCGCCGATGAGCCGCACGAGACCGAGCCGGCGGTCGACGATCGTCAGGTCGACCGCGGGGTCGTCGGCCAGCCGGATCTCGGCGCCGGCGGCCACCACCTCGGCGAGGTGCTCGACAGCGGTCGACCACGCCAGCCCGGCCCGCGGCCGGGCGATGACGGCGCGTATCCGCACGCCGCGGCGCAGGGCGTCGAGCTCCAGCGGCAGCAGGTCCGCGGCGAGCTCGGCGAGCGTCGCCCTGGTTCGCACCGAGACCACCTCGCGCTGCGCGGCGCCGACCATCCCGATGAGCTCGGTGCGCACGGCGGCGGAGCTCGCGACCCGGTCCAGCCCTCCCCCGCCCGGCGCCTCCTGGCGGCTCGCGCGGAACTCCGAGACGAGCGCCGCCACCTGCGACTGCGCCCGGACGAGGTGTTCGTGCCGGCGGATCAGCTGCTCGTGCTGGGCCTGGATGAGCTGGTCCAGCGGCCCCTCGGGATGGGCCGCCACCAGCCTGCCCGGCCGGTCCGGCAACGCGACCAGGAGCGACAGCGCCACCAGCCGGTCGCGCGACCGGGTCACCACCGCCATCGGCTGGCGCAGCGCGGCCGCGGCACCCTCGATGCTGAGGTTCTCGTCGCGCAGCCACAGCCGATAGAGCGCCGCCGTGATGTCATCGAGCCCGAGAAGATCCAACAATGCCCCCTCCGCCCGCCAGTACGCCGCTCCTTCGACGTGTCCCCGCGCGCCGCGCGCCCCGCGCTCCCGGTGCCGGCCGGGAGCGACTGGGTGGACGGCCAGGTTCCGCGGGCCGGCTGGCGGGTCGGCAGCCCCACCACCCGGCCGGGACGCCGGGTCGTCCACGCCCGGTCAGGTGCCGGCGAGGTCGCGCTCGCGGTTCTCCGCCGAGACCACGTCCAGCGCGTGCCGGACGAGGGCCACCAGGGTCTGGCGAACCGACTCCCGCCGCCGAGCGTCACACATCACGACCGGCCGGTTCGACTCGAGGTCCAGCGCCTTGCGGACGTCCGCGACCTCGTACCGCTTGGCGCCGTCGAAATGGTTCAGCGCGATCAGGAACGGAATGTCCCGCTCTTCGAAGTAGTCGATGGCGGGGAACGAGTCGGCCAGCCGGCGGGTGTCGACCAGCACCACCGCGCCGATCGCGCCGAGCACCAGCTCGTCCCACATGAACCAGAACCGGTCCTGGCCGGGCGTGCCGAACAGGTAGAGGATCACGCTGTCCAGCAGGCTGATCCGGCCGAAGTCCATCGCCACGGTGGTCGTCGTCTTGCCGTTGACGGCCGACGTGTCGTCGATGCCGATGCTGGCGGCGGTCATCGCCGCCTCGGTCGTCAGCGGGGTGATCTCGCTGACGGAGCCCACAAAGGTCGTCTTGCCGACGCCGAACCCGCCCGCGATAATGATCTTAACTGGACTCGGGGCTGGTGCGGCGTCGGTTCTGGGCGGCCTCGCACTAGAGGGCCTGTAGTCCACTGAGCACCTTCTCGATCAGGGCCTGGTCAGGTCGGTTCGTGGGACGTGCGGGCCGGTGCACCGTGACAAGGCCCGCGTCGAGCATGTCGCCCACGAGGACCCGGACCACTCCGACCGGAATGTTCAACCGGGCAGAGATCTCCACGATGGACTGCAGCCGCAGGCAGAGCGCCGCGATGGCGCGCTGCTCATGGTCGAGCGACGTGGCCGCCGCCCGTCCTTGCGACGTGGTGGTGACCAGCGCGACCAGTTCGAGCGAGCCCTTGCTCGGCCTGGTGCGTCCCCCTGTGACCGCATAGGGACGCACGACCGGACCGGCCTCGTCGTCGAACCACTCCTCTTCTCGCGACACTCCGACTCTCCTCGGGATGTCCGTGCCGATCCTCAGGATGTCCGTGCTGACTTGAAACATTTTCCGTCGTCACCTGGGGCGCCGTGGTGGCCATCTCAAGCCCAGCTGAGCGGGAAAAGGTTCACTTGCGATTCAGATCGGCAGTGCCGCCTGCATCTCGGCGCGTAGCTCTGGGGTAAGGAACTCTCCCACCCGGGCGACCAGGAGAGCCATCTCGTAGGCGATCAGGCCGATATCCGCGCCCGGGCTCGAAAGGATCGCCAGGCAGGCGCCGTCGCCGACGGCGGTGACGAACAGGAAGCCCTGCTCCATCTCCACGATGGTCTGCCGGACGCTCCCCCCACCGAAGAACCGCCCCGCGCCCCGGGCCAGGCTGTTGAAGCCCGACGCAACGGCGGCAAGCTGGTCCGCCGTTGCCCGGTCCATTCCCGCCGACGTGGCGAGCAACAGACCGTCCGAGGAAAGCGCGATCGCGTAGGTGACCTCAGGCACCTTCTTCACGAGGTTGTTGAGCAGCCAGCTCATGTTCTCGGACGGCCCAACCGGGCTCATCAGGTCACCTTCCTCTGATCGTCACCGTCACTGGAACCCTGCGCGTCCGCCAGCCCTCGTCCGAAGTTGGACTGGAAGGACGACATCATCGACCGGATCTCCTCCGGCGAGCGTGGCCCGGCCACCACCTGCGGCGGGCGGTTCTGCGCTGGGTTGTCCCGGCGCAGCTCGGGAGCCAGGTTCGCCCGTCGCATCCGGCGGGGCAGCCCGACCTCGGTGGTCGGCTGTGGAGTCGCCTGGCTTCCCCGCTGCCCGCGGGTCCGGCCGCCCCCGGCGATCCCGCCGCCGGGCGTAGCCTGACCGTGCGGATCCTCGGGAGCCGAGTACGACGGGCCACCGGGCTGCGCGCCGCCGGGCTGGAAGTGCCGCGGCGAGGTCCGGTTCGGCAGGGCACCGAAGCGCGGGTCAGGCGCGTCATCGGCGGGGTGCTGCGTCGGGGTCACGGGCGCCGAGTAGGCAGTGGGGTACGCCGGCCGCGCCGACGGTGCCGTCACGGGCCCGGACGGCACGCCGAGCAGCGGGTCGTCGGGCGGTGGCGGTGCGGCGTTGCGGCGCGGCCGGTCGGCGATGAACCAGCTCGACCGCACGGTGGCGAACACAGGGAGGTCGTCGAGCAGCGGCTCGTCGTCGCCGCGGGCCGGCAGGCCGCCGAACATCGCGCGCGGGCCGGACTCGTCGCCCGGCAGCTCCGGCGGCACCGGTGGCACCGGGCTGGTCAGCGGCGGCGGGGCGGGAAGCTCTCCCGGGTCGAGCGTGCCGGCCGGGGCCGGCAGCGCCAGCGCCCCGGACAACGGTCCGGGCGGCACCGCCAGGTCCGTCGTCATCGACCCCGGCTCGTCGGCCGCCAGCCCCCGGTCGCCCGCGCGGCCGACGGCGGCGGGGCCGCCGTCGGCCGGCGGCAGGGCGAGCATCCCACCGGGGACCCCGGCGCCGCGCCCGTTGGGCGCGCCGAGCTCCAGCGGCTCCGCGTCAGCACCGCCCGCGGGCCGGGCGCCGCCCGCGCCGACGGCCGCGAGCTCACGAGCGTCATCCCGCCCGCCGCCGGCACCGGCGGGCGTGAGCTCGTCCACGACGCCTTCGTTCGGCCGCAGCAGCGTGCCGGGGATCAGGACGATCGCCATCGTGCCGCCGTAGGGCGAGGTGCGCAGGCGGACCTTGATGCCGTGCCGCTCGGCCAGCCGGCCGACGACGAACAGGCCCAGGCGCTCGGAGGTCGTCAGGTCGAACGGCGGCGGGTTCTCCAGCCGGTCGTTCAGGGACTTGAACTCGGCCGGGTTCATGCCCAGGCCGCGGTCCTCGATCTCGATGGCGAAGCCGTTGGAGACCTCGTGGCCGGTGACGTGCACCGGGGTGTGCGGCGGGGAGAACGAGGTGGCGTTCTCGATGAACTCGGCGAGCATGTGGATCACGTCACCGACGGCATGGCCGCTGATCGCGCCGCCGCCGACCGGCAGGACCTTGACCCGGGTGTAGTCCTCGACCTCGGCGACGGCACCGCGGATGACGTCCTTGATCGGGACCGGCCGGCGCCAGCCACGGGCCGGCTTGGAGCCGGAGAGGACGATGAGGTCCTCGGCGTGGCGACGCATACGGGTCGCGAGATGGTCGAGGCGGAACAGCTCCTCGAGCTCGTCCGGGTCGGTCTCCTTACGCTCCAGCGCGTCGATGATCTTCAGCTGGCGGTGGATCAGCGCCTGGCTGCGGCGCGCGAGGTTGAGGAACGTGTCCCCGATGCTCTTGCGCATCGCGGCCTGTTCGACGGCGGTGCGCACGGCGACCTCGTGCACGGTGCCGAACGCGTCGGCCATCTGCCCGATCTCGTCCCGGGTGGTCGCCGGGACGGGGAACGTCTCGGCCGCGAGGTCGACGGGCTCGCCGCGGTGCAACCGCTCGACGACATCGGGCAGGCTGTGGTCGGCGACCTCGAGCGCGCCCTCCCGTAGCCGGCGCAGCTGGCGGATCATGGGGCTCGCGACGAGCAGCGCGATGAGCACCGACAGCGCGAGGACGAGCGCGACAGCCAGGGAGTTGATCGCGGCCTGGCGGGTCGCCTGGGTCGCGATCCGGTCGGCGGTGGCGGCGAGGTCGGTGGCGATCCGGCGCTCGACGTCCTCCATCTTGGAGATCTTCTGCGCCGAGACGGTCAGCCAGGTCTCGCGCTCGGTCGTCTGCCGCCCGCCCATCATCAGCGACTTGAGCACCGCGTCACGCATGGTCGCGACGTTCCTGGCCAGCGGGGTGACGGTCGCCTCGTAGAGCTGGCGCTCCTCCGGGGTCGCGGTGATCCTCAGCTGCGCCTGCCAGCCGTCCTCGGCGCCTGCCTGGCCCTGAATCTGCAGGACCAGGTCCGGGTCGGACTGCTGCAGGAAGAAGATCCGGGCGATGTTGCCGCGCACCTGGGCGGCGGCTTCCTTCTCCCGCGAGATCGCCGTCAGCGTGGCGGCACCCGAGATCAGGTCGGCGTTGCGGCTGCCGGACGCCACCCGGGCGTCCAGCTCCAGGAGGTCGGTGATCAGGCCGTCGTAGTAGAGGATGTCCTGCGGCAGGGTGGCCTGCCTGCGGTCGACCGTCTGGCGGTAGGCCGGCAGCTTGGACAGCCGGTCGTCGATGCTGGCCAGGGTGTCGCCCAGGCTGTTACGCGCGCTCCCCGGCAGGTCCCGCGCGGCGGTGTTGTAGTCACCGGCCGCCCGGTCCACGAGCGGCCGGACATCGGTGAGGATCTGTTTGACGATGACCGCCGGCGCCCCGTAGCCCGTACCGATCACCGTGTGCGAGCCGTTGCGCTCGGTCTGCAGGGCCGCGATCAGGGCGTTCGCCCTGATGGCGAAGCCGGCGAGTGCCTTGGTCCGGTTCGCGGACGACACGCTCTCGACGTTGCCGCGCACCTGTATAGCGCTGAGCACGGCGAGGGCCACCAAGGGGACGATGAGAATTACCACCAGCTTCGAGCGGATGGGCCAGTTCTGGAGCATCCGGTCCTCTCGTCCGACGCCCGGCCAGCAGGGCGCCTTGGGTGCGGGCCACGTGTGGGGCGACTATGTAGGGTGAACGGCGGGCCACGCCGTCCGCGTAACTGCCAACTGCCCCCACCAGACGATGCGAGCGCACTGGCGGACCACCGATTCCCGGGTGGTCCCCCTGGCCGCGTCCCATTGCCTGGAAGGTATGGGCAACTGTACTGACCCCCTGCATCCGCAGGATGACGGGGCATCGGCGAACAGCCACCGCGAGCATCGTGGCGAGCGGAATCGCATCGCCAGAACAACGGGGCACGGCCGCCGTTTTGGCAGCGGTGACCTCCCGTCACACACAGTAGTTCTCATGCGCGGTCAACCCTCTCGCCGCCGAGTCCGTCCGGACCGCCCGCCGACGGCGAGAACGAAACAAACCCGCAGGTCGAACAACGGAGTGGAATGACGCGCGCCGCGGGTTCGCGCCTGGTTCGGCCGCCGTGTTCCCCACCCCCTCCGATCCGTACACGGAGTAATGGGTGTGGCCCGCCTGGGGGCGCACTGGCGGCTATCAACGTGACAGCAGTCACCTCCCACTGGCCCGCGGCTTCCCGCTCCGCGCCGGATGCGGGGCCGCCGACCCGTGGCGACAGGCGCCGCCGCACGGGCCCGCGGTAGCAAGGTCGGCGGACCTCTCGTCACGGCCCGCGGCGTCCGGCGGAGACCCTGAGTGGATCACCGTCGCGGAGCGGCCAGGGCACTGCCTCATCCGATGTTGCGGGCCATCCGTCGGTTCGTTGTGGAGCCGGCGGGGGAACAGAATCTTCCCTGTAATGGTTGAAAGAGCACCGCTGGGCGCCGGGAGTCCCGCCGAGTACCGGACGAGTCCTGGGCAGTGGCCAGCGGGCGGGCGACGTGCGACGCCCCTCGGCCTGACCGGCGCCGCTGGTCGCGTCCGGTGCGACACTGGGGGACATGGCCACCACGTCGCCGGGGAGGACCTCCCGTCCCGCCCCGGCCGCCCCCGCCGAGGCCCGCCCGGCCGCCACCCACGCGGCCGCCGCCGGCGCCCGCGGCGCGCAGGCGCGCACCGCGCGGCCGGCGGACGCGACGGCGACGGCGACGGCGAGCGACGGGGCCACGGGCACGGCGCGGGGCGAAGCCGTCGTGGCCGACGGCGCGGGCACGGGCGCGGCCGGGACTGACGGCGGCACGGGGAAGAGCGCCACGGGCACGGCCAGGCACGGCACGGGCACGGCGAAGGACGACGCGGGCGGGCCCGCGGTCCTCAGCCCACGCGAGCTGCGCCGACAGGAGCGGCTGCGCGTCGGCAGGGAGCAGATCCTGGATGCGGCCGAGGAGCTGTTCGGCCGGCAGGGCTACCGCGGCACCAGCCTGCAGCAGGTCGCGAAACGGTGCGAGTTCTCGATCGGCGCCCTGTACCTGTTCATCGACAGCAAAGAAGAACTGCTGCAGGCAGTGCTCAACCGGCGCACCGTCGAGCTGATGGAGCTGATGGCCTCCTGCCTGGCGGCCGAGGGCACCGGCGCCGAGCTGCTGGCGCGGCTGGCCCGCACACAGGTCGATTTCCACCGGCGCTACCCGGAGTTCGGCCGGCTCTCGATCCAGCTCATGTCCGCGCCCGGCGTACCCGGCACACCCGGCTTCCGCGAGGGCTTCGCCCGTGGCTACGACGCGGCAATCGAGCTGGAGGCCGAGCTGTTCGTCAGGGGTCAGCGCGACGGCACGCTGCGCCCCGGCGACCCAGGCTGCCTTGCCCGGCTGTACTCGGCGATGGTCACCGCGTATCACGCAATGGACCCGGAGGTCTCCGCGGACAGCGCGGCACTTCCTGACGACATCTTCCTGTCCACTGTCGCCGCCGCCTTCGCGCCGCCTCCGGACGGCTCGCCGGCCCGTTAGTGATCCTGGGGACAACGGCCGCCGGGTGTGCGAAGGAAGATCATTTTCGCACACCCTTTGACCCTCTAGTGATCCTGGGGACAACGGCCGCCGGGTGTGCGAAGGAAGATCATTTTCGCACACCCTTTGACCCTCTAGCCGGACGGACATTTTTAGGTCGTCCGACCGGGACAGGCAGTCCCGGCCCGCATACCCAAGAAGTGATCTTCACCCGTCGCCATAGCCGTTCCCGGACGGCCACGGACCGGCTATGGCGCAAAGCGGACGAATCTGGGCGCGAAACATCCGCCGCATTCCCACACGTCGGCCGTAGGCCGTCGCTTCGCGACGATCCACGATCCGATTGGCCCACGTTCGAAGAACGCATATCGTCATGAGCCGCGCGCGGGAGTCCAGCCGCGGGCCCACGTCAGCTTCTTCTCGCCACCGCCGAGACAGCCTCGGGCGGCCCACGGGAGGGCACCCGGACAGGGCGGCCCTCGCGCCGGCCACCGAACCATCGAGCCACAGGGAGCGGAGCGCCGGATGACCACCAGAGACAGCGACGACGACTTAGGCGCAAAGCCGGGCGATCATGGCGGGGCCCGCGCGGACGGCGGCCCGGGCGCGGGGGCGTCAGCCGTCGAGGACGTGCCGCCGGCCACGATCCCGGCCGTGCTGGAGCGGGCCGCCCGGCGGTGGCCCGAAGACGAGGCCGTCGTCGACGGCGACGTCCGGCTGACGTTCGCCGGGCTCGCGGCCGCCGCCGACGAGGTGGCGCGGGCCCTGGTCGGCAGCGGTGTCGAGGCCGGCGACAGAGTCTCGATCTGGGCGCCGAACGGCTACCGCTGGATGGTCGCCGCGCTCGGGATCTACCGGGCCGGCGCGGTCCTCGTCCCGGTGAACAGCCGGTTCAAGGCGGGCGAGGCCGCGGATCTCCTGCGCGCGACCCGGGCGAGGATCCTGTTCACCGTCACCGACTTCCTCGAGACGGACTACGCGGCCGCGATCCTCGCCGAGCCGGACCTGCCGGACCTCGGCGAGGTCGTCGTGCTCGACGGACCGGTCAGCCCCGGCACCATCCCCTGGGACGACCTCACCGCCCGCGCCGCCTCGGTTCCCGCCGAGACGACCGCCGCCCGCGCGGCCGCGCTCACCGGCGACAGCCTCAGCGACATCATCTTCACCTCGGGCACCACCGGAAAGCCGAAGGGCGCGATGCTCGCCCACGGCCCGTCAACCCGGCTCTACAAGGCCTGGGCCGACGTCATCGGGCTCGGCCACGGCGACCGCTACCTGCTCGTCTACCCGTTCTTCCACACCGCCGGCCTCAAGGCGGGCCTGCTCGCGACCATCCTGGTCGGCACGACGCTCGTCCCGTACCCGGTCTTCGACGTGCCCGCCGTGATGCGGCTCGTCAGCGAAGAGAAGATCACCATGCTGCCCGGCCCGCCGGCCGTATACCAGACGATCCTCAACAGCGACCTGACCGGCTACGATCTGTCGAGCTGGCGGCTCGCCGTCACCGGCGCCGCGGCGGTGCCGGTCGAGCTGGTCCGCCGGCTGCGCGCCGACCTGGGCCTGCGCACCGTCGTCACTGGCTACGGCCTGACCGAGACCACGGGAACGGTCGCCATGTGCCGGCACACCGACGACCCGGAGCTGGTCGCGCGCACTTCCGGCCGCGCCCTCGAGGGCATCGAGATCCGCGTCGTCGACGACGCGGGCAAGGAGGTGCCGCGCGGCGAGCCCGGCGAGATCCTGGCCCGCGGGTTCAACATCATGAAGGGCTATCTCGACAGCCCCGAGGCGACCGCCGAGACCATCGACGCCGACGGCTGGCTCAGGACCGGTGACATCGGGGTGATGGACGACGGTGGCAACATCGCCATCACCGACCGGAAGAAGGACATGTTCATCGTCGGCGGCTTCAACGCCTACCCGGCGGAGATCGAGGGCATGCTGGCCGAGCACCCGGTGATCGCCCAGGTCGCCGTCGTCGGCGTCCCCGACGAGCGGCTCGGCGAGGTCGGCATGGCGTACGTCGTCCCGCGGGCCGGCCAGCCGGCGCCCGAACCGGCGGAGATCATCGCCTGGGCCCGGCAGCGCATGGCGAACTACAAGGCGCCGCGCTACGTCGAGATCGTCGACGCGCTCCCACTCAACGCCACCGGGAAGGTCGTCCGCTACGAGCTGCGCGACCGCGCCGCCACCCTGGTCCGCCGCTCCTGAGCGGCCCTGCCGAGCACCGGTCGTGCCCCGCCATCCCTCCGGGTGGCGGGCGGTCGGCTCCCGCGCGCACGATGGGGTGGCAACGGTCCGGGGGGTGACGCATGGCGGACCAGGCTCACGCCGACAGCGACGACCACGGCGACGGCACCGATTCCGCCACCCGGCTCGTCTGGCCCGCGGCCGGCCCGGGGCCGTACGGCTCCGGCCTGTCCAGCCCGTACGCTCCCGACCCCTACGCCCAGTTCGGCGCCCGGCGCCGGGACGGGCCTTCCCCCTTGGACAGCGGCGTCGCCGACGAAGACTTTGATGAACGCGGCGAACACGACGTCGATGACCACGACGACCGCCACAACGACGACGCTGGCCACGGCCACGATCCCGACCACGGCGCCGGCGCCGGCGCCGGCCATGACCACGGCCGCAACGGTCACGACGTCGTCGAGCGACACATCTGGAGCGCCGGGGCCGGGGGGCACGCGGAGCATCCGCACCTGGCCGAATGGGCGGAGCGGGCCGACCGCGCCGCCGAGCGCGCCTGGTCCTGGTTCGGCAGGCTCGCCGACCAGGCGGCGGCCCGGCTGCCCGCCCACCCACCGGGCAGCGCCGGCCCGCGGGAGACGCAGGAGCCGGCACCTGAAGTACCGGCAGGTACCGCGCACCAGGCGCCGGTCACGGCGCGGCCCGGCACCACCGTCCCGCCCGCCGCCACCGCCCCGCCCGGCGCTGCTGCCTCACCCGACGCTGCTGCCTCACCCGGCGCTGTCGCCCCGCCCGCCACCGCCCCGCCAGGCACGGCCCCGGGCCTCCGCGCGGGCCAGCACGTCAGCCATGACCAGCCCCAGGAGATCACCGTCCACCGGTTCCCGCCTCCCGTGCCGCCGGTCCTCCCACCGGGCGAGGTCCCAGCGGCCGAGCCGCCGTCCTCGTCCTCAGCCGCGTGGCCGCCAGGCCCGGAGCCATCACCCGCGCGGGCGCCGGCTGGCGCCCCACCGGCCGAGGCGGCGGGCGGGGCGACGTCCCCGTCCACCGGGACACCGTCGGACCGGACCGCAGCGGCGCCATCCACGCGTGCGGCCGCGGCACCGTCGGCGCGGGCCGTCGCTCCGCCGGCCGAGACACCCGCCGGTGCGCGGGCTGTGCGGCCGACGGTCGGCTACGCGCTGCACGGCGGGGAGGCCGACGCGCATCGGCTGGCCAGGCAGTCCAGGGCGCTGGAACCGGGCACGGAGGCGTTCCTGACCGGGCTGGGCCTGGGACCGGGCTGGCGCTGCCTGGACGTCGGGTGCGGGCACGGCCAGGTCAGCGTGCTGCTGGCAAGCCAGGTCCGGCCCGGCGGGCGGATCGTGGGCGTCGACGGCGACCCGGCGTCGCTGCGGGTCGCCCGCCACAACGCGGCCCGGGTGGGCGCGCGGGTCGCGTTCCTGAACGCCGAAGCCGGCTGGCTGCCCGCCGCGCGCGGCCGGTTCGACCTGGCCTACTGCCGGCTGCTGCTTGGGCATCTCGCGGACCCGATGGAGACGCTGCGCGCCATGGCCACCGCGGTCCGTCCCGGCGGCGTGGTAGCCGTCGAGGACGTCTACTTCACCGTCCCGTCGACGACGGCGACGCCGGACGACCCGCTTCCAGGGGCCCTGGCCGAGTTCATCGAGCTTCTGACCATGACGATCCGCGCCCAGGGCGGTGACCCACAGATCGGCCCGCGGCTGCCCGCGCTGTTCACGGCCGCCGGCCTGACCGACATCTCGGCCGGCCTGAGCGCCGCTCCCCTGCCGTTGGACTCGCCGCTCCTGCTGGCCGAGGCTCTGGACGCGACCCGGGACGCGACTCTGGCCGCGGGCCTCGCCTCCGCCACCCACCTCGACGACCTGCGCGCCGCGCTGCTCGCCCTCCCGCGGACGGCCCTCACCGCCACGATCGACACCGCGCGTATCCACCAGGTCGCCGGCCACCGCCCGCGACGCCCCTCGGCCCAGGCCGCCTGAGGCGCTGAGCCTCACCTCCCAGATCGCTGACCTCCCAGATCGCTGCGCCCGCCGATGACCTTCCCGGAGCTGCGGGCCTTCCTGACGAGCCAGCGCCAGCTGCGCCGCGACGAGGAGCAGGTCGACGCGATGCTGCGCCGCCTGGACGACGCGGGTCTGCTCACCGGGCTCGACGGTGCCGGCCCGGTGAGCGTGACCACGCGGGGGGCGGAGCTGCACGCGGCCGTGTTCGCGTCGGTGCAGCGGGTCGGCGGACAGGTCTTCAGCGGCTTCGATCCGGCCGAGCTGGCGGCCGAGCTGGCGGCCGAGCTGGCGGCCGAGCTGGCGGCCGCCAAGCATGTCCTCGCCGAGGTCACCCAGCGGGCACTGCGGCTGCGGACCGAGCTCACGGCGGCCTGACCGCGGCGGCCCGACCCGTGTGCCGGTCCGGTGATCTGGCCCGCCGGACCGGCCCACAGGCTCAGGCGCCGACACTGGCGCTGGCGTCAGGGCCCTGGGGGTCGGCAAGGAAACCCAACCGACGCTCGATGCGTGTGGTCCGCGAGACGGTTGCGGTGACGCGCGGCGGACGTCCCGGGATCGGATGGCGGTCGCAACGGGTGCGGGTGACCGCGGTCCGTGCTGGTATGAGGACGCTCGCGGCGAGGGCCACGGCGCATCACGGAGACGAGGTTCGGCGTGGACACGGGTCTTACGGGGCGGACGGCTGTTGTCACCGGCGGGAACTCCAACATCGGCCGGGGCATCGTGCTGGCGCTGGCGGCCGAGGGCGCGAACGTCGTAATCGCCGCGAGGGACGAGGCCGCGGGTGAAAGGGTGCGTGAGCAGGCGCTCGCCGCGGGCGCGAAGAACGCTGTGTTCCACTCCGTCGACGTCCTCGACCGCGCGCAGGTAGGCAGGATGGTGGCCACGGTCGAGGAGCGTTTCGGCGCGGTCGACCTACTGGTGAACAACGTCGGCGGCAACGTCGCGTTCGCCTACTTCGCCGAGTCCGACCCGGACACCTGGCGCCGCGACGTCGACCTGAACTTCACCAGCACGCTCAACTGTGCGCACGCCGTGCTGCCCGGCATGATCCACCGAGCCTCCGGGCGCATCATCAACATCGGGTCGACGGCGGGACTGATCGGTGACCCGACGCTCGCCGTGTACTCGGCGATGAAGGGCGCGGTGCACACGTTCACCAAGATCCTCGCCAAGGAGGTCGGGCCGCATGGGATCACGGTCAACGCCGTCGCCCCTTACGGCACGCTCCCCGACGACTGGGCGAACGACGTGAGCGCGGGCAGCCGCTGGCATGCCGACGGCGTCATCGCGAAGCGGGCACACGGCGGCGACTCGCCCAGCATCGGGCGCCGCACAGTCCTCGAACGCCAGACCGCGACGCCACGGGAGATCGCCGCCGCGGTCGTCTACCTGGCCTCCGACGCAGCGGCTTTCGTCACCGGCCAGATCCTCGCTGTCGAGGGCGGCACTCTCCTGGCCTGACTACCTACCGACACGGAACCAGCCAGACGGCACCGCCGGCACCGCCGGTCAGGTGCACCTCGACACGTCGCGCGGACCGAGGCGGTTCTGCGCTGCGACGCACATTCTTGCCAGCCAGGGCCTGGTCTATTCGCGGATGACGTCGTCGATGGTGCTGGCAATCATCGCGCGGCGGAACCACGTGTCGAGTTGGTCCAGGTCTGTGCAGGTATGGATCCGCTCGCGGACGTCCTCGGAAACGAGGATTCCGCGTGCCTCAAGCACGGTCAGCAACATCCGCCCCGCGCCGAGGGCCTCACCCTCGGCCTTGCCCTCGGCGTGGGCACGAGCGTCGGTCTCGTTGAGAAGTTCACTGCGGTACCGACGGCCGACGGTGCTGGTCATATACGTCTCCCAACGCTTCCAGAGCGCTCTGGCAGCCCAGCTAGAACGATCTCATGATACAGGGGTTTCTTCTTCGGGCCGAGCGCCCGCAGCGCCTCCAACAGTGCGGGAAAAGCGGCCTCGATGTCAGCATCCCCGCCATGGCAGAGTACAGAGAACAGGGCCAACGCCGGTTCGGCCTGTGCCCGCTCGACGTCGACGACCAGAGGAACGTCGCCCGGCGTGAAGACGAGCGGGCGCAGGTGCAGGCTCACACCCTCCGACTCGAACATGGCCCGGTATCTGCGGGCGACCGCCGCACCAGGGCAGTAGACCAGCAGCGCGGCATTGACCTCCAGCTCCGCTTCCAGGTGCGCCACGTAGGTCTTCCAGGTCCAGCGCTTGCCCGGATCCCAGGCACGCTGAACCTCCAGCACCACAGACAGCAACGACCTGTCGGTCGCGTCGCACAACAGTGTCATCCCGTCGGCGCGGTAGGTGCTGGGCACCAGCTTCCGGACCTCCGTCGGCTGCGGCCGGGCATGGTGAAAGTCGGAGACCTTGACGTCAAAAAGTTTATCCAACAGCCAGACCAGGACCTCCGGATTCTGCTCGGCCAGCTCCAGCGGCGACTCGTGTTCCCCACTCGGCATGCCGTCAACCATAAAGAACACGGACAGGAAATAGCAAATCCGGAAGACGCTGGTTAAACCCACTCTACCTTTCAAGCCGACTTGCACTCGCGCATTCTTTCCCTGGCCAGAAAACCGCCAGAAGAGCCCCCAACGAGCTTTCACCACGAAGGAGCCAGGTTGGCGGTCTCAGCGACGCCGCATCGTCAGGGGAGCGGAAAGAGGCGGCTTCCGGCCAAACCCGGGATGTCGCCGTCGCAAGCGGCATTGGTCAGGTCACGGATGGACCGCGTCGGCCCGGTCACCCAGCGTCGAGGTGGCCGTGGTCGGGCGATGCAGGCGTGGCGCGGCGAGCTTCGCGGTCAGGTGTTCGCCCGCGACGACCGGCGGGTAGCGCGGCGGGTCGTCCGGCCCGGTGCACGTGGGCAGGCATTCGACGACGGCGTCGTAGTTGCCGTCATGGAAGAACGCGATCGAGCGGCGCCGGGCCTCGCGGCCGGCCACTGGCGCGGGCAGCACCACCCGGTGCACGGTCGAGCGCCAGTGGTCGTTAGTCCACTGGGCGAGCAGGTCCCCCAGGTTCACCAGCAGCCCGCCCGGCCCCGGGACGACCGAGTGCCAGGCGCCGTCAGGACCGACGATCTCCAGGCCGGGCACCCGGTCGCCGTAGAGAACGGTGAGGATGCCGTAGTCGGTGTGCGCGCCCATCCGGGCCGGCTCCCCCGAGTCGCTGGCGTCGGGGCGGGCGGCGGTCACGTAGCTCAGCGCGCGCAGCGTCTCGGTCGAGTGGTCGGTGAACGGGGCGAAGTAGCCCTCCGGCAGCCCGAGCGCGACGGCGAAGATCTCGGCCAGCCGGCGGGCGAGCCCGGCGACGGCGCCGAAGTAGGCGGTCAGCGCCGGCCGCAGCGCCTGGACCTCGCCCGGCCACAGGTTCGCGGCGAAGACGCCGTCGCGCTCGCGCTCGTACACCGGGTCGCCGGCCGGCCAGCCCTCCGGGCCGATGTTGAACGCCTCGAACGTGTCCGGGCCGGCGTCGACGCCGAGGCTGTAGGCCAGCGACTCGGCACGCGGCGGGCTGTAGCCACGGTTGGTCATGAGGTCGGTGGGGACGTGGCGCAGCTTGGCGCTGGCGGGCAACGACCACAGGGTGTCGAGCGCGGCAAGCGCCGCGCCGATCGTGGCCGGCTCGACGCCATGCCCGACGATCTCGAGGAAGCCGACCCGACGGCAGCCGTCGTCGACCGCGGCGGCGATCTCCCGGCGGCGGGCGCCGCCGCCACTCCATCCGGACAGGTCGACCAGCGGGACGAGGCGGGCCATCAGCGTGCGTCCCTCCGTCCGGTCGGCGTCACCTGCCGACAAGGGCGAATATAGGCAGGAGCGATACCGGCCGTCCCGGGGAAGTGGCCGCCGTCGCGGCCGGTGACGGCCGTTCGAGGGCGGGGCGCGGACAGGGCGGCGGATCTACGCTCGGCCGAGGGGACCAGGCGTTCGGAGGAAGCCACGTGACCAGCAGCGCCAGCACAGCCACCGCCGTCGACAAGCCGTTCACCGGCGTCGTCGGCCTTCATCACCTGCAGCTGGCGATCCCCGCCGGCGCGGAGGATGCCTGCCGGGCGTTCTGGGTCGGGCTTCTCGGCCTCACCGAGGTGCCGAAGCCACCGCCGATGGCGGCCCGCGGCGGCGCCTGGTTCCGCGGTGCGGGCTTCGAGCTGCACGTCGGCGTCGACCCGGCTTTCACCCCGGCGACCAAGGGTCACCCGGCGATCCTCGTCGACGACCTCGACGCGCTAGCCGAGCGCCTGGCCGCCGCGGCCGTCGCGGTGACCTGGTCGCACGACTTCCCAGGCCACCGCCACTTCTACAGCCCCGACCCGGTCGGCAACCGGATCGAGTTCATCTCCCCCGAGCCCGCCGCCTAGCACCGCTTCAGCCAGGTTGGCCCGGCCGCGCCACCGCGCCACCAGCCTGATCGGCGGATCTGTACTCGGATCCGAACTGGCGAGGGCCCGGAGTTCGGATTTGGGTGACATCTGCCGCGGACGGTACCGGTCCGGTCTGCCACCTCATTCCAGCCGGCGGCGAACGGCGGCGGTCCCTTGTGGGCCGCGGCCGGGTCGCCGCCGGTCAGCCGTCGGCGGAGCGGGAGGACGGCGGTGCTGGGGGGCCGTAGGGGGAGCCTTCGGGGACGTCACGCAGGTCGATGTCGGCGACCGTGTTCGCGGCGAACAGGGCGTCGATTTCGGCGGGCGGGCAGCCGAGCTCGGCGAGGACCTCGCGGGTGTCGTGGCCGACGAGCACCGAACGCGCCGGGGGCCGGCCCGCGTCGCGGCTCCAGGCGCCGTAGCCGCGGACGATGTGGAACCGGCCGAACCGGGGGTCGTCGACGAGGTGCGTGAAGCCGTTGGCGGCCAGGTGCTCGTCGGTGGCGTGGTTGTCCCCCATGACGGCGCGAACGGCGGGGATCCCCCGGGCGGCCAGCTCGGCCGCCGCGGCACGGACCGTCCGCGCCGCGAACGCCGCCGCGGCGGCATCGACGGCCTCGTCAGGGGCGATGGCCGCGTCAGGGGCGGGGGCGGCCTTCCCAGGTGTCCCGACGCCGAGAACGCCGAGAACGCCGAGCAGGTCGCGGGTCTGCGCCGCCGTGACGGCGGCGACGGCGATCCAGCCGTCGGCGCACCGGTAGTAGCGGTGCCCGGCGGTGGGGCCGGGGAAGTTGGTGGCGCCGCGGGCCGGCTCGGGGCGGCCGGCGAACTCGGTGAACTCGGGCGCCTGCAGGTAGGTCGCCGTGTTCGCCAGGCTCAGGCTGAGCCGCTGGCCGGCGCCGTCGCGGGCGCGGGCATAGAGCGCGGCGAGCACCCCGAGGGCACCGAGCACGCCGGTGCCCGTGTCGTTGAGCGGGATCGGGGTGAGTACCGGGTCGCCGTCGCCGCCCTGTGCGTCGGCGAGGCCGGACAGGCCCTGGAACACCGGGTCGAAGCCGGGCGCGCCGGCGTAGGCGCTGGCTCGGCCGTAGGCGGAGACGCTGCAGCGCACCAGGTTGGGTCGCGCCGCGGCGATCCGCTCGGATGGCAGCCCGAGCTTCTCCAGCCGTCCGGGCCGCATGTTCTCGACGAGGACGTCCGCTCCGGCGAGCAGCCGCAGCAGCAGGTCGGCGCCGCCGGGGCGGGCGATGTCGAGCGCGAGGTCGCGCTTGTGCTGGCTCGCGACGAACACCGACATCGGGAACGCGCGGAACGGGTCGCCGTCCGGTGGCTCGACCTTGACGACGTCCGCGCCCCAGTCGGCCAGGATCTCCCCGATCAGCGGCCCCGCGAGGTAGGAGGACAGGTCGACGATCGTGACACCGCGCAGTGGCAGGCCCCGGTCGACCCCGTCGCCGTCACTGGCACGGGCGGCGGCGGGCGATTCCGCGGCGGGCGCCTCGGTGGCCGGCCAGAGCTCGCCTTCCGGGTCGAGATTCAGGTCGGCGGTCGCGAAGGGGCCGGGGCTCGCGGGGGTGCCGGCCAGGTCGACCGGGAAGCCGGGCATCCTGACGGTGCCCAGGGTGGGGTGCGCACGCTGGACGAAGCTCCGGTTCGCCTCGGCGATGTCGCGGACGGCCCACTCGGCGCGGGTCGCGATCGGCGCGCAGGGCACGTCCGCGGCGGCGAACAGGTCCAGCCACTCCCGCAGCGGCCGCTTGCGGAACTCCTTCTCCAGTTCGTCGGCGACCAGCTGGCCGCCCTCGTCGTATACGACGACCTTGTTCCAGTCGCCGTCAACGCCGGGGAGGACGAGGACGTCCATCCGATCCATCGCGTCCAGGGCACGGAAGAAGATCTCCGGGACGAGCGCGGCAAGGTAGAGCCAGCGGCCGTCGCCGGCCTGGTAGATGCGCCAGAACGGGACGCCGCGGCCGGAGCGGTTCCCCTTCACGACCGGCTGGTCGACGCCGACCTGCGTCATCATGCCGAGCTGGGCGGAGGCGGCGTGCAGCCCGCTCACGGTGACGGCATGCCCGCGCCCACCGTCGCGGCGCCGGCCATGCAGCGCGGCGACGGCCGCGGCGGCGGCGAGCGCCCCGTGCAGCTGGACGATCGTCGTGGCGACGGGCGCGACCGGGCAGTCGAGCGTCGCCGGGTTGCGCGCCGCGGTCCCACCGAGGCCGGCGAGCAGCAGCGGGTCCTCGGCGACCTCGCGCCACTCGCCGTGCTCGCCATAAGGCGGCAGCCGCACCTGGTTGAGCCCTGGGTGACGCTCGGCGAGGGTCACCGCGTCCAGTCCAAGTTCGGCCAGCCGGCCGGGGGTGTGGTCGACGATCAGCACGTCCGCCCCGCCGGCCAGCCGGCCGACGTCCTCGGAGGTCATCCGCACGACGCGCTTGCCCCGGTCCCACAGCAGCCCCGCGGGCGACGCCAGCCTCGCCGCCCCCTCCGCCACCGCCCGCCCGTCCGGCCCAGCCCGCCCGTCCGGCCCAACAGGCGCGTCGAACTCCGCCTGTTCGTCGGCCAGCGTCGAGCCGGCCGTGGCACCGTCGGTGCGAGCCGGGAACCGCGCGCGCACGACGTCCGCGCCCAGGTCGGCGAGCAGCATCCCCGCGACCCGGCCCGCCCGGGTCACCGAGGCCTCGAGAACCCGAACTCCGGCTAACGCGGGAAGCCGGCCGCCCGCCCCCGCCTCGCCGGCCGCCTCAGGTCCCGCCGCCATGCGCCCCACCCGCCCTCGCGCCTCGTCTCCGGCCGGCGCGGCATCCGGCCCCGCCAGGCACCACCACCCGAGTCCCGGCGCCCTCCCTTGTCGTATCAGCGAACCGTCTGACCGGCATCAAAAGCCGGCCTCCGCCCGCCTTCCGGCCGGGCAGGGCGCCGGCACGCAGCCCGGCGGGCCGATGCCGGCCGCGGTCAGGACGGGCCGTCGAGGGTCTCCAGGGCGGCGAACCAGCCGACCCAGCGACGCTGGCCCGGGGTCTCGACGGCGCGGGCGCGGTAGTGACGCCGGGTCCAGGCCACGGCGTCGCCCGCCGGATGACCGGCGAGGATCGCCATGCAGGCCAGCACGGTGCCGGTCCGCCCGGTGCCGCCGCCGCAGGCGACCTCCACCCGCTCCCCCGCGCGCGCCCGCCCGTACGCCTGCTTGATCACCGCGGCCGCGGCCCTGGGGTCACGCGGTGTCCGGAAGTCCGGCCAGTCGAGCCACACCGCCGGCCACGCCGGCTCCTGCTCGGCGGCCCGGCGCGCCGACGCCCGCCGCGGCAGCCCCCGCGACCGTCCGAGATACAGCCCGAACTCCGGGAGTGGCCCGTCCGGCAGCCCCTCCCGGCGCCCGCGGCCTCGGATGTGGGTGCCATCCGGGAGCTGGATCGCTCCGTTGAGTCGCGAGGTCACACCCGTAGTGTGCATGCCCGTCACGCACCGCTCTCGCCGGGTTGTCAGTATGCGGGCTAACCGGGCTACTCGTGCCCCCATCCCCCGCCCTCGCGCCCCCCGCTCCGCCCGCGTAGGCAGGCGTCGTGCCCCTCCAGGCTCCGGGCCGGCGTCGGGACGGAGGTGGCCCGGAGGCCGCTGGGTGAGGTTTTCCCCAGTACGGATTGGTGGGTCTGCGCGGTCGTGCGACCGGGTCACGGCGATCTACGGTCGAGGCGACGCCCCGGCATCGCGGGGCGGGCGGCGGGCGGACAGCGCGCCGGTGGTGACAGACAGCGGGACGCGAAGGACATGACGACGCGACCAGACTCCCGGCGGGCTCACGCCCGCGCGGGCACGGACACACCGCCCTCGGCGGCTCTCAGAGCGAGGCCCGGCGGGTGGGTCCGATGACCGGGCCCGCGGGCGGCGGCCTCGCGGCCAGGCCAGGCCCGCTGGGGAGACCAGCGCACGCCCTCGTCGCGGCGCTGCGCGCTACCTACTCGCGACGCAACTGGCTGGCGACGGCATTCGCCGCGCAGACGCTGCTCTTCGGGACGATCACGTTCGCCGTGACGCTCGCGTTCGGCATCGCCGGCGTGTCCTCGTCGTTCTTCATCGTCATCGGGCTGCCGTTGCTGTGGGTAGCCCTGGCGGCCGCCCACCGGTTCGCGCGGTTCGAGTCGTGGCGCTACGAGGCCTACTTCGGCGAGCGGCTGCGCCTGCGGCCGACGCCGGTGCCCGCCGGGACGCCGTCCGGGAGGATCGGGCGGGCCTGGTCGCGGATGTGGGCCCGGATGTCGGCCGGCGGCAGCTGGCTGGAGCTCCTGTGGGCGCTGATCGTGCTCCCGGTGCTCGGCTGGGCCGGCGGCTGGGTCGTCGCCACAGCGTGGGGCGGTGGGCTCGCGTTCCTGCTGTTCCCGGCCTACGGGCACGTCCTCGGCAACGGCGGCCGGTTGGTCGGGCTCGACCTCGGCTATGGCGGCTCCGTCGCCACGCACGTCGTGGTCGGCGTCATCGCGCTCCTCGCGGCGCCGTGGCTCGCCCGCGGGCTCGTCAGGCTGCAGCTGGCGATCGGACGCAGGATGCTCTCGCCCAGCGAGACCGCCGCGCTGACCCAGCGGGTGGCGGACCTGGAGTCCAGCCGCGCCGGCATCGTCTCGGCCTCGGCCGCCGAGCGCCGCCGGATCGAGCGCGACCTGCACGACGGCGCGCAGCAGCGACTGGTGGGCGTCGCGATGACACTCGGCCGGGCGCAGGAAAGGTTCGCCGAAGACCCCGCGGGGGCGCACGAGCTCGTCACCGAGGCGCACGCCGAGACCAAGCGCGCCCTCGTCGAGCTGCGTGACCTCGCCCGCGGCCTGCACCCGGCGGTGCTCACCGACCGAGGGCTGGACGCCGCGCTCGCCGGTCTCGCCGCCCGCTGCCCGATTCCGGTGACGCTCGACGTCGACGTGACACCGCGGCCCTCGGCCGAGGTGGAGGCGGTCGCCTACTTCTTCGTCGCCGAGGCGCTCACGAACGTCGCCCGCCACGCGGACGCCGCGTCCGCGCGGATCGTGGCGCGCCGCGCCGACGGCCGGCTGGCGGTCGAGGTCAGCGACGACGGCCACGGCGGGGCGAGCGAGCGCGGCGGCACCGGCCTGTCGGGGCTACGCGACCGGGCGGTCGCCGTCGACGGCACCTTCACGGTGCGCAGCGCCCCCGGCGAAGGCACCACCGTGCGGCTGGACCTGCCATGCCAGAACTGAACCAGCCCGAGCCGGCCCCACCGCCACCCGCCCGCCCCGCGTCCGAGGGAGACCGCACGATGGCCGCGACGGCCGACCCGACATCCACGGCCGCATCGACGGCCACGGCCACGACGCCCGCACCCGCCTCCCAGCCCGTCCCCGAGCCCACGCAAACGTCGACGTCTGGCACCGTGACACCAGAGCCAGCTCACACTGCCGCCACGGCGACCACACCGCCCGGTGGAGGCGGGGCCGGCGGACGGTCCCTGGACGACCAGCCGCCAGCGGGCGGGCCGCGCCGCGCCCGCGGCGTGCTGCTCGCCATCGGGGTGCTGCTCGCCGCCGCGCTGGCGGTCGGAGCCGGCACACAGGCCGTCAACCTGACCACCGGTGAGGAACGGCGCGACGAGCACCTCACCCTGCCGGCGTCGGTCGACCGGCTGGAGGTGCGGGCGTCGTCCGGCAGCCTCACGCTCACCGGCACGCCCGACGACGAGGCGGTCGTCGACGCCAAGCTCTCCGGTACCGTGCACCCGCCCGCGCTGAAGGTCGACATCGACGGGCACACGGCGCGGGTGCACGCGGACTGCTCCTGGCAGATGCTGCTCAGCTGCGAGACCACGCTGCGCCTGGCGGTCCCGGCGGGCGTGACGGTCGTGGCGCGTTCCTCGTCGGGCGACATCCGGGCGGCTGGCCTGACCGGGTCGTTCGACCTGCACACGTCGTCGGGCGACGTGTCCTCCGACGGATGCTCGGGCACCGCCAGACTTTCCACGTCGTCGGGCGACGTGCGCGCCACCCGCCTCGGCGCGGCCACGGTGTATGCGCACTCGTCGTCGGGCGACGTCAACGTCGGCCTCACCGTCGCGGCGACGGACGTGGAGGCGACGACGTCGTCCGGCGACGTCCGGGTCACCGTGCCGCTCGGTTCGGAGACCTATGACGCGACCGCGCGCACCTCGTCCGGCAGCGACTCGGTCCGGGTCGCCACCGACCCACGGTCCTCCCGCCGGATCGAGGCGAGATCCAGCTCGGGCGACGTCTCGATCCGCTACGCGGACGCCGGCGAGGCGTCGTAGCGGCCGGCACGCCAGCCCGGAGTGTGGTGGATGGGCACGCCTGGAGACACGCCCGTCCACCACACTCGCGGGGCTGGTGGTCGGACTGTGTCACAGGGCCAGGCCTATGGGCTTGCTGGTCCGACACGGACCGGCCTCGAGGTTGCGCAGCGGCGGGAGGGCGGCGAGAGGGCGGCGCCGGGGCGGGCGGACGGGACCTGCGCGTCGCGACGTCCGGGCGCTCCGGAAGATCGCCGATACGCGGATCGGGCCTAACGGCCCGAGGTGTCGTACAGCGGACACAGCGGCGTTGAACCGGCCCGGCGAGCAGGAGCACTACGATCCCGGTATCGCACGGCAGTCGCCGACGCGGAGCCAAAAAATGCAGAACCGCTGCCACAGATCGGTGGAAGCGCGAAAATACTCTCTTCGCACCCTCGACGGCCTAAGGATTGCGTGGGTGGTCGCATGCCTGACGACCGCGGTCCGCATCACCAGGAAGACCCAGACCATATGCACGGCGCGCTCCGCCGGGGCGACGGGGCGCGCCTCATGGCCCGGTCCGTCGTGGGCCGGCGGTTCTTCCTCGCCGACCCGCGGTCGCAGACCGCGCCCGGGCGCACCCGGCTGACCGAGATCGCGGACGAGCTGGCCGACCCGGCCGCCGCCGCCCGCTGGTACCGCAGGCTGAACCTTGGTCCGCTGGTCGAGGTCGCGGCGCCGCACGACCGGATCGCGCAGCTGTTGGCGGGTGACCCGCCGGCCGAGAACGCGGGCACGGCCGGCCGGCGGGTCCGGGCCGAGCTGGAGGCGCGCCGCCTCGGCTGGCTACGCGACAACGACGAGCGGCTCGCGCACGCCCAGCGGGCCTGGGACGGCCTCTACGCCGCGCACCATGGCGTCGCCGAGGCCGTCGCCCAGGTCGAGCCGCTGAGCAACGTGCTGCGGGTGTGCCGGCTGGCCGAGCTCGCCTACTCGGCGTCCGAGCCGGACTGGCGTGAGCTCGCCGACGCGGCGGCCGCCCGGCCGATGGTGCCCGCGGAGATCTACCGTTCCCAGCGGGAGCGCCGGCTGCGCCCGCCCGACCACGTCGTCCAGGCGGTCGCGGTCCCGGGCGACGGCGGCGAGCTGGGCGGGCCCGTGCTCAGCCCGGCCGCCCTCACCTCCTGCGCCGAGGAGACCTGAGGCGCTCCCGTGACCGGACGCTCCGCGCCCCAGACCTCCCTACGCCGCACCTCGCGGCTTGACGCCCAAGCCATGGGATGTGTCTGACGCCGTCTCTCCCACGGACTGGCTAGAACCAGCCGCGGCGGGCGCCGAGCTGCTGGAGCTGCTCGTGGATCTGGTGGGCGAGGCGGCCGCGGTCGAGGTCGCCGTGGCCGACCCGGAAGCGGCTGAGCGCATCGCCGCCGGAGCGCAGCAGCCCGCCGCGGCGGTCGGCCTCCAGGACGACGTCCATGCCGTGGTCGTCGACCAGGAAGGTCACCTCCAGCTCCTTGATCCGGCGGCCGTACTCGCCGGACGGCTTGAGCTCGATCTCCTGGTAGAACGGCAGCGACGAGCCGCCGACGTGCCCCTTCTCCACATCCGCCGAGTGGAAGTGGAACCCGAGGTCGCCGAGCGCGGCGAGCACCGCCTCCTGGACCGGCAGCGGGTGGACGGAGACCGGGTCCAGGTCACCCGGGTCGAGCGCGCCCGGGATGGACAGGGTGGTGCGTACGCCGATCTTCATGCCCTTCAGGTGCCAGCCGCCCACGTCGGTGATCGGGGTCTGCCACGGCACCGGCAGCTCGAAGCGGCCGCCGATCTGCTGGCCCGGCGCGATCACCAGGTTGCCGCCGATCTGCTGGGTGCCGAACGCGACCTGCTCGTAGTAGGTGCTGTCGTCGCGCTCGATCTCGACGGTCGCCTCGAGCGCGACGAGGATCTTCTCGATCCGCTGGTCGACCTTGCCACCCGTGACGGTGGTCGTGCCGGTGACGACCGCTCCCGGCCTCGTCTGGTCGTGGTCCAGCACGGTCTCCACCTCGGCGGCCCCGACGCCCAGCCGAGACATGAACCGCTTCATTCCCATCGCGCAAACCTTCCGACCGGGTGGCATACCCATCAGAGCTTCTATTCGGCACTAGTTTCTTACCGGCCGGCCCGTGACCATCGCCAGCGGGGGTCGGTCAGGCGACAGCGGTCAGGCCAGCCACGACTGGTGACGGCGCAGCGGCGCAGCGCCCGGGGTCCCCGCCGGATCGGCGACAGGGTCCCTCCCAGATCTGCGGAGCAGATCTGGGAGGTAAGCGATCTGGGTGGTCTGGCGACCACCTACCCCACACCCGGCCAGACCAGCCACCGCCATGAAGCCCCACCCCGAAACGGCGCGGGGAGGGCGCCCCAGCGCCCGACACGGGGGGGGAGCGCGTCCAGCGCCTCGCCCCGTCAGGCTGGCAGGACGCCGGCGGCGCCGGCGAGCAGTGCGTGGCCGGCGGCGGGGTCGCCGCCGACGGCGGTCGCGGCCGCGGCGGTCTCCGCCGGGGTGCGCCGACCGGCCGCGAGCAGGCAGAAGTCGACGACGCCGAGCCGAAGCTCGGCGGCGGGCGACGGGTGGCCGGCGGCCGGGTCCGGCGCCGCCAGCGGCGGACGACCCGGGCCGACGAGCCAGCGGCCGACGGCCACCCGGTCGCCACCCACACCGCCCACGCCGCCCGCGCCGGTGTCGCCGCCGGCCGGCCCGGCGCTCGGGCCGCCTCCGTCCAGGTCGCCGGGGATCAGCGTCAGCGCCAGCGGGCCGTCGCCGAGGCCAGCCTCGGGACCCGTCCGCCAGCGGACCCGGTGCAGCGCGAGCTCGGTCACGGCGCTCAGCTCGGCCACGTCGAGCGCGGGGAGCTGGACACCGGCCGCCGCCGCGAGCGCGGCCCCGTCAAGCCAGGTGCCGAGCACGCGGGAGGTCAGGTGGTCCTCGACAGGCGCCGTCCAGCCAAGCGCGTCGATCATGATGTGCGCCGACTCGGGCTCCCGCCCCGCCAGCCAGGCGCACAGGCCGCGTGCGCCCTCGTGCCAGGTCCGCCAGAGGAGCACCGGCGGCCAGAACACCGGAGGCCAGAACACCGCCGGCCAGTAGGAGGTCGCCCGGCCCGGCCCCGGCCGGGCCGTCGCGCCGTCCGCGCGCGGTGCGCCGGCCGCGCCGCCCGCGTCACCCGGCCCGGCTTCGCCGTCAGAGACCGTTCCAGCGTCTGGGACCGTTCCAGCGCCCGGCCCGGTGGCGCCGGCGAGGCCTGCGCTCAGGATGCCCTGCGCCCGGGTGTCAACGGCCGGGGGCGCGAGGGTGCCGGCGACCGGAATGCCGATCGCGCCGGCCAGCGCGGCGTCCAGGCCCGCGAGGCGGGCGACGACCTCGCGGGGCGTGCGGCCGTCGCTGCCCGTCGGACGGTCCCAGTCCCGGGGGGAGAGCTCGGCGAGCACCCGGTCGACGGCCGCGGTCCAGGCCGCGAACGGGGCGGCGAACGGGGGTGCGGCCGCGACGGCGGGCCGGCGCGCGAGCGCCGCGGCCAGCAGCGCCGCCCGCGGGTCGGCCTGGTCGACGCCCGCCGGGCCGGCCGACGGCCGGGCCGGGCGGGAGCGGGGCCCGGACCTACCGGATCGCTGACCTCCCAGATCACGACCTCCCAGATCGCTGACCTCCCAGATCGGCTCCGCCGATCCGGCAGGGACCCCGTCGCCGATCCGGGAGGGACCCCGTCCGCCGATCCGGGAGGAACCCTGTCGCCAATCCGGCAGGAACCCCGGTGACGGCTCGGGCCTGCCCCGGCGCGCCGGCTCGTCGGCGTCTGATGAGCGCTCGGCGGCGAGCCGGCCCGCGGCGGCGGCCAGCGTCTCGGCGAGCGCGGCGTCGTCGGCGGGGAAGCGCAGGGGATGCTCCCAGACCTCGACGAGCACGGCGCGCGCGACCGCCGCGGCCTCCGCCGGAGGCTGCCCGGCCGCGGCGGCGACCGCGAGCAGCCGGTCACCGTGACGGGTGTAGGCGTCGGCGAGCGCGGTCGGGTCGCCGGCGACGAGCCGGTGGCGGGGCGAGGCATGGGCCGCGGCCGGTTCCACGCCGAGATCCGCCGGCGGGTCCACCGGGAGCTCGGGGCGTCGGGAACCGGTCATCGCCACGGGCGCAGTGTCCCATGCAACAGAGCCTGGATCACCAAACGATCGCGATCCGCCCGACCAGAGCAACGCGGGGCCACTGTCCCACGCCGTCAGCACGCTTTCCCAACCCACCGCGGCGTAGAACCGCCGCAACGGCCATCGCCGTGCCGGCCGCCCCGCCGCGCGGTGAAGGCTGGCGTATCCAGGCGCTGACGCAACGGGGACAGTGGAGGCATGGGACGAGCGAGCGCGCGGCGTCGGGTGGTGCGGGTGACGGTGGGCGGCCCGGCGACGGCCCGTGCCGACACCGTCGTCGGCGAGGAGCCGCTGGAGATCCGGATCCACGGCCAGCCGCTCGCGGTGACCATGCGCACTCCAGGCGACGACATGGACCTCGCGGTGGGGTTCCTCATCGGGGAAGGGCTGATCGGCGGCGGCGGCGACGTCCTGTCGATGCGCTACTGCGCTGGTACCGAGCCGGCCGAAGAAGACGCGGCCCCGCCCCTCCTCGCGTCGGCGGAGGCATGGAGCGGGCATCGCGGGCGGCAGACATACAACGTCCTCGACCTCACGCTCGACCCGTCGATTCCCCAGCCCGATCTCACGGCCGCGGCCCGATCGTTCTACATGACGAGCTCGTGCGGGCTGTGCGGCAAGGCGAGCATCGACGCGATCCGGATGCGCGCCCGGCACCGCGTCGCCGACGACCCGCTGCGCATCGAGGCGGCGACGCTCGCGGGCCTGCCGGGGGCGCTGCGGCGGGCGCAGCGGCTGTTCGCGACCACCGGGGGGCTGCACGCCGCGGCGCTCGCCGACGCTGCCGGGCGGATCGAGATCGTGCGCGAGGACGTCGGCCGACACAACGCCGTCGACAAGGTCGTCGGCGCGGCGGCGAAGGCGGGCCCGCTGCCCCTGCGCGGCCGGGTGCTGCTGGTCAGCGGGCGGGCGTCGTTCGAGCTCACGCAGAAGGCCCTGCTGGCCGGGATCCCGATGCTCGCCGCTGTCTCGGCGCCCTCGGCGCTGGCCGTCGACCTCGCCGCCGAGAGCGGGATGACCCTTGTCGGGTTCCTCCGCGGGGACTCGATGAACGTCTACGCCGGCGCCCACCGGGTACTCAGCGCCGAAGCTCCGACCGGCCGGTCGAGTGAGGAAGGACCGTCCGTAGTGGCGCAAAATCCGCAAACATCCCTGGACGTAACCCGATAGAGTCCGCCTTCGTGACCTGCATCGTCGGGGTGGAGCAGAATGGGCGGGTCGTGATCGGCGGCGACAGCGCGGGCATCGCCGGATGGTCGGTCACCGTCCGCGCCGACACCAAGGTCTTCCGCAACGGGTCCTACGTCATGGGGTTCACCGACTCGTTCCGGATGGGTCAGCTGCTGCGCTACAGCCTGGTCCCGCCGGTGCCGCACACCTGGGACCTCGACCGTTTCATGGCGACCGACTTCGTCGCCGCGGTGCGTGACTGCCTGCGCGACGGCGGCTACGCGCGCAACGACTCGGGCAACGAGAGCGGCGGCTGCTTCCTGGTCGGCATCCAGGGCCGGCTCTACCGGATCGACTCGGACTTCCAGATCGGCCGCAGCGTCGACGACTACTTCGCTGTGGGCGCCGGCGAGGACTTCGCCCGCGGCTCGCTGCACAGCAGCGCCGACCTCCCGCCCGACGAGCGGGTCCGCAAGGCACTGGCGGCGGCCGTCCACCACTCCACCGACGTCCGCGGCCCGTTCCACCTGATCTGGGACCCTGAGGAGCCTCCGAACCCAGGCTGACGGCGCGACCGACGCACCCGGCCCGGCTACTGGCGCCCGCCACGGCCGAGGCGTTCGGCGGCCAGGGCGGCCCACGCGGACGGGCCGGCGATCGGGGTGAACCTGGCGGCGGCGTCGGTGAGGGCGGCGTACTGGTCGTCGGTGAGCTCAAGGTCGGCGGCGGCCGCGTTCGCCTCCACCTGGGCGACGCTGGAGGCGCCGGGGATGGCGATCACGCACGGCTGGTGGATCGCCCAGGCCAGCGCGACCTGGGCGCAGGTCGCGTCATGCGCCGCGGCGACCTCGCGCAGCACGTCGAGCAGCGGGGCGAGCCGGGCAAGGTTCTCGGTAAGGAAGAGCGAGTTGGTCGCCCGGATGCCGCCGGACGGGCGGTTGGTGACGTCGTAGCGGCCGGACAGCAGGCCCTGCGCGAGCGGGCTGTAGGCGATGACCAGCCGGCCGGCGCGCTCGGCGTACGGGATCAGCGCGTCGTCGGCCGCCCGGTGGACGAGGCTGTACGGGACCTGGTTGGACAGCACCGGCGAGCCGAGCGCCGCCTCGGCGGCCTGCCAGCGGGCGAGCGAGTAGTTCGAGACGCCGACCTCGCCGACCAGCCCGACGTCGAGCAGGCGGCGCATGCCTCTCATCGTCACGGTGTCGGCGACGATCGGGTTCGGCTGGTGCACCTGGTACAGGTCGATCGTGCGGACGCCCAGGCGGCGGGCGCTCGCGACGCCGCGCTGCTCGACGATCGCGGGCGCCGGCACGAGCGGGAGGAGCTTCGTCGCGACGAAGACGCCCTCGGTGGCCTCCTCGCCGGCCTCCCGCAGCGCCTCGCCGACGATGCGCTCGCTGCGGCCGAACGCGTAGATCTCGGCCGTGTCGATCACGGTGATCCCCAGCTCGAGCGCCCGGCGCAGGATCAGGTGGGCCTCCCGGGCCGCGTAGTCGGTGCCGTAGCCCCATTCCCGCGACCCGAACTGCCAGGTCCCCAGCCCGATCTTCGAGAGCTTCTTCCCGCTCTTGACCGCGTCCCCGAGCCCCGTGACATAGCGCATGCCCCAAGTCAACGCCAAGAACCGGCCGGCCGTCCTCCGACCCCCAAACCATTCCCGGCCCAATCGCCCATACCCGCCCAGGCGCGAACCGCGCTGGCCGGGTATGCGCAGGCACCCCGGCTGGCCGCGGTCCGCTTGTGGGTGGGACGGGGGTCGCATATCGTCCGGGGCGGCTTGGTGGAACGTGTTCTAGTCTGGCCTCGCGGTCCCGTCGCGGCCACCTGGCCGGAGGCCGTCGGTGAGGAGAGCCGAGGCCCTCGGTGACGACAGTCTGGGAGGTCGGTGTGCCCGAGTCCGGAGCGAGACCGCTGGTGCTGGCCGAGGCGGACGGGCCGGTGCTGACGGTGACGCTGAACCGGCCCGAGAAGCGCAACGCGACGAACGCGGAGGTGCTCTGCCGCCTGTACGACGCCTGGCGGCGGCTCGACGAGGACGACACCCTGCGGGTGGCGATCCTGACCGGCCGGGGCGGCACGTTCTGCGCGGGCATGGACCTGGCCGAGATCGGCCGGCTGCGCGCCGGGGTGCGGGACAACGAGTGGATCATCCGGCTGCAGGACGACCCGGGCATCCCCCTCGCGGCCTATTTGAAGAGATACCGGCCCACCAAGCCGATCATCCTGGCCGCCGAGGGGCACGCCCGCGCCGGCGGCACCGAGATCCTGCAGGGAACCGACATCCGCGTCGCCGGCGAGAGCGCCGTGTTCGGGGTGACGGAGGTGCAGCGGGGGCTTTTCCCGATGGCCGGGTCGGCGGTCCGGCTGCGCCGGCAGACGGGCTACGCGGTCGCGGCGGAGATGCTGCTCACCGGCGAGGACCTGCCCGCCCGGCGCGCGTACGAGCTCGGCCTCGTCAACCATGTCGTGCCAGACGGGCAGGCACTGGCGAAGGCGCGCGAGATCGCCGGCCGGATCGCCCGCAACGGCCCGCTCGCGGTGAAGGCGATCCTCGCCACCCTGCGCGAGACCGAATGCCTGCCCGAGGCCGAGGCATTCCCCATCGAGGAGCGCCACGGAAACGCCGTGATGCGTTCCAAGGACGCCGTCGAGGGGCCGGTGGCCTTCCTCGAGAAGCGCGACCCCGTCTTCACCGGCTCCTGACACCAGGACCGCCCGGCCTTGCCCCGGTCGGCGTGGCACCGAAGGCGGCCGAGGCGGTGGCCCACCCGCTCTCCGGCGCCCGGCCGCGATTGGGCGCCGGCCGCGCCGCGCGGGGTCGACATCCACGCGGCGGCGCGCGACGCTGGCGGGACGAAAAGGGGGTCGGAGATGCTCAGCGTGTTCTGTTTCGACCGGCTGGCGGTGACCGTCCGGGACATGTACTTCGTCGACCCGGACCCGGCCCCGGGGCAGGAAGGCCCGGAGCGGGGAGTGCGTGTCGAGCTGCGGCTCGTCGAGCCGCAGCCGTGGCGCGGGTCGATCTACGCGTCGCAGCGGATCGTCGTCGACACGTCGCTGCTGCGCGTGGATCTGCTCGAGTCCGTCGAGCGCGGGCCAGGCAGCCGTGACCGGGTGCACCACCACCCGACGATGACCGACAACGAGCCCGGCGCGCGTGTCTTCGACCGCGGCCTCACCACCGACCCGGTCGCCTGGCTGCGACAGCGCCTCGCCGACCCGATGGCGTTGCTCGCCGCGGCCGGCGTCGAGAACCCGGCCGAGTACGAGGAGTCCGCCGACGAACTGGTCGCCTCCCTGCCCGACGTCGTCGACGCCGTCGCGGCGAGTCTCGAGAAGGTTCGCGCGGGCGAGCTGGCCCTCACCCGGACGCGCGGCACCTGAACGACGCTCCGGCGGCCGGACGTTCCGAGACGGCCCGCCGCGCGGCGCGGGCGTAAGGCGGAATTTCCGCCGCGAAGTGCGGGCACATCAAATAGAACGCGTTCTAAGATTCGGCTGTGGACCAGCTCGGGCACCCGGTGTGGGACGCGGACAACCACTACTACGAGGCCGTCGACGCCTTCACCCGCCATCTCGACCCGCGAGACGGGCCGCGGTGCGTGCAGTGGGCGACCATCAACGGCCGGCAGTACCACGTGCTGGGCGGCCGGGTCAGCCGGGCGGTGTCCAACGCGACGTTCGACCCCGTCTCCAGGCCCGGCTGCCTCAACGAGTACTTCCGAGGCAACCCGAACAAGGCGAACCCGCTGGAACTGATCCGCGACAGCGAGCCGGTCCGCGCGGAGTACCGCGACCCGGCCGCGCGGCTGCGGGTTCTCGACGAGCAGGGCCTGGCGGGCTGTTTCCTCTTCCCGACCCTCGGGATGATCTACGAGGAACCGCTCCGGCACGACCCGGTCGCGGTCACGAAGACCTTCCGCGCGTTCAACCGGTGGTTGGCCGAGGACTGGACCTTCGACTACCAGGGCCGGATCATCGCCGCGCCCTACCTCTCGCTCGCCGACGTCGGCTGGGCCGTCGAGGAACTGGAATGGGCGATCGGCCAGGGCGCCCGGATGGTCGTGATGCGCGCCGCCGCGCCGACGACCGCGACCGGCCAGCACAGCCCGTTCGACGAGACGTTCGCGCCCTTCTGGGCGCGGCTCAACGAGAGCGGGCTGACCCTGGTGGTCCACGCCGGCGACAGCGGCGTCTCGACTGACGGGTATGCCGGCGGCGGGCACAGCTTCAGCTTCTCCGGCAACAGCTACGGGCCGACGATCGCGAGCTTCGCCATCGAGAAGGCGGTGCACGACTACCTGCTCTCGATGCTGCTCGCCAACCATTTCGCGAAGTACCCGAACTTGCGGGTCGCCTCGGTCGAGAACGGCGCCGAGTTCCTCCCCGACCTGTTCCGCAAGGCACGCTCACAGGCGAGGAAGCTGCCAGGCTGGTTCCGGGAGGACCCGGTCGAGATCTTCCGGCGGCACGTCTGGATCAACCCGTTCTGGGAGGACGACCTGGAGTCCGTCGTGCGGTGGATGGGTGCCGACCGCGTCGTCTTCGGCTCCGACTGGCCGCACATCGAGGCGCTCCCGCGCCCCCTCGACTACCTCCCCGAGACCAAGCCCCTCTCCCCCGCCGACCGCCGCCTGGTCCTCCACGGCAACGCCCTCGACCTGGCGACGCCCCGCCCCGCCTGACCGCGAGGCGGGGCGCCCCAGGCGCCCGGTGGGGAAACATCGCGCGGGAACCGCTCACGACCCGGCGCCGATGGTGACCACCGTCGCCCAGGCGGGCGGCGGCTCTGACCCGAAGGACTCCTGCCCCGGCGACGGCCGCCGGTCGAACAGCCCGACGACGGTGCGACACGACGGGCTCCGCTGGGGCCAGGGAGTCTGCCCGTCGGTCAGGACGACGAGAACGTCCGGGCGGGGCCGGGCCCGCAGCGCCGCGTCGAGACCGGCACGCAGATTTGTCCCCCCGCCGCCGAGCAGGGGGATGCCCTCGGCGTCGCACAGCGAGCGGACCGCCTGGGCGGCCGCGTCGCACGGCACGACGGTGACCAGGTCACCGCGGCCGCCGACGGCCCGGCCGATCGCGGTGACCTCGAGCAGGGCGCTTCCCAGCTCGGCGTCGCTCACGGACCCGGATGTGTCGATGACGACGCCGACACGGGGCGGCCTGCGCCGCAGGCTCGGCAGGACGGCGCCGTGAATGGCGACGCCTCTGCGCGCCGGGCGGCCGTAGGTGTAGTCGTCACCGACGCCGGGAGCGGAGACCGCGGACCGCACGGCCGCGCCGAGCAGGTCCCGCCACGGCTGGGGCGGGTGGAACACCTCCTCCGCCCACCGCCGCCAGCCGGCGGGGGCACTGCCAGGGCTGCCGGTGATGCCCCGGGCGACCCGGAAACGAATCGCGTCGCGTTCCTGGGCGGTCAGCGCGTGCGCGCCGAGGGGACCGAGATCCCATCCCCGTTCCAGGCCGTCGGCACCGCTGCCGCAGTCCAGCCAGGCGAGGCCCTGCGTGTACGGGCCCAGCCGGAACATGCCCAGGTAGTCCTCCATGAGCCTCCCCGGGGGCAATCGGAGAAGATCGGGCTCGACGGCACCGTCTGGGCGGGCGAGGCCGTCGCCGTAGATGTCGTCGTTGATCTCGCAGTCGGCGGCGATGTTCATCCGCAGCCGCTCCCCCGGCCCGTCGACGCCGTGTTCACGCGCGTACCGGTCGCCACGGCCGGGATGGTCCCGCAGCAGGTGCGAAACCTCGTGCACCCACACCCCGGCGAGCTCCTCCAACGGTGTCCGATCCACGAACGCCGGCGAGACGTAGCAGCGCCAGTGGCGGTCGACGGCCATCGTCGGCACCCGCCGCGACTCCACCGGGCGCAGCGCGAACAGGGCGGTCGCCAGGTAGGGGCGCACCCGGGCGGCAAGCAGCCGGGCGGCGAACAGCTTCTCCGTGTCCAGGGTGATCCGCGCGCCCGGTGTGACCGGCACGCCCGTCGTCATCGGGCGGCCCCGGCCCCGGCCGCGCGCCGGGCCAGGGACACCGCGCCGGCGAGCCGCTCGATCGCCTCGGGGACCTCCCAGTCGGAGTCGCGCAGCGCGGCGAGGGTGTTCGCCGGGACGACCACCAGGTCCGGCGCGCCGGTTTCCAGGGCCCGGACAAGCAGTGTCCAGGCCGCGTTCCAGCGGTCCTTGCCAGGGCGGCGGCGGACCGCGTCGACGACACCGTCCAGGACGGCCTGCCGAAGGTCGCCCCGCTCGGGCAGGTCGGCCGCCGCCGGATCGGCGAGCAGGGTCTCGGGATCGGGCAAGTCCAGCCGGTCGAGGCTGGCCAGCAGCTCCAGTCCCGGGCCGTCCCCGACCGTGCCCCGGGCCAGCATCGACAGCACCTCCCGCGAGGTGCCGGCGGCCGTCGCGAAGGCGACCAGCCGCAGCGTCATCTCCCAGCTGCGGGGTGACGGCCAGGCGCCGCCCCGGCGGGCGTTCCCGTCCGGCAGCCGGTGCACGAGCCCGGGGCGGGCGGCGAGCAGGCCGCACACGGCGCGGCGGGCGAACACCACCGCCTCGGGCAGCCTGGCCCGGTCGAGCCGCGGCAGCGTCACCGCCGGCCACGTCCCGCCCAGGCCGCGCACGACGACGTCCGGGTCGTGCGTCCAGGGGAGGTGGACGAACCGGTTGGCGAGCGGCGGGCTGAGCTCCCAGCCGTCGGCCGCCGACGACCGGGGGTTGGCTGCGGCGACGATCCGTACTCCGGCCGGCAGCCGCAGAGCGCCGATGCGCCGTTCGAGGACCAGGCGCAGCAGGGCCGCCTGCACGGCCGGCGGCGCCGTCGACAGCTCGTCGAGGAAGAGCAGCCCGCGGCCGGCCCGGACCAGTCGCACCGCCCAGTCCGGCGGTGCCATCGGGATGCCCTGCGCGGCCGGGTCGTCTCCGACGACAGGCAGGCCGGCGAAGTCGGACGGCTCGTGCACGCTCGCGATCACGGTCGTGAGCGGCAGGTCGAGAGAGGCGGCGAGCTGGGTCAACGCCGCCGTCTTGCCGATCCCCGGCTCACCCCACAGCAACACAGGTAGGTCGGCGGCCACCGCGAGCATCAGGGCCTCCAGCTGTGGGTCCTGGCGCGGCTCGCTCACGGTGCTCGTCAGCAGGGCCAGCAGGTCGTCGGCGACGGTGAGCTGGCCGGTCGCATCCCAGGACGAGGCGGCGGCCGGGGTCGGCGCGGGCGATGCGGCCATGGGTGGGGCGGTCATAGGTGGTACGGGCTCGAACGGCATGGACGTGGGCAGCGTGGACGTGCGTGTGGGCATGTGTGATCACCTGTGGGGGCGGGCGCGGGAGTCGCGCGGCGGGAGAGCTCGTCAGGGAACGGCGTCAGAGGACGGCGTCAGGGAACGGCGACCGAGGCCGGCCGTCAGCGGTAGTGCGCCTGCCGAGGGCGGCGGCGGCGGTCATGGTCGCGACGCCGCGAGGCGTGCGGCCCCCTGCGGTCGGCCAGACCCGACCGGAACAGCCCGTGGGCGATCCGGCCGCGTGCCGCCGCCATCAGTTCGTCGCGCAGGGCTCCGTCCCGGAGCACGGCCTCCGGGCCGAGGAGCGCCTCCACGACCGCCAGGGCACCAGCGAAGTCGCCGTGGTCCAGCCGGGCGCGGATGTCGTCGAGGTGTTCCGGATGGCGGTAGGCCTCGTCGATCACGCGTAGGCACGGCAGCGGGGTGCCACTCAGCGCGGTGAGCAGCTCCTCGCGGCGGATCTCGGCCGGGTCGTGGTCCAGCGGGACGAGCACCCCGTCCACCAGGCCGATCCGGTGCCGTACGCCACCGCAGTCGACGAGCCACGGCGAGACGCCGCCGTCGGGCGCCGGGCCGGGCCGCGGGCTGCCGGGCACCAGCGCCTCGGCCACCAGCGGGTGGAGCTGGCCGGGGTCGATCAGCCCGGCGCGCAGCAACAACAGGTCGGGCGGCAGCCATGTCGCGGCGTCCGGCAGTACCGGCAGGGCGGCCAGCCGCGACGCGACGCGCGGGACGCCGGCGAGTTCCGGCCCCGGGCCGGCGAGCCGCAGCGCCAGCAGCCGCCGGGCACCGAGCCGGACCGCCACGGCGTCCTCGGCCCGGCCGTCGGCGCGCAGCAGGATCTCGGCCTCCGCCGCCCAGTGGTCCACGGCGCAGCCCGCTGGGGCTGCCCAGCCCGGTGGTCCGGCGCGGCCGGGTGGCGACGTCCGGTCCTCCGGCACTGCCCAGGCCGGCGACACAGCACAGCCCGGCGACACAGCCCAGCCCGCGGGAACGGCGCGGTCCGGCCGCGGCTCATCCCACGCCCGGTCGAGCGCCCGGTGGACTCCGGCCCTGGTCCGCAGCTCACCGGCATGGCTGGCGTCCCAGAGGTGCCGGTGCAGGTCGAGGCGGAACCGTCGATGCGGGCGAGGACGAGGATGCCGGCCCGCGCTCGCCGAAGACCCGTCCCACACCCCGAGGCTGAACCGTTGACCGCCGGCGGCCGAGGCTGGAGGAGTCCGGGCGACGAGGTGCAGCGGTCTGCCGTCGCCCGTCGCGTACCGGGCCAGGGAGATGGTCAGACCCGGGAGGATCAGCCCCTGGGGTGTGGCCCGCGGGAGGTGCCATCGGAGCAGGTCGGGCGCGAGATGACGTAGGTCGTCCCGGAGCCGGGCCGCGATCTCCCGGCCGTGGGTACGTGCCGTGGATCGCGGATGTAGATCGACATCGACGTGGGCGGCGGCGCAGGCCCCGGCCCAGTCACCGACCGCTCGACGGGCGGCCGCCTGATCGATCATGGGCGGCGGCACCGCGAACGCGCGCACCCGCCGCCAACAGGAAAGACGGGAATCCTCGGTCATTTCCGACGAGTGCATCAGCACTCACCTTCGATGAACCAAGCCCCCATTCCACCAGAGAAGTTACTCATCGGGCATAGCGTACAGCGTCCCGACCAACGCTCCCAGTACCCAGTCGTCCGAACCCTTCGAGCGACATTCGAGTCAGAACGGCCGCGCTCGGCAGGACGGTGCGGCCGTCGATGACGTCCTCGTCGATCTGGGCAGTGCCGCGCCGAGGACCGGGCAGGCGGAATCGACGAGGCCCCGCTCCCCGGCCCTGTTTCGCCGGCGGCTCACAACTGGCGCATCAGGCGGAAGGACTTGATGGCGAAGCCGTGGCGCAGGTAGAGGCGGTGGGCGTCGTAGCGGTGGGTGCCGGCGTCGAGGTGGACCTGGGCGCAGTACTGGTTGCGGGCCTCGCGTTCGAGCCAGGCGAGCAGGCGGGAGGCGTGGCCCTGGCCGCGGGCCGCCGGGATGGTCGACAGGTCGTCGACGACGAGGACGCGGCCATGCGCCAGCATGTGCAGGACGCGGAAGCCCGCGGCGGCGACGACCTTGCCGGACGTCGGCTCCCAGGAGCCGACCAGCCGGTAGCCCTGCGGGCGCTGCACCTCGTTGACGAGCCGGACGAAGCCGGCCGAGGTCAGGTGCGGGCGCAGCTGACGCATGGCGTCGTACGCCTGCTCGGTCCCGTCCGCACCCAGCTCCTCGATCTTCACAGTTGGTATTTTGTCAGTTGCGGGACGTGATACCGGGCATCCGGCCACACGGGACCGTCAACACCTGTTGCCAGACAGTCACCCAGAGGAGAACCTCGCGCGGAATGAAGCCGCAGTGGACACCGTCTCGTCCAGGCGACCAATACGAACAACCCAGCCGCAGCAGGTGACCGCGCATCAGCGCTGGCGCCAACGCATCCACCTCGCCAGCCCGTAACCAGGCCGGCCACGCCATACGCCTGTGGCAGACCCAGGTGGCGAGGGCGCCCAGCGCCCGAGGGCGGCGCCCGGCGCCGGGCGCGGAGCGTCTGGCGCGGGACCGCCTTAGATGCCGTGGGTCTGAAGCCACATCTCCAGGAGGGCGGCCTGCCAGAGGGCGTTGGCGCCGAGCCGAGTGCGGTTGTCGTTGGGGGCCGCGAGCATGGTCTTCACCCAGTCGGGGCGGAACAGGCCGCGGCGCTGGGCGGCCGGGTCGGAGAGCGCGGAGGTGACCCGGTCGAGGAACGGGCCGGACAGGTGGCGGATCGCCGGCACCGGGAAGTAGCCCTTCGGACGGTCGATGACCTCGGCGGGCAGCAGCGCGCGGCTGATGTCCTTGAGCACACCCTTGCCCCCGGCGGCGAGCTTGCGCTCCGGCGGGCAGGCGGCGGCGAGCTCGACCAGCTCGTGGTCGAGGAACGGCGTCCGCGCCTCCAGGCCCGCGGCCATCGTCATGTTGTCGACCCGCTTCACCGGGTCGTCGACGAGCATGATCGTGGAGTCGATCCGCAGTGCCGCGTCGACGACGGTCTCGGCGCCGGGGGCGGCGAAGTGTCCCTGGACGAAACCGCGACTGGCGTCGGTCTCGAGCGCGTAGCCCGGCGCGACGACCGCGGCGATGTCGGCGTGCGAACGGTCGGAGAACACCCCCAGGTAGGCGTCGACGGCCTGGCCGCGCGCAACGCCCGCCAGCGGCGGGTACCAGGAGTAGCCGGCGAACACCTCGTCGGCGCCCTGGCCCGACTGCACCACGGTGACGTGCCGGCTGACCTCCTGGGAGAGCAGGTAGAACGCGACGCAGTCGTGGCTGACCATCGGCTCGCTCATCGCCTCGACCGCCGCGTCGACGGCCGGCAGGAGCGCCTCGCCGGGGACCATGATCTGGTGATGGTCGGTGCCGAAGTGCTTGGCCACGATGTCCGAGTAGTGAAACTCGTCGCCCGACTCGCCGGCAGCCGCCTCGAAGCCGACGCTGAAGGTCGCCAGGTCCGCCTGCCCGGCCTCGGCGAGCAGCGCGACGATCATGCTGGAGTCGAGCCCGCCGGACAGCAGCACGCCGACCGGGACGTCGGCGACCATCCGGCGGCGCACCGCTGTGCGCAGCCGCTCGCCGACGGCGTCGCGCCAGTCGGCCGGCGTCCAGCTGGCCTGCTCGGCCTGGCGGGTGAAGTCGGGCCGCCAGTAGACCTCGTCGGTGCTGGTGCCGTCGGGCTCGATGACCCGGATGGTCGCCTGCGGCAGCTTGCGCACGCCGGTGAGGATCGTGCGCGGCGGGGGCACGACGGCATGGAACGACAGGTAGTGGTGCAGGGCGACGAGGTCGATGTCGGTGTCCACCCCGCCGCCGGCGAGCAGCGCCGGCAGCGTGGAGGCGAACCGGATCCGGTGCGCGTCCGCGGTGACATAGAGCGGCTTGATGCCGAGCCGGTCGCGGGCGAGCACCACCCGGCCGGAGTCACGCTCGTGCACGGCGAAGGCGAACATGCCCGCGAAGCGGTCGACGCAGCGCGTTCCCCAGCGGTGGTAGGCCTTGAGCACGACCTCGGTGTCCGACGTCGAGAAGAACCGGTAGCCGGCGGCCGCCAGCTCGTCGCGCAGCTCGCGGTAGTTGTAGATGCAGCCGTTGAAGACGACGGTGAGGCCCAGTTCGGCGTCGCTCATCGGCTGGGCGCCGCGTTCCGAGAGGTCGATGATCTTCAGCCGCCGGTGGCCGAGAGCGACCGGCCCCGCCGCATGGACCCCGACGCCGTCCGGTCCGCGCCGCTGCATCGCGGCGGTCATCCGTGCGACCGCCGCGACGTCGGCCGGCCGTCCGTCGAGTCGTAGTTCACCGCTCAGCCCGCACATGTCCGCTCCCTGGATCTCCCGAATCGGCCTTCAAGGCGCACGCCGCGCCGCGTTACGTACTCGTGCTCACGCCTGGAAGGGACTGCCCTCGGCCGCCGACCGCCTCCCGTCGTTCATGGCTGATCACCGAACGGCGCCGACGCGGGCGCCGCCGTCAGGCGCGCAGGAGCCAGGTGTCCTTGCAGCCGCCGCCGCGTGAGGAGTTGACGACGAGACTGCCGGAGGGGGCGACCCGGCTGAGCGCCGCTGGTGCCACCACGGTCTGCTCGCCCTCATAGACGAACGCCCGCAGATCGACCGCGCGCGGCTCGAGCCGGCTCGCGCTCCCGTTGGTCCGGTTGCCGACGTCCGTGGCCGTGGCGCTGACGGGTGCCGCACCATCGCCGTCCGACGGGTCGATGCCGGGCCAGGTCGGATGAGTGGACAGGGAGACGACCTCCTGCGCGATCCAGTGGCGCGGTTCGGCCAGCAGGCGCTCGCGGGCGGCCGTCAGCTCGTGCGGCTCAGCCGCGGGGCCGATCAGCACGCCGGCGCCGCCGTAGCCGTCGGTCGGCTTGACGACCAGCTCGTCGAGATGGCGCAGCACGTGGTCGAGCTGGTCGGGGTCGCCGCAGAGGTAGGTCTGGACGTCGTCGAGCAGGGGGCGTTCACCGAGGTAGTAGTTGATCATCCGGGGGACGTACGCATAGACGACCTTGTCGTCGGCGACGCCGTTGCCGGGGGCATTTGCGAGGG
Organism: Pseudofrankia coriaricola; assembly: GCF_032027725.1. NCBI lineage: Bacteria > Bacillati > Actinomycetota > Actinomycetes > Frankiales > Frankiaceae > Pseudofrankia > Pseudofrankia coriaricola. The sequence continues at coordinate 90,657 of NZ_JASNFO010000039.1, read as the reverse complement.
AAAGCGTGCCGGCGGTGAGCGCGCTGATGAGCGCGGGACCCAGCGGCGCGCCATCCGCGCCGAGGGCGGCGAACAACTCGTCCTCGTCGATCCGGCGGTAGAGCACGTCGACCCGCCGGCGCCTGCCGCCCGGCACCCGATGGCTGACGACGTCGTCCTCCACCATGAGGTCCGCCGGCTGTACCAGCGGAACGCCCATGCGGTCCGCGAGGAAGGCGTGCTCGAAGTAGGCCGAGTCGTGCGGGCCGGAGGTGAGCACCGCGAGCGCCGGCTCGCCCAGCCCGTCCCGGCCGCCGGCGCCGGCGGGGGCGGCGGCCACGAGCGCGGTGCGCAGCAGCGCCGGCACCCCTTCGAGGCCGAGGATGCCCGACGGCGAGGACAGCTCCGGCAGCGTCGCGCGGGTCAGCCGGCGGACCGCGACCGCATAGCCGGCGCCGGACGGGACCCGCAGGTTGTCCTCGAGCACCAGCCACCGGCCGTCCTGGTCGTGGACCAGGTCGATGCCGCTGACGGTCGCGCGGATCGTCCCCGCTGGGACGGCGTGGCCCCAGTGGCGCAGGCCGGGCGAGGCGGTGACGATCCAGTCGGGGACGATCCCGTCGGCGACGGCGAACCGGTCGGAGTAGACGTCGCGGAGGAACGCCTCCAGCGCCCGGACGCGCTGGACGAGGCCGGCGCTGATCGTCGCCCAGTCGTCGGCTTCGACGATGCGCGGGACGAGGTCGAACGGCAGCGGGCGGCCCTCGGCCTCGCCTGCGACCCGGAACACCATCCCCCGGGACTCCTGCTCGGCGACCAGGGCGGCGCAGCGCGCGGTCAGGACGTCAGGGCCGAGCCGTTCCAGGGCGCGCAGCACCCCCCGGTACGGCGAGCGGACCGGGCCCCGGGCGTCGACCGCCTCGTCGACGCCGCCGGCGTGGAAACCGGGATGGGCCAGGTAGCCGGCGAGCAGCGTCGGCGCCACCCGCTCGGCGCGCACGAGCCCCGTGGAGCCCTCGGCCGCCGCCGGGGCCTGGTCGGCACCCGCGCCGGCGCCGGCGGGAACGCGGGCGGCGACGGGGACGCCGGCGGGCGTGCCCGAGGCGGTGGTGGCGGGTCCGGTCTGACGGGTCCGCGCCAGCACGAGGTCCGCGACGTCGGTGAGCAGGCCGCGCCGATGGAACGCACGCCTGGCCGCGGCCGCCGCGCTGCCCCGGTCGACGGCCTGCTCCGCGAGGCCGCCGACCAGCTCCCAGTCCCCCGCGGCCGCGAGCTGCGGGCGAATCTGCTGCAGCAGCCGGGCCAGCAGGTCCTCGGCCGGCACCGGCCCGGCACCGACGCCGGACAGCTCGATCAGGTCGCCCTCCAGCCCGGAGCGGGCGGCGCGCCACATGGCGGCGCGCAGGAGCTCGGGGCGGGGGGCACCGAACGGCGCGCCGGTCTCGATCGTCTCGATGGCATGGCTGACCAGGCCGCGGAACAGGCCGGCGACGAGCACCACGGTGTCGACGTCCGGGCAGGCGTCGCAGACGCGCATCTCGAGCGTGGGCAGGTGGGCCGACGGGCGGACGTCGAAGTAGACCATGCCCGGGTCGCTGATCACGCCCGACTTCACCAGGTCCGCGACCAGGTGCTCGTACTCGGCGGCCGTCTGGAACGTCCCGGCTACGCCGGCGGTCGGCCAGCGCCCCCAGACCATGGTGCGCATGCTCGCGTAGCCGCTGTCGGCGCCCTGCCAGAACGGTGAGCTGGCCGAGACGGCGAGCAGCAGCGGCAGCCACGGGGCGACGCGGGCGATCACCGCCATCGCGGTCTCCCGGTCGGGGACGTCGACGTGCACGTGGGCGCCGCAGATCACCTGCTCGCGGGCGAGGATCTGGTACTCCTCGGTCATCTGCAGGTAGCGCGGGTCGCTGTTGATCTCCAGGATCGTCGGGTCGACGATCGGGACGGTGCCGGCCGCCGCGGGGCCGAGGCCGAGCGGCTCGGCAGCGGCGGCGAGGCGTTGGCGCAGGTCGACGAGGTCGGCGCGAAGCGCGGCCAGATCCCGCGTGGGAGCGCTGTTCGTCTCGACGACGGAGTTCAGCAGCTCGGGGGCGAAAGGGCCGGCGGGCAACTGTTCCAGGATCTCGCCGGCGCGGGGCACGAGCTGCCGGGTGGCCAGATCGAGGATGTGAAACTCCTCCTCGACGCCGACGGCTGGAATGGGCGCGCCGCTCATGTTCTCCCACGCTACGTCGGGGCCGTTACAACGGCATGTCCACTGATCGGGATCTTCCCGATGTTCCGCTGTGAAACCTACATTCCAGGCGTCACAATCGGTGACAATGCCAACAGTTTACCGTTTTGTCCGGTGGCCCGGCGCCGCGGGCCGGCCCCCGGAGGTGACGAGCGGGCCTCTCCGCGGGCCCGGCAAGGCCCGCGGGACGCCAGGCGCCCCGGTCACGCCGAGCGATAGCCAGCACGAGCGGCGTCGGCTCCAGGGCTCGCGGCGTAGGGTTGCGAGCATGCCCGCGAATACCGGTCCGAATGCAGTGAAAATGGTTTCGGAAACCGAATCGGCGCGCATTTCGACGGGGGTCCGGGAAATCACGGCGCGCACGGCCGGCCGGCGCGTTCTCACGGGGTCCGCGCACCCGTGAGCATCCAGGACGGCGCGGGCGTCGACGGCGCCCGCGGGCTCGCGCCCCAGCCAGGCGGCACTCCGCACGCCGGCCGTCTCCGCAAGGACGATCCGGCCGCGGACCCGGCGGGCAGCCGAGGAGCCGGGGAGCCCCTGGCCGGCGCCCATGCTGGCCATCCGCCCCGCGACGGGCGCCCGGACCGCGACCGGTACGAGCACCAGGACGACCACGGCCACGTGAACGACGAGCATCACGACGGCAGGCACGCCGGCGACGAGCAAGGCCACGACGAAGGGCACGGCGACGGCCGCGGGCACCGGGGCGGGCACGGCGGGCATGTGCATCGGCCGTCGGCGACGGCGGACGCGCGTCTGCTGTGGGCGGCGCTCGCGCTGATCGGCGGCTTCCTGTTGGTGGAGGTCGTCGTCGGCATCATCGCCGGCTCGGTCGCGCTGCTCTCCGACGCGGCGCACATGCTCACCGACGCCGGGGCGCTGGTGCTGGCGCTGGTCGCGATGCGGCTGGCGGCCCGGCCGGCGGGTGGGCGGCTCACCTACGGCTGGCGGCGGGTGGAGATCCTCTCGGCGCAGGCGAACGGCTTCGCGCTGCTGGCGCTCGCCGCGGTGCTCGCCGTCCAGGCCGGCCAGCGCCTGGCCCACCCGAACGACGTGGCTGGCGTCCCGGTGCTCGTCACGGCGCTGGTGGGCGTCGTGGTCAACCTCGCCGCGACGGCGCTGCTGGCCCGCGCCGACCGGCGCAGCCTGAACGTCGAGGGCGCCTTCCAGCACGTGCTCACCGACCTGTTCGCGTTCATCGCGACGGCCGCCGCCGGGCTGGTGATCATAGTCACCGGCTTCACCCGGGCGGACCCGCTGGCGGCGCTGGTCGTCGCCGGCCTGATGGTTCGCGCCGGTGCCGGGCTGATCCGCGACACCGGCCGGGTGTTCATGGAGGCGGCGCCGGTCGGCGTCGACCCGGCCGAGATCGGCCAGGCGCTCGCCTCGATCGACGAGGTGGCGGACGTCCACGACCTGCACGTCTGGGAGGTCACCTCGGGCCTGCCGGCGCTGTCCGCGCACCTGCTGGTGGACGAGGGCGGCGACTGCCACCGGGTCCAGAACACGGCGCGGCTGCTGCTGCGGGAGCGCTGGCACATCGACCACGTGACACTGCAGGTCGACCACGCCGAGCCAGCCGTTCTCACCATCACGCTCGGCCCTCGCTGGCAGTGCTCCGTCACGCCGGTCGCCCCGGCGCCAGCGTCCGTACGGCAGGCGTCGCCGCGGCCGACCTCGCCGGCATCGCCAGCCGCACCGGCGGCGCCAGCCGCACCGGCATCGCCAGCCGCACCGGCGGCGCCGGCGTCAGTCGGCCACGGGGACGAGCGGCAGGGCGGTCCCGGGTAGGGAGCCCCGGATATCGGCGGCGAGCAGGGACCAGTCGCGGGCGCGGGCCGAGGTCTCGCGGTAGGCGAGGCCGATCCGCCGCCGCGGCGGCGGGGTGCGGAAGGTGGCCACGGCGAGCCCCCTGCCCCGGCCCTCGCCGACCTCGACGGTGACAGCGGAGGCGGGCAGCAGGGTGACGCCTAGGTTGCCGGCGACCATCTGCACGACCGTCGACAGGCTCGCCGCCCGCAGCGAGGAGCGCTCGCGCGCGCCGGCCTCGTGGCAGACCTCGAGCGCCTGCGCCCGGAAGCAGTGGCCGTCCTCGAGCAGCAGCAGGTCCTGGCCGCCGAGCGCGGCGACCGGAACCGCGGCGCCGCCGGCCAGCGGGTGGCCGTCGGGGGTGACGAGCACGAAGTCCTCGTCGTAGATGGGGATCTCGGCGATCCCTCGCTCCTCGATCGGCAGGGCCAGCAGCGCGACGTCGGTCGCGCCGGCACGCAGGCTGGCCAGCAGCGGGGCGGTCTGCTCCTCCCGCAGCGCGAACCGGGCCTCCGGCCGGATGTCACGCAGCATCGGCATGAGCCGCGGCAGCAGGTACGGCGCGACCGTCGGGATGACACCGAGCGTGATGTCGCCGGTGAGTGGGGCCTGGGCGCGCAGTGCCACCGTCACGATGTCGTCGACGGCGGTGAGCACGTCGCCGGCGCGGCGGACGACCTCGTCGCCGACGGGGGTCAGCAGCACGCTGCGGGTGGTCCGCTCCACGAGCTGGACGCCCATCGTCTTCTCGAGCGCGGCGACGGCGCTCGAGAGCGTCGGCTGGCTGACGTGCAGCGCGGCGGCGGCCCGGCCGAAGTGGCGGTGCTCGGCCACGGCGACGAGCGCGCGCAGCTGAGCCAGCGTGGGCTGGGGCTTGGCCATAGGGAAACGCTATCAATTCTTCGGAATCTTTCGATTTCTCTTCTGAGTCGGGCCGATCCACAGTGGACACACGGCCCTGACGGACCGGATCCCGACACCCCTTCGATCTGCCCAGCGACCAGGGACAGGACCCTCAAGCGCAGCCAGTCTCAGGTGGGGACGGGCAGACCGGCCGGCCCGCCCGTCCATCAGGGCACCCCGTACCGGTCCTCCGCGCCCGTACCGAGACCAGCACCGCGCACCACGAGACCGCGCACCACGAGCAGGCCAGCCGCCCCACCCGCGCGCCGCCCGGCGGAGGCCGGCGCCCGGCGAGACGGGCGAGCGGCGCCCCGGCACCACCCGGACACCGCCCCACGCGGATCATCCAAGAGAGAGGACACGCGCTACCATGCTTACCGTCGGTGACGCTTTCCCCACATACGACCTGACCGCCGTCGTCTCCAACGACGCCGACACCGCGTTCATCCAGGAGACCTCCGTCAGCCGTCCCGGCCAGTGGCGCGTCGTCTTCTTCTGGCCGAAGGACTTCACCTTCGTCTGTCCGACCGAGATCGCCGCGTTCGGCCGTCTCAAGGAGGAGTTCGCCGACCGGGACGCCCAGGTGCTCGGCGTCTCCACCGACAGCGAGTTCGTCCACCTGGCGTGGCGGCAGAACCACGAGGACCTGCGCGACCTGCCGTTCCCGATGCTCGCCGACATCAAGAAGGAGCTCACGGCGGCCTGCGGTGTCCTCGGTGCGGACGGAGTCGCCCAGCGGGCGACCTTCGTCATCGACCCGGACAGCGTGATCCAGTTCACCATGGTCACCGCCGGCAGCGTCGGCCGTAACCCGAACGAGGTCCTGCGGGTGCTCGACGCCCTGCAGACCGACGAGCTGTGCCCCTGCAACTGGCAGAAGGGCCAGAACACGCTGTCGGTCGGCGGCAAGCTCGTCCCCGAGCAGGGCAAGGTGGAGGTGCCGGCCTGATGGGCGTCGATACCCTGCGCGCCGCGCTGCCCGAGTATGCCAAGGACCTGCGGCTCAACCTGGGCTCGGTCACCAGCCAGACCCAGCTCACCGAGCAGCAGCTGTGGGGCACGGTGCTGACCGCCGCGCTCGCCAGCCGGGGCCGCACCGTCATCGCCGAGCTCGACGCCGAGGTACGCGGGCACCTGTCGCCGGAGGCCTACCGCGCGGCGAGGACGGCCGCGGCGCTGATGGCGATGAACAACGTCTACTACCGGTCGCTACACCTCCTCGAGGACGAGGAGTACGACCGGCTGCGGGCCGGACTGCGGATGAATGCGATCGCCAACCCGGGCGTCGACAAGGTCGACTTCGAGCTGTGGTCGCTCGCGGCCTCCGCGGTCAACGGCTGCGGCCGCTGCCTGCAGGCGCATGAGCACGAGCTGCGCGGCCGGGGCGTGGCCCGCGAGGCCGTCCAGGACGCGCTCCGGATCGCCTCCGTGGTCCATGCCGTCGCCGTGACCCTCGAGGCCGAGGAGTTCACGCCCGTCGCGGCGTGACCCCGCTTCCCCGCCGGTTCCACCTGAGAGACGGAACCGGCGGGGACCGGGCGCCCCTGCTGATTCACACCGACCCACATCGATCCACACAACATGTTCCACGGCCTGTCCGCGCCGAGGCGGGATGACGGGACGGATAATCCCGGCTATTCCGACATAGATGTGAAATAACCACGACATTCGCAATGCGTCATGTTCTATGTAGAAATTCAAACGTGATCCCCGTCACCCGAGCAGGGGCGGTCGTTCTGGAGGCGGCCCGATCCTGCTAGACAGAACCCCGTGATCGGGGACGAGGCGGACATCCTGGCCACCGACGGCGCACCCACGCCGTCGGCGGGCACCAACGTCGCGTCACCGCCGCGGCCCCTGGCAAGGCGTGGCGGTGGGCCGGGCGACCGCCCGCCCCGCGCCGCCCTGGCGGACACCACGCCGGCAGGCGCCGCTGCCCGCCCTGACGCCGGGCCGTCGACCGGCGCCCCGGCGCTCCGCGACAACCTCGCCCAGGCCGACAACCTTGCCCAGGCCGAGGGCGGCCACACCATGGCCGGCGGCGACCTCGCGGTGGTCGGCGGCGCCGCGCGGCTGGAGAGCCTGCGGCGGCTGAGTGCCTGGTCCCGTGCCGTCGCCGGCCCCGCCGCCCCGCTCCCGCCGCCCCGCCCGGCGGTCTCCGGCGCCGACGGCCCCCAGGATCTCCGCCAGGCGCGGCCCATGGGCGCCGAAGCTCCGGTCGCGGGCGCGACGGTCCCCGACGCGGCAGGCGGCGAGCTGGCCGACGACGCGGGCGTATCGCCGGGCGACCCGTTTGGGGATGCGGCCGGCACCCGGGTGCTGACGGCCGCCGAGGGGCTCGCCAGCCTCATGATGACGGTGCCGACCTGGCTGACCGGCCCGGCGCCCGGCCCCCGGCTCAGTACCACCGCCGTCGCGGCCCTCGCCGAGATGGCGGTCGCCTCCGCCGCCGGGACCTGCCTGAGTCCCGGCGATCTGACCGTGACCACCGCGCTGCAGCTGCGCACCCACGGGCCGGCCGCCGGCTGGTCCGACCCGGACGACGCCGACGGGCCACGCCCACCCGCGTCGATGTTCATCCCCGACCCGGCGGCCGACCGCCCGCGTGAACGACCGGTCCGGCTGCGCGCCGAGGCGTCGGTGGCCACCCTCGACGGCGACGAGCCGGATGCCCGGCTACGGCGGGCGACCGCGACGGTCAGCACGCCCGACGGCCGCCCGCTGGCCGAGGCGTCCGCGATCTGCGCGGTGGTCCACCCGGCCGCCTCGTCACCGGTCGTACCGGCGAAGGGCACCGCCGCCGCCGCGGCCCCACGCCTGGACGAGCCCGCGGCGAGCGACCGGCCCCGCCCGGTCGGCCCGGAGCGCGAGGCGGACGAGGCGGGCGTCGCCACCAGGGACGAGACGGCGAGCGGGCCCGTCAGTCACCTACCGCCGCCGCACCCGCTGCTCGGTGCGCTCGGCGCGGACGTCCGCGGCGAGGGCGACCGGCTGCTGCTGCGCCTGCCGCCGGCCGGCTGGCTCGCGAACCGGCTCGGCCGGGTCCACGCCGCCGCCTGCTGCGCGCTCGCCGACGCGGCGGTCAGCACCGTGCTCGCCCGCCGGCTGCCGACCGGGTCGGCCATCCATGTCCTGTCGTTGGACCTGACGGTGATCCGCCCACTGCCGATGGAGGACGACGTGGCGGCCGTGGCCACGGTCCGACATGTCGGGCGGCGACTGGCCGTGGTCGACGTGGAACTCGGCCCCGCGGATGCGCCACCGAGCGTGCTCGCCAGGACCATGGTGGCCCTGAGCGCATATCGCCGTCCGCAACCGTAAAATCGCAGGTCGCCAGCCGTTGATGGGTGCGCCCGACCCGGGGGTCACCGATGGTCAGCACTCCATCTATATATACAGACAGTAATCAACAATCTTCACAGTGTGTTACATTATTCGTATCACACCGTGGTATTACCTTACCCGTAACCGTACGACTACAGCACCCCCTGTAAGACTCGCGGCGACATCGCGACAGCGATCCACGCGGCCTGGCGGCAGGCCGCCGCCACCTACAGGGGGACGACGTCATGGCGTTACTGCAACCGGCCACGAATCTGGACGCGACGCGACGGTCCGTGCACCCGGTCCGCGTGACCCGGGTTGCCGGCGGCCTCGGCTCGGCCGGCGTCGCGCGCCCGACCCCGACCACCGTGCTCGACGACGGGCGCGTCGGACGGCACGTGCGGGTACCCAAAACCGCCGAACTCGTGGCGGCGCACCTGCGCCGCCAGATCGTGCGCAGCGAGCTGGTCGAAGGCGACGCTCTGCCGCCCGAAGCCGTACTGATGGAGCAGTTCGGCGTCTCCCGGCCGACGCTGCGCGAGGCCTTCCGGGTGCTGGAGTCCGAGGCGCTCATCTCGGTTCGCAGGGGCGCTCACGGCGGCGCCCGGGTCCACCGGCCGGACGGCCACGTGGCCGCGCGCTACGCGGGCCTGGTCCTCGAGCACCGCCGCACCACCGTCTCCGACGTCCAGCACGCGCGCGCGTCGCTGGAGACACCGGCGGTGCGGATGCTCGCCGAGGCACCGGCGCAGCCGGCGCTGGGCCGGCTGCGCGCGGCGCTGTCCGAGTCCGCGGCGGCGATCGACGGCGGCCGACGGGACGGCCAGGGGAGCCACGGCGCTCCCGGCGGGCACGGCGCGGGCCAGCTCGGCGCCGCCGGCGCGGGCCTGGACACCGTCACTCCCGACCCATGGGTGTCCCTGAACAGGTTCCATCACCTGCTCGTCGAGCTGGCGGGGAACCAGACACTCACGGTGATCGACAACATGCTCCGGCACATCCTGCACGCGGCGACCAGCCACCAGCCGGGCGACCACTCGGATGTCGCCGGATCCACCGTCACCGCGGACACGCATGGCTCGCTGGCCGAGCACCAGGAGGTCCACAACCGCCTCGTCGAACTGATCGAGCGAGGCGAATCGGACGCCGCCGAGGCGCTCTGGCGCCGCCACCTGGCCGAGGCGGCCGACGAGCTCCCCTCGTCGGCCGTCCTCGACCTCCTGGGCGGCTGACCGGCGCCCAGGCCACCCGGCCCCGCGCCGGTCCTGGGTGACGCCGAAGGTGTCCGAGCCACCGGCCCCGCCACAGCGGGAGGGCTCCGACCCGCGGGGTCTCGCCGCGCTGCCACGGACAGGGCCCTCGGTGACCCGCTGACGCGGGTCACCGAGGGCCCTTGTGGCATGGCACGCACCGGATCCGCCCCGGGCGGCCACCCGGGGCCCCGGCGCCCGGCGCCGGGTGGGTCATGGTTCGTCACGCGCAGTGGGAAAACCGGCATCGGCGCACCGAATCATGTGGCCATTTGGTGGAGCGGGGGCGACGGGGGCTAGCGTGTCGGCATGGCGCCAGCGGGTCTTGCCTGGCAGACGCTTCCTGAGCCAGGCGCGTTGGCACTCGTGGACACCGTCTCCCGACGGGCCGCGGCTCTTGCCCGTCCGCATCCCGCCGACCTGCCCATCGCGGAGATCGTCGCCGTCGAGCGCGAGGTCCTGCGCTGGCTCGACCCGGCGAGCCGGGCCGACGCCGAGGGCGCCCTCGCCGACAGGCTCACCGGCGACCCGATGCCCACGCTGCGCGCGGTCTGCTGGCTGACCGCCTCCTGGGCGGTGGTGCTGCACCTGCGCACCGGCTACGCCCCGACGGAGGTGCTGCGCCAGCTCACGTTCGGCGGCGTCTGGCGGGGTCCCCAGGCCCCGGAGACGGAACAGGTCTGGGAGTTCCTCACCGCCCAGGTACGCGCGGGCGCGCTCGCGGCCCTGACCGACGACGCCTCGGCCGCGCAGGCATTCCACTCCGCCGCGGCCACCCGCGTCGCCGGCTATCCCGAGTGCCTGCTGCACCACGGCCTCGTGCTCATGTCCGGCCTCTGGCTCACCCTCGCCGCCCACGGCGTGGAGCCCCTCGACCTCGCCGCGACGCTTGCCGTCTACACCCACGACGCCTTCGACCGCCCCACCGGCTCCTTCCGCCCGCTCACCTGACGTCGGCGGGATCGCCGGCCGTGATCCCGAGGGCCGAGCCGGCTGTGGTCCCGGACTGGCCGGCGGGTCGTGCTGACCTGCGGGTGGTCGATGGCGGTCAGGAATAGTAGTGGCCGTAAGACGGAAAGGGATGACCTGGGCGGGCTCCAACCGCTACCGTGTGCCGACCGGTCTGGGACTGGCCAGTGCCCGGTCGTCGGTCCGGCCTCGAGGTCGGTACCGTGCCAGTTCTACAGTCACTGCGGCCGGTCGGGCGGCGCGGGGACGCTGGTGCTCCACGAGGAGGTCATCCCAGGCGATGTCCGCGCGACAGGTGCGCAGGTTCCAGCTCGAGCGGGACGTGGACGTGTCCGGGGTGTCCGGGACTGGCGCCGTCGCGTTTGGCGCCCAGGCGCCGGACGGTACCTGTGTGCTCTGGTGGGCCTCCGGACTGGAGTCGACCACCATCTACCCGAACATGGAGACCCTGCTCGCCATCCACGGTCATGGCGGGATGACCCGGGCTATCTACATCGACCCGGAGATCTGGGACGGCGCCACCGGGTCGAACGGCGACGGGGGCGGCGGCGAGGCCAGCCACCGGTTGGACGCCCTCAGCACGAACGGCGACCATCCCAACGGCAGTCAACCGGGCGGCCACCCCAACGGTTCCCACGGTCAGGTGGCCGGCGGCGAAGCGCCCGAGGCCGAGGACGCCGACGAGGCCGCCGCCGATCCGGACGAGGAACCGGTGCGCTCGACGACCCGCGCCACCGCCCGCGGCGCCCCGCGCGCCGCCGCCCACCAGCCCGCCGTCCGCTCCGTGAGCCACGTCCTTCGCCCGCCGACCCGCTCGCCCTGACGGCCCGTTCGCCTGGATCTCCCCTCAGGGCGCCGCGCGGAGCGTTACCGGGAGCGGCTGCGCGGTCGCGGCGGCGGGGGTGAGGTACCGGTCGTAGCGGGTGTCGCCGCGCAGGTGGCGCTCCAGGTAGGCGACGGTGTACCAGCGGGCCATCTGCTGGGCGAGCGCCGCGTCGGCCAGCGGCGGCAGGCAGGTGAGCAGCGCCCCCAGCTGCATGCGCAGCCGGATCCCGGCGGGCACCCGCCCGTCCGCCGTCAGGTACACCTGGTCACACAGGTCGCCGAACGAGTTGTGCGTGGCACCGGTGACAACCACCTCCGCCCGGCCGGGTGACCCGGTGAGCTCACGGAACGTCCGGTCGGCGCCCGGCCCGGGAGGTGTGACGCCGTCGGCGGTGCCGGCGATCAGCAGGGTCGGGATCCGCACCCGCGCCAGCAGGCTCGCGGGCAGTGCGGCGCTCGCCGGCGAGATCCCCACCGACACCCGGACCCGGGGGTCGGCGGGCGCACGCAGCAGCCCCACGGACGAGGCGATCGCCGTCAGGCCGCCGAAGGAGAAGCCGACGACCGCGACCTTGTCCGCCGACAGGATCGACGCGAAGGGACGCCCGGGGCCGAGCATCCAGTCGAGGACCGCGCTGACGTCCATGGGGCGGTCACTCGCCAGGTCGATCAGCGACTCGCTGGGCCCCGCGGCGACGTCGGCCATCGTGTCGCCCGGGTGGTCGGGCGCGGCGACGACGTACCCGCGGCTGGCCAGGGCCTCGGCGAGCGAGGCGAACTGCACCCGGCTGCCCGCGCTGCCGTGCGAGAACACCACCAGGGGAAATGGCCCCCGCTCGGGTGGCGCGTCCACAACCGCCATCCGCGACGGATAGCTCACCTCCGGCGCTATCTCGTACCGCGCCGGGACAGCCCCGCCGGCCGCCGGTGGGCCGTCGACGGTGCCGGAGCGGCCGGCGGCACCGGCGGCGGCGTTCGCGGGACCGGTGGTGCCGGCGGCCCTCGGAGCGGGCAGCCGCGACCGCGTCGGGTACCAGACGGAGGTGATCAGGGTGCGGTGGCGGCCGGCGTCGACGATGGTCACCGCGCGGAAGCCGACGCCATGGCTGCCGGGCTTGTCCGGCGCGGTCAGGGGGTCCGCCGCGGTGGGCGGCGGCGTCGCCAGGCCCGCCGCCGCGTCCGCCGCCGCGTCCGCCGCCCGGGGCGTCGGCACGGCCGCCGGCTGACCTCCGGCTGTCACCATCAGCGCGGCGATCAGCAGGCCGGCCGGCCGCGCGGCACGCCGATGAAGCGGTGCGACGCGAATCCCCCGAGCACCCACGCCGCGACGACCCGACGACGCACCCATGCTACGGACGGTAACCGAGTGGAACGGTTCACGTAGCCACGCCGATGTGGTCCGACGCCCCCGCGGAGCCCCGCGCGGGGGCACCCGGCTGTGGAGTCAGCGGAAGCTGGGCGCCTCCGCCCGCTGGCGGAGGCGCCCAGCTTCCGCCTCAAACCGCGAGAAGGCGGACCAGGTCGGCGTCGTGGAGGTCGGCGGCGGTGCCGGCATGGGCAACGAGGCCGGCGTCGAGGACGATGAAGCTGTCAGCGAGCTTGATCGCGGTGTCGACATACTGCTCGACGAGCAGGACCGCGAGACCGACCTCGGTGTGCAGGCGCTCGATGACCTCCTCGATCTCGGCGACGATGGACGGCTGGATGCCCTCCGTCGGCTCGTCGAGGATCAGCATCTTCGGCCCGGTCACCATTGCCCTGGCCATGGCGAGCATCTGCTGCTGGCCGCCGGAGAGGAAGCCGGCGCGGCGCTTCAGGAACGGCCGCAGGCGTGGGAACACGTCCAGCGCCTCGTCGATCGCGCCCTTCTTGCCCTTGGCCGCCTCCCAGGTGACCTGGAGGTTCTCGAAGACGGTCAGCTGCGGGAAGGTCTCATGGCCCTGCGGGCAGTAGCCCATCCCCCGCCTTACCCGGTCGTAGGTCGCGATCCGGGTGATGTTCTGGCCCTGGAACTCGATGGTGCCTGCGGAGGGGGGCAGGATGCCCATGATGGCGTTGAGCAGGGTTGTCTTGCCGACGCCGTTGCGGCCCATGACGCAGACCAGAGACCCGGCGGGCACCTCCAGGTTCACGCCGAAGAGGACCTGCGCCCGGCCGTAGCCGACGTCCAGCGAGGTGACCTTCAGCATCAGCTCGTCGCTCATGGTGCCTCGAGTTCGCTCCGTCGCCGCACTCATCGCCCCCCCGTTCGTCGCATCCGCGCCGAACGGGGACCCCTGCTCGGCCTCGTCCTCCTTCGTCGGACGAGACCTCCGCTCGCTTGCTCCTGCGCTCACGGGGTGGCCTCCAGCCCAAGCGCGGCCGCGGCCGCCCCACCAGACTCGTCGTCTTCCTTCTTGCGGCCCAGGTAGACCTCCTGGACGCGCGGGTCCGCCTGGACCTCGGCGACCGTGCCCTCCGTGAGGACCTTGCCCTCGTGCAGGACGGTGACGACGCTGGCGAACCGGCGCAGGAACTCCATGTCGTGCTCGATGACGACGACCGTGCGTTCCTCGGCGATCTGCTGGAGCAGGACGCCGGTACGCTCCCGCTCGTCCTTCGTCATGCCGGCGACGGGCTCGTCGAGGAGCAGCAGCTGGGGGTCCTGGGCGAGCAGCATGCCGATCTCCAGCCACTGCCGCTGGCCGTGCGAGAGGATCCCCGCCTTCCGGTCGGCCAGCTCGGCGAGCTGCGTCGTCTCCAGGACCTGCGCGACCGGGTCGCTGACGCCCCTGCGCCGCAGGAACAGCTTCGGGACGGGCATGCGGAAGCTCGCCGCCAGGTCGAGGTTCTCCAGGACCGTGAGGTCCTCGAACACCGTCGCGGTCTGGAATGTCCGGCCGATCCCGAGCTTCACGATCCGGTACTCGCGCCGGCCGACCAGCTCCGTCCCGGCGAACCGCACCGAGCCGGCGGCGGGCTTCGTCATCCCGGTGATGACGTCGACGAGGGTGGTCTTGCCGGCACCGTTGGGGCCGATGAGGAAGCGCAGCTCGCCGCGGCTCACGGTGAAGTCGATGCCGCCGATGGCGACGAACCCGTCGAACACGACCCGCAGCCCACGCACCTCCAGCAGCGTCTCGCCGGTCTCGGCGGTGCGCTGGGCCGGGATGGTGGTGGTCTCCGTGCTGGTCTCGTCGGACGTCGGCATCACACCGCCTCCTGCCTGGACGCGCCCTGCCCGGGCACGACCACGGTCTGGTCGCCGGCCAGCGCGACGGCCGGTGGCGCGGTGGGTGGGGCGGGCCGGGACGGGGGCATGATTCCCAGCTTCTTCATCAGCGCCGGCCCGCCGTCACGCAGCTGCTTGAGGAGCCCGGCGAGGCCCCTGGGCAGGAAGGCGATGACGCCGATGAACAGGGCGCCCTGGAAGTAGGTCCAGGCCGACGGGTAGTCCTCGGAGAACGTCGACCGCGCCCAGTTCACGACGACCGCGCCGATGACGGCGCCGGCGAGCGAGTAACGGCCGCCGACGGCAACGGCGATCACCAGCTCGATCGACGGGACGATGTCGAGCATGCCGGGGTTGACGATGCCGACCACCGGCACGATCAGCGCGCCGCCGACCGACGCGGTCACCGCCGAGATCGCGAACGCGATCGTCTTGATGACGGTCGGGTCGTAGCCGAGGAAACGTACCCTGTCCTCCCCGTCCCGGATCGCCAGCAGCAGCCGGCCGAACCGGCTCGCGACCACCAGGCGCAGCAGCAGGAAGATGACCAGCAGCACGCCGGCGGTGATGAAGTACAGCGTCCGGTGGCCCTGGTCGGCATAGGTGTCGATGCCGAAGAACCCGCTGAAGTTCGTCAGGCCGTTCGTGCCGCCCGTGTAGCCCTGCTGGCCGATCAGCAGGATCACGAAGGCGGCGGCGAGCGCCTGCGTGAGGATCGCGAAGTAGGCGCCGCGCACCCGCTGGCGGAACACCAGCAGACCGAGCAGCGTCGCCACCACGATCGGCAGGATGATCACCGCGGCGATCGCGACGACCGGGCTTCGGAAAGGCTCCCAGAACGCGGGCAGCTTCTCGACGCCGCTCCAGTCCATGAAGTCGGGGACGTGGCCGGGGCCGGCGTCGTGCAGTTTGAGGTACATGCCCATCGAGTAGCCGCCGAGGCCGACGAACAGGCCCTGCCCGAGGGTGAGCATGCCGCCGTGGCCCCAGGCGAGGCCGATGCCGATCCCGACGATGGCGTAGCACAGGTACTTCGTGAACAGCGGCAGGCGGAACGCCGGGTCCAGCACGTACGGAGCGATCACGCCGACCGCGATGACCACGACGAAGACGATCCGCCACGGTAGCTGGGGCGTCACCAGCCGGGCGCGCCACCCGCTCCTCGCCGCGGCCGTCCCGCTCTCCGGCGCCGCGGTCGGCTCCTCGGTGGCCGTCACCGGGGCGCTCTGCATCTCCGGTTCACTCCGTCGCTCGCTCCCTGCGGCCTCGTCCTCCGGGGTCCCTGCCGGATCGGCGGAGCCTGCGGAGCCTGCGGAGCCGATCCGGCAGGTCCGGCTCACGTGAGCGCCCGGCTGCGAAGGACGAACATGCCCTGGGGCCGGGCCTGCAGGAAGGCCACGATCGCGACGAACACGATCACCTTCGCGAGGCTCGCGTTCGACCAGAACTCGACGTAGCTGTTGAGCAGGCCGAGCGCGAACGCCGCGATCAGCGCGCCGCGCAGCTGGCCGAGACCGCCGACGACGACCACGAGGAACGCGTCGACGATGTACTTGGTGCCGAGGGTGGGGCTGACCGTGCCGACCAGGGTCAGCGCGACCCCGGCGACGCCGGCGAGCCCCGAGCCGATGAAGAACGTGATCTGGTCGACCCGGTCGGTGCGGACCGCGCTGCAGGCCGCGAGCTCGCGGTTCTGCATCACGGCCCGCATCCGCCGGCCGGCCGGGGTCCTGCTCATGTAGAACCAGATCCCCACCAGGCACACCGCCGCGAGGCAGAAGATGTAGACCCGGTTGTAGGGAATCCGGATACCGCCCAGATCCGCGCCCCCGATGAGCCAGTCGGGGGCGACGACCTGGACGCCGCGGTTGTCGATCAGGTCCCGAACCAGCTGCTGCAGGATGAGGCTGACGCCCCAGGTGAGCAACAGCGTGTCCAGTGGCCGCCCGTAGAATCTGCGGATCAGCGTCCGTTCGAGAATCACCCCGAACAGACCCGCCACGACGAACGCCACCGGCAGGGCCGCGATAACCGCCTCGTGCCCGGCCCAGCTCTGCAGCATGTACGTCGTGTAGGCGCCCACCATGATGAACTCGCCGTGCGCCATGTTGATGACGCCCATCTGGCCGAACGTGAATGTCAGGCCCAGCGCCGCCAGCAGCAGCACCGCCCCGATACTCAGCCCGATCGGCAACTGGTTCAGGAACCCGTTCACTTCAACCGTTCTCCGTTATCTTCTCGACGCGCCCAGAGCCAAAGGGCGCGCGAAAGAAGATCATTTTCGCGCGCCCTTGGCCGCTACCTCCAGATGGTTACGAGGACAGCCCCTTGGCCCATGGGTACTCCGCGCCCTTCAGGTAGGGATCGGGCTTGATCGGCTCCCCCGAGTCCCAGATCGACTTGATCTGGCCGTCGGCGCCGATAAGGCCAATCCGGGCGGTCTTGTAGACGTGCTGGGTCGGGCCGTCGATCGTGACCTTGCCCTCGGGCAGGTCGAGCGAGATTCCGCCGGCCGCCTTCTTGACCGCCTCGACGTCGGTGGTGCCGGCCTTCTCGACCGCCGCCGCCCACAGGTTGACCGCGTTGTAGCCGGCCTCCATCGGGTCGGAGGTCACCTTGTCGGAGCCGTACTTGGCCTTGAATGCCTTGACGAACTCGGTGTTCGCCGGGGTGTCCGTCGTCTGGTAGTAGTTCCAGGCGACGTACTGGCCCGCCAGGTACTCGGTGCCGATCGCCTTGACCTCCTCCTCGGCGATGGACACGGACATGGTCGGGATCTGGTCCGGACCGATGCCGGCGGACTTCAGCTGCTTGAAGAACGCCACGTTGGAGTCGCCGTTGAGGGTGTTGAACACGAAGTCGGGCTTGGCCTGCTGGACCTTGTTGACGATCGTCGAGACCTCGGTGGAGCCCAGCGGGAGGTACTCCTCACCGAGGATGTCCATCCCGTTCGCCGCGGCGTAGGCCTTGATGATCTTGTTGGCGGTACGCGGGAAGACGTAGTCGCTACCGACCAGGAAGATCTTCTTCTTGCCCTGCTCCTTCAGGTAGTCCAGACCGGGGACGATCTGCTGGTTGGTGGTGGCGCCCGTGTAGAAGATGTACGGGCTCTGCTCCAGGCCCTCGTACTGCACCGGGTACCACAACAGCGCCTTGTTGCGCTCGAAGACCGGCAGCATCGCCTTGCGGCTCGCGGACGTCCAACCACCGAAGACGGTGGCGACCTTGTCCTGCGAGATGAGCTTCTGGGCCTTCTCGGCGAAGGTCGGCCAGTCGGAGGCACCGTCCTCGACCACCGGCACGAGCTTCTTTCCGAGCACGCCGCCCTTGGCGTTGATCTGCTCGATAGCGAGCAGCTCGGAGTCCCGGACCGTCACTTCCGAGATGGCCATGGTCCCGCTGAGCGAATGCAGCAGACCGACCTTGATCGTGTCCGACGAGCCGCCGTCAGACGATGAATCCCCCGACCCCCCACAGGCCGCGAGCAGGAGAGCGGGCAGCACCGCGAGCGGTGCGAGCCTACGCCAGGACTTTCCGAACAATTCCTTGCCCTCCCTAGGACGCTGATATCGATCAGTGTAGGGAAAGCGGTTACCGGCATGGGACTCCGGAGTTACCCGGACGTTAATCCGCGCGACCCGTCATTTTTGCGGCCAGTGGAGCCGCGAAAACGTACGGGCCAAAAACCTCCTGACGTTAGGGCAATTATCATCCAGGCGCCACCGCCGCGGGCCACCGTCACCAGATCGTTACGTCAGGACACACGTGTTTCCAGGTCGTTTCGCGAATTGCGACCCCACTATCGGGTGAACTCCGGACAACCGTTCACCGACGTGCGCGCTTACTGTTCACCGGCCCATCGGCGCACGCCCGTGTTACGCCTGTCACGACGTCGTGAACCGGTTACGGGCTCGCCGGAACCCCAGAGAGCCCGTCTTCGCGGCAGAATGCCGCCGCCGCGAAGGGCGGGCTTACCCCGGCGGGCCACGGCGCGGCCGCGGTCGGAACACGTCGGAGGTCGGCAAACACCGAGGTCAGGACACGGGCGCGGTTGGGACGCGGCCGCGGGACAGCGGAGGAATGCCGCGCTGCCTGCCGCGGCGGGCGCTAGTGCGGCCCCGCGTAAGTCCTGCGGGGGTTCAGTCGGTGGTGTAGGTGAGGTCTGCGTGGTAGAGCTCGCAGGCGTCGTCGAGGGCTTGGGCGGGGGTGCCGGTGGGCTCGCCGCCGGTCATCCAGGCGGGCTGGTAGCGCCTGCGGTTGTCGTTGTAGAGGGCGTACTCCCAGGCGCCGGGCTGGCTGGTGAGGGTCAGCCGGAACAGCGGGTAGGGCTCGGCGTCGGGTGGGTCGTCGGGGAGGGTGACGTCGATGTAGGCGTGGGCGCCGTGGTAGCGGACCGCGAGCGCTCGCAGCGTCGGCCAGCGTTCGGCGCGGCGCGCGGCCAGCTCGGTCTCGAGGGCCTCGCGGGCACTGTCGGGGATCGTCGCCATGGCACCATGGTCGACCCGGCGGCGCGCCGCCGGGTCGGGCCGGTGCCTGATGGTGCAGATCGTGGTGGGTGGCTGATCCTCACATAACACTGACCGCGTCGCAGCGGGCGCGGCTGAAGAAGCTCGCCCGCTGCGCCCGCGCCGAGTGGCGGCGGGTGAGCCGGGCCCGGATCCTGCTGGACGCCGCCCACGGCCGGCGCCACCCGGACACCGCCCGGCGCAACCGGGTGCACGTCGACACCGTCCGCCGGCTGTGTGCCCGGTTCCGCGCCGAGGGCGAGGCCGCCCTCGGCGACCGGCCGCGGTCGGGCCGGCCGCCGCGTTACGGCCCCGACGCCAGGCTCGCGATCGTCTCGGCGGTGACCGAGGCGTCGCCGGAGGCCGACAGCCACTGGTCGCACCGCCTGCTGGCCGAGCACCTGGCCGACACGGTCGGGATCTCCGAGGCGCAGATCGGCCGGATCCTCAAGGACCTGGACCTGCGGCCGCACCGGGTCCGGGGCTGGCTCAACCGGCCGGCCGACCCCGACTTCGCGGTGAGGGCCCGCGCAGTCTGTGATCTCTACCTGAACCCGCCCGCGGGGGCGGTGCTGCTCTCGGTCGACGAGAAGACCCAGGTCCAGGCGGTCGCGCGGCGCCACCCCGACCGGCCCGAACGGCCCGGCCTGCGGACACGCCGCGAGTTCGAGTACGTCCGGCACGGCACCGTGAGCCTCTACGCCGCGATGGACGTGACGACCGGCCAGGTCCTCGGCGAGATCATCCCCGGCCGGAACGACTCGACGAACTTCTGCTGGTTCCTCACCCAGCTCGACCAGGCCATCGACCCGGCACTGAAGATCCACCTGATCCTCGACAACGGGTCGGCGCACACCTCCCGCCAGACCCGGGCCTGGCTCGCGGCACACCCGCGCTTCACGGTCACCTTCACCCCGAAGCACGCCAGCTGGCTGAATATGGTCGAGATGTTCTTCTCCACCCTGACCCGCCGCCTCCTGCGGCGCGGGAGCTTCACCTCCCGCGAGGACCTCGCCGGCAAGATCCTCAACTTCATCGAGGTCCGCGACCGCGACGCGAAGCCCTACCGCTGGACCTACACTGGCGAACTCCTCAAAGCCACCTGAAACCGACGCAGTCACGACCCCCGCAGGACTTACGCGGGGCTGCACTAGCCGCGGCAGGCGCCAGACGACACCCCGCCGCGAACGCGGGTCACAGCCTCCATGCGGAACCGGCGGTCGCGGCGATGGAGAGTCAGCGACCCATAAGGGCTACGGCCAGCGGTACAGGCCGTTGACGGTGCCACCGGGGTGCTGGCCGAGCTTGTTGATCGTCACGACCTGGGTGTCGGCCGAGTCCTGGGCTGGCGGCGGCGCGTCGTCGTCCGTGTCCGGTCCCCCGGCCTGCGGCCGCGCCCCGCCCGGGTCGGTCACGCCTTCGCCCGTCGAGGCCTCATCCTGCCGCGGCGGGCTGTCGGCACCGGCGGCGCCATCAGCCACCGAGCGCGGGTCGGGGGTGTGCCGCCGGACCCATTGCAGGCCTCCGGCCCGCCGCCGCCCGGCGGCCCCGTCCTCGCCGGCCGGCCGGCGGCGCGCGGACCGGCCGCTCGGCGGGCGGCCTGGGTCATCACCGGCCGGCTCGTCGGCGACGGCGCCCGGACCGGCCTTCCCGGCGTCCTCGTTGCTCTGGAAGCCCACGGGACCGTGGTCGGGACGTTCCCTGGCCACCGGGCCGGCGTCACCGGCATTGCCGGCATTGCCGGCATTGCCGGCATTGCCGGCGGGCCACGCCGGCCCGTCGACGCCATCGCCCGCGGCGCCAGGGCCCCCGTCACTCGCGGCGCCCGAGCCAGCGTCGGCGGCGGTGCCGCGCATGTCCCGACCGCCGGCGCCGAGCGGGCCACCAGCCCCTCCGCCGATGTCCAGCCCGGTTCGGGAACCGCCGGTGTCCTTCTCGGCGTCGGGGCCAGGCCCGGCCGCGACGACTCCGCTCACTGACACGATGTCCCACGGCGCCGGTCCGACGCCGCCGGGCGTGCCCCAGGCGCCAGCCGCGTCCCAGCCGCCAGGTGGGCCGTCCTGGCGGCCGGACGCCGGGCCGCCGCCTGGTCGGTCGCCGTCCGGGTCGGGCGGGGAGACCCGGGCGCCGAACAGCGGGTCACGCCCGAGGTAGCCGACGCGGTCGAGCCCGAGCGGGTCAGGCCGGGACGCGTCGTAGCCGCCGTACCCGCCGCCCTGGTAGCCCTCGCCCGACAGGTCGCCGGGGCGGAAGGCACCCCGGGAGAACCCGCCGCCCGTGCGGCCCGGGTCGGGGAAGCCGGGTCCGGCGAGGCCGCCGATGGGCAACGGCGCGCTCGGCGGCCCACCGAGCGGGAACCCGTCCGTCGGCGGATAGTCGGGCACCTGGTCACCGGACGGCGGCGCCACGGACGGATATGGCGGCGGGTACGCCGGCGTCGCCGGCCCATAGGACCAGGTGGGTGCTCCCCCCGCACCGTCCGGCGGCGGCACCGTCTCCGGGAACGCCGGGTACGTCAGGGACGTCGGCCCCGTCGGAGGCGGTGCACCGGGCGGGAGGTCGCCGAGCCCAGGCCGCTCCCACGACACCGAGCCGCGGTTCTCCGCGCGCCGGCGCTCCGCCTCGAGCCGTTCCCGACGGATCCGCTCCCGCTCGCGCTCGGCCCGGTCCCGCTCCGCGCGCTCCCGTTCCAGCCGCAGGGCCCGCTCGCGCTCGGCCCGCTCGAATTCGGCCCGCTCACGCCGGGCGCGCTCCAGCTCAGCCCGCTCGCGCTCCACGTGCTCCAGTTCGGCTCGCTCGAACTCGGCCCGCTCACGCTCCGCACGTTCCCGCTCCATACGCTCCAGTTCGGCTCGCTCGAACTCGGCCCGCTCACGCTCCGCACGTTCCCGCTCGGCCCGCTCCAGCTCGGCCCGCTCGAACTCCACCCGCTCCAGCTCGGCCCGCTCCAACTCGGCCCGCTCGAACTCCACCCGCTCCAGCTCGGCCCGCTCGAACTCCACCCGCTCGAACTCCACCCGCTCGAACTCCACCCGCTCCAGCTCGGCCCGCTCGCGCGCCGCGTGCTCGGACTCGGCCCGTCCCGCATCCGCGTGCGCGAACTCGGCCCGCTCGACGTCGGCGTGGTCGGGCTCCACGGGGTCGCCCGCGGTGGACCGCTCCGCGAGGAGCTCGGCGAGCGGGCGCGGCGGCCCGACGTGGAAACCCTGCGCGTAGTCGACGCCGATGTCGCCCAGGGCACTGGCCAGCGACTCCCGGTCGACGTTCTCCGCGATCGTGTACATCCCGAGCGTGCGGGCGATCCGCACGACCGCGTCGACGAGGGCGATGTCCTGCGCGTTGACGTCCGCCTGCTGGACGAACTCCCCATCGATCTTGATACCGCTGAACGGCAGCGTGCGCAGGTGGACGACGGAGCCCATGCCGACGCCGAAGTCGTCGAGGATGAACCGGCAGCCGGCCGCGGTGAGCTTCGCCGCCAGCCGGCGGGCCGGCTCGATGGTCACCAGCGTGGACCGCTCCGCGATCTCCAGCCCCAGCCTGGCGGGGTTCACCTCGCCGATGCGCAGCGCGTCCAGGACGAAGTCGCCGAAGCCCCGGTCCTCGACAGACCGGGCCGAGATGTTGACGTGGAGGTAGAGCGACCCGTCCGGGCCGTCGGCGATCAGCGCGGCGACGGCCTGGCTGACCACCCACCGGTCCAGCCGAAGCACCAGCTCGGTCCGCTCGACCGGCTCGAGGAACTCCCGCGGCGACAGCTCCGGTGTGAGCCCGTCGCGCAGCCGCACCAGCAGCTCGTAGCCGATGACCCGGCGGGCGGCGAGGTCGACCAGCGGCAGCGCGTCGACGGCGAGCGTGCCGGCCTCCAGCGCGGCGCGCACCCGCTGGGTGACGGACACCCGCCGCGCCGCCTGCTCGTACTGCTCGTCGCTGAACAGCCGGGCGCGGTCGCGCCCGGCGCCCTTGGAGTCGTAGAGCGCGAGGTCGGCCTGGGCGAGCGCGGCCGTGTCGTCCTCGACGGCGGCCAGCGGAACCACACCGATGCTGACCGTCACCCGCAGCGCGAGGTCGTCGACCGGGATCGGCGAGCGCGCGACGGCCTGGCACAGCTGGTCGGCGATGGCCAGGCCGTCGGCGCCGTCGCCGTCCGGCAGCACCACGGCGAACTCGTCGCCGCCGAGCCGGCCGAGCACCGCCTCCGGCAGCTCGTCGCGCAGGATCTGCGTCAGGCCGCGCATGACCGTGTCGCCCACAGCGTGGCCGCGCAGGTCGTTGATGTCCTTGAAATGGTCGACATCGATGATCAGCAGCGTGCCGGCGCGGCCGGCGGGGGACGCGGCGAGGTGCTCGCGCAGCGCCCTGGTGATGGCCCGCCGGTTGAACAGGCCGGTCAGCGCGTCCCGCTCCGCCAGGTGTGCCAGCTCCTGCTGGACGCGGTGCAGGTCAGTGATGTCATGCGCGGTACCGAGGATGCGCGCCGCGCGCCCGGACTCGTCGGGGACGGCCTCGCCGTGGCAGTCGAAGACCCGTTCGCCCTGGCCGCCGCGACCGAGGAGCCGGTGGACGAAGGTGAACGTGCCGGGGTTCTTGATCGCGTCGCCGATCTTGCGGCGGATCGCGCGCCTGTCGACGGCTGGCAGCTGGGACTGGATCTGGTGGAAGTCGACCTTCTCGGCCAGGTCGAAACCAAGCAGAGCGAGCAGGTTGCGGGACAGGGCCACCTGGCCCGTCTCCAGGTCCCACTCCCAGGTTCCGGTGCGGGTGAGCACCTCGATGCGGTCGAGCCGTTCCGACGTCGCGACCGCCGGCGGAGCCGGCGAGGAGCGCTGGTCCGGGAGGACGGGCCACACGGCGCCGGCGCCGGCGGACGAGGACGAGGACGAGGACGAGGACAGGCTGCCCGCGGGGCGGACCATCGCGACGGTCGCCGCGTCGGCGGTCGGGCCCCAGGCAGCCCTGTCCCACTCGGAGGTGCCCCGCCAGGTGTCGTCGCCACCCACGAGGGTGTCCGACTGGTAGCCGGCGGTGACGTCGAAGAGCTCATAGAGCGTGAGGCCGTCCGCCCAGCCGACGCCGGGCAGCGTGAGCAGCTGGCAGCGCAGCCGCAGCCAGCGGGCGGACCCGTCCGGCGCGGTCCAGCGGACGTCGACCGGAGCGGCGCCGGGCACGAGGCCCGACAGGGGCAGCCGCGCCTCCGCGACCGCGTGACGCGCCTGAGCGCGCCCGAGCGGCCGGTCCCCAGGCCCGGTTTCCCCGCCGGGCCGGCGAAGCCGGTCCACCAGGTCCGCGGGGTCTGCTGGGAGGTCTGTCGGCAGATCCACCATGAGCCGCTCGTCGGAGCGGCCGTCGGCGTCGTCACCGCCGACCTCACCGGCCACGTCCGCGGCCCCGGCGCTGGAGCCGCCGCCCGCGTCCCGGCCCCCTGGCGCGACGCCTACGACCGCCGCCAGTGCGGCGTTGACCCAGACAACCCGGCCCTCGGTGTTCACCACCAGCAGCCCAGCCGAGACCGCGTCGGCCACCAGCCCAGTCACCGCGGCGACCAACGCACCTCCCGCGCAGCGTCTACCTGGCCGCGCGACCATCTGCGCTGGCCAGGCCCTCCGCTGGGCAGTCTAGCGGCAGTCGTCCGAGTACATTCCGTTAGGTCCGCTTGGCGGCGCGAAACGGCGACGCAGCGTAGCCGCTTCAGGCCTCCTCACGCACCGCCCGGTATCCGTTCCCCGCCAGCCGGAGACCTGGCGCGCACAAACGCATCACCCAGCGCAGCAAGGACCCTTCCCCCGCCGACCGACAGACGAAGGCTGGACGCACCTCCGTGCGTCCAGCCCACTCGATCTCTCGCCGATCGCGGAGCGTCAGTCCGAGCTGTGCTTGTGGATCTGCTCGGAGAGGTACTCGGGCGCGCCGATCTGGCGGATCAGCTCGAGCTGAGCCTCCAGCCAGTCGATGTGCTCCTCCTCCTCGTGGATGAGATCCTCGAAAAGGACGGCGGTGCCGAAGTCGGACTTGCCGCGAGACAGCGTCACACCCTTACGTAGCGTCTCGACGTTCTCCAGCTCGCGGGCGTGGTCGAGCTCAAGCATCTCGGGCACCGTCTCGCCAGTGCGCAAGGTGTGCAGCCGTTGCAGGTTGGGGTGGCCGTCGAGGTAGAGCACGCGATGGATGACCTTGTCGGCGTGCTTCATCTCGTCGATGGACTCGTCACGGTAATGGTGCGCTAGCCCGTGGTAGCCCCAGTGTTCCTGGATCCGGTAGTGCAGCCAGTACTGGTTGATCGCGGTGAGCTCGTTAGTAAGCACCGCGTTCAGGATCTCGATCACCTCGTCGTCGCCACTGACCACGCAAGGCCTCCACTCGTCACCGCGCCGTTGGACCGCGGCCGCCGCGACAACACCGCGAGGGCGTTGTCGTCGAACGGCCCAGCCGGCGCGGGCGTCAGGCGGCCCGCGCCGTGCCAGCGACCGGCTCGCCGCCGCGATGACACAGCAGGAGTTCCGAGATCTCTTCGAGGCAGCCGCCGCAGCCGGTGCCGGCGTCACAGCGCTCGCCGATCTCGTCGGCATCGCGGGCACCCGCGGCGATTACGCTGCGTAGCGTCCGGTCGGACACAGCAAAGCACGAGCAGACCAGCACCGCACCTCACCACGCGGGACGGGCCGGCGTGTTCCACCGCCGACCAGGCACTTCGGGTTCGTTGTCCGGGTTCCTCGCATTAGCATCAACGCTTAGCTAAGGCTTCCCTAACGAATACAGAGTGCCAGTTAGGCTCACCTAACGCAAGGCCACCTAACCATCAATCTCCCGCTGCGCACCTCGTCACATCCCACCCCCTTTGCGCCCGGCGACCCCCTCCCAACCCCCCGGCCACCATCCGGCGCCACCCTCGCGACAGAAAGTGACTACTCCGGCACGCAAAGGGCGGACAACCCGAAGATCGTCCGCCCGTTCCCGCCTCGTCCCACCACGCCGGCCCCGACAGCCCTCAGCCCCGGAACCAGGCCGGGAGGGCGCTCAGCGCCCGACAGGCGCCGCGGCGAGCGGTCGCGCAAGCGACCTTCGAGCCAGCAGCGCCTCAGGCCGGGCTCAACGCCACGGCTGCGTCGGGCTCGTTCACCCGGAAGCTCAGGCTCTGCTCCAGGTAGAGCTCGACGTTGTCTCCGGTGTGCCCGGCGTAGCCGGCCGAGAGGTCCATGCCGGACTCGACGACGAAGTCCCCGCCGCGCTGGCTGAGCACCACCGCGCCGCGGATGCCCGGCGCGCGCACCACCGGCCCGTCCAGGATGTGGCGCAGGTGGTCGAGCAGCAGGTAGCCGCCGTGCTCGGCGGTCTCGACGATGGCAGTGAAACCGTCCGGCTCGATCGCGAGACCGTAGGAGCCGCCGATCCCGGCGTGGCGCAGCATCGCGACCGCCTTGGCGACGGTGCGCGGGTAGCCGTTGGTGTCGTCCGGCAGGGACAGCGGCGGGTGCGAGCTCGCCTCGACGATGCCGACGATCCCGGTCTCCTGGTAGCCGTGGAAGATGATCGAGTTCTCGGTCGTCGCCATCGCCCGGGCGGCGTCCTCGAGCGCCGACAGGTCCACGTCGTCGGCGCCCCGGTCGACGTCCTCGAGCTCGCGGCGGTCCAGGGTGAACGGGACGCGCAGCTCCACCAGCGGCTGCACCCGGCGCAGCCGGGCCCGCACCCCGTCCGACGGGGGCGCCCCGACCGGGGTGGCGCGCCCGAGCGACGTCGCCGAGTAGTCCCAGCCGTGTGGGCCTGAGAAGTCGACCAGTTTGCGGCCGGCGAGGTTGACGGTGAGCCTGGTCCGGGCCTCGTCGTCGACGACCTTCCAGGCCGCGTCGGTCAGCGGCGCGTGCCCGCGGAGCAGGTGGTTCATTCGGACTTTCCCTTCAGACCGCCGATGCCAAGTGAGTGGTCGGCCCCCGCCGGCGACGCCACGCCCGGCTCCGCCGGCGCCTCGGCGGCGCCGTCCCCGTTCATGGCGCGCGCCTCGGCCTCCAGCACCGGGCCCTCCGAGAAGAGGTAGGTGCGCAGCTGCTGGTCGAGCGCCGCGTCCTGGCGGCGCAGCCACTCGAGCGTCATCGCCGCGTGTTCCTTCTCCTCGTCCCTGTTGTGGGCGAGGATGTCGGCGAGCTCGGGATCGGTCGCCGCCGAGACCCGCTGGTCGTACCAGTCGACCGCCTCCAGTTCCTCCATCAACGACACGATCGCCCGGTGCCGGTCAACAAGTTCCGGTGTGAGCTTGTCGGGCTGTTCGTGCAGCCCCATGCTCGAGTCCGCCATGGACCTCTGCCTACCATGCGCACGCCCGGTCCAATGACCACGGGCGGCAGCATTCGCCCAATGCAAGAACTACGACAGAACCACCATCAGGCAATCGTCCAGCTCAGGGCGGGAGCGGTGCGGTCGAGGCCGTCAGGAGCTCGGGTCGGGCATGATCTCGACGCGGCGGTTGGCGGCGCGCCCGGCCGGGGTGGCATTGTCGGCGACCGGGCGGGTCTCACCGAGGCCGACGACGCGCAGCCGGGCCGCCGGCACGCCGGTGCCGACCAGGTAGGCGACGGCGGCCTCGGCGCGGCGGGCCGACAGTGCCTGGTTGTACGGCTCTGGGCCGGTGCTGTCGGCATGCCCGGCGACCACCACCGGCAGCGTGCCGACGCGCAGGGCCGCGGCGACCCCGTCGAGCGCCGCCAGGTCCGCGGCCGACAACGCGGCGCTGTCCCGCGCGAACGTGACCGGATGCCCGCTGGCCGCGGCCGCCAGCGCGGCCCTGGTCGCCTCGTCCGCTTCACGGGCGTCGCCGGACCCGGACACATCGGCATCCGCGTCCCCGCTCGGCCCGCTGACGGGCGCGGTGGCGACGCGGGCGTCCGTGCCCAGCTGGGCCGAGCTGACGCCGTCGACGCGGGCGGCCCGCAGCGCCGCCTGGGCGGCGGCGGGGCTCGGGAAGTCGCCGTGCAGGGTGACCGACGTCCCGGCGACCGTCACCGCGACCTGCGTCACGCCGACCCGGTGAACCGCCTCGCTCGCCCGCCGCGCCAGGTCCTTCTCGATCGGTCCGCGGCGCGCCGCGATCGCCAGCAGCGCGAGCAGCAGCGAGACGAGCAGCAGCGAGACGGCGAACGCGACCGGCCGAGGACGGCGCGGGCGCGTCACGGCGGGCAGGAACATGAACGGACTCCGAGCTGGGGACGCAGGCGGACGCGGTTGCCAGGCACGCGTCGACGCGACCCTGTCCGGCATCACCGGGATGCCGGATATCAACCACGACAGCGCCAACTGTGGCACATCGGCCCCAAGGCCCGGCACACGCCACTCCGGCGCATCGCCACAACCGCCACCTGTGGGCAGGAATCCGGTCTTCGGGGCGCGGCTGCCGAACCGCGGCCGCTCAGGCCGCTGTCGCAACGCAGCCACCACACCGAGCCGCACAAGCGCCAGCCCCGGGTCGACACGCCGACCCACGGCCTTGGGGGTTCAGGTCGGCGCCGGCGTCCCTGCCGGATCGGCGACAGGGTTCCTGCCGGATCGCGAAGCCGGGGTTCCTGCCGGATCGCGAAGCGATCTGGGAGGTCTGCTGGGAGGTAAGCGATCCGGCAGGTCTGCGTCCAGGCCAGCGCGGCCTCAGATGAGGGTCGCGAGGCCGCCGCCGGCCGGGCGCGCCTGGCCGGCGGGAACGCCCTCGGCGGGCTCACCGCCCGGACGCTGGCCGGGAGCGGCCGTGGCGGCTGACACGCCCGGCGCCGGGTCGACGGCGACCTCGGCATCGCCGGCGACCTCGGCATCGACGGCGACCTCCGCATCACCGGCGGGCGACGGCTCCACGATCGTCGGGCTCGGGGTGGCTTCGGCGGGCGGCGCCGCCGGGCGCCGCGCGGCGAACCGGCGCGTCGAGCGGCGGGTGAGCGCTGTGGCGGCGAGGGCGCCGATGCCCAGCACGGCCCAGCCGGCGAAGGCGTCGAGGATGTAGTGGTTCGCGGTCGCCATGACGACGAAGGCGGTGGCCGCCGGGTAGAGCGCGCCGAGCACTCGCAGCCACTTCCAGCGGGCGTTGCGGGCGATCAGGACCCCGCACCACAACGCCCAGGCGCAGTGCAGCGACGGCATCGCCGCGTACAGGTTGGCGACCTTGTCGAGGCCGTGCGGGGCCGCGCTCGCGGAGGCGCTCCACCAGCCCCAGTTGCTGTAGTAGGCCATGGTGTCGATGTAGCCGGCGCCTGGCAGCAGTCGGGGCGGGGCCGTCGGGAACAGGAAGAACCCGATCAGGCAGAGGATGGTGGTAAAGGCCAGGGTCCAGCGAGCACGCGAGTAGCTGCGAGGATGCCGCCGGTGCATCCAGAGGATGACGGTCGGCGTGACGATGAAATGGAACGTCGCGTAGTAGAAGCAGCAGGCGATCGCGATGGGCGGCACGGTCTGCAGCCAGTGGTTCAGCCCCAGCTCGATGTCCAGCCCGATGGCGGCCTGCCAGCGCACCAGCATCTCGCCGGTCCTCGTCGCCTGGTCGACGGAGCCCTCGGCGAAGCCGCGGGTCCCGGTGTAGCAGTAGTACAGCGCGACCAGGATCACGATCTCGACCCACCACACCGGCCGGCCGGTCTCGGGGTCACGCAGCCGCCGCCGCCATGTGTCCGCGCGGGCCTGGGCGCGGCCCTCCACGGTCCCGCCGGTCGGCTCGCCCCGACCGGCGGGCGCCGTCTCGGGCAGCGCGGAAGCCGGCGCGATGGCCGGCCTGGTGGGTGCCCGGTCGCTGTCCGCCCGCGCGGCGCTGGGCGGCGCCTCCTCCGCCCGTCCCGCCGGGACACCTGCCCCGTCTTGGCCCGTTGACATCTCTCTACTCAACCCGACGCCTCCGACACATGTGCCACCGGGCCCGCCCTCGCGACCCAGACGGGCCGAACCTCACACGCCGGGCGGGGCGGGACGTGGCAGGGGGCCGGCCCGCCCGGCGCCGGCGGGGGGGGGGGGGCCCGGCCCCCGTATGGCCTGTACCCGAGTGTGGCTGACTGGATGCTCCTGGTCAGGCTCCGGGGTGGCCCGTGCCGACGCCCGCGGGCGCGGCGACCGCGCCGGCGTCGCCCGCCGGCAGCGCGCTGCCGGCCGCCCACGTCGCCCACGGGATCGACCAGTCGTTGCCCAGCTGGTCGGCCTCCGGTGCCCGGCCGCTGTTGACGACGTCGACGATGTCACCGACCTGGCTGAAGTCGTAGAACCACTGAGCGTCCTCGGGGGCGGCGTTCACGCAGCCGTGCGAGACGTTGACCCGCCCCTGATCACCGACCGACCAGGGCGCCGAGTGGACGTACTGGCCGCCGCTGGTGATCTGGACGTTCCACTGGACCTCCTCGCGGTAGTAGTCGGGGTCGCCAAGGGGAATCCCGACCGTGGCCGAGTCCATGATCAGGTTCTGGGTCTTGCCGAGGACGTTGTGCGGGCCGTCCATCGTCAGCAGCGTCCGCTTGCCGCCCTTGCCGCCGCTGATCGGCATCGTGCGCACCAGCTGACCGTCCTTGTAGACCTTCATGGTGTGCGCGGCGATGTCGACGTGACTGATCTGCTGGGCTCCGATGGTGAAGTCCATCACCCGGTCCTTCACGCCGACCAGCCCGTTGCCGGCCTCGAACCCGGCGAGGTTCGCCTCGACATGCACCTTGGTCCCGGACGGGTAGTACTCCTTCGGCCGCCAGCGGACCACCCGGTCGGAGGCCCAGCTCCACGAGCCCTCCAGCGGGGGACTGGTGACGACGGACAGGTGCCGTTGCACCGCGGCCCGGTCGGCGGTCGGCCCGCTGAACGTCAGCACGATCGGCGTGCCGACGCCGACGGTCTGGCCGTCGACCGGCTCCCAGGACACCTTGAACGGCTTGGCCGGGATGCCGGTGGTGAAGGCGGCGTGGCTGGTCACGGTACCGGTGACGCCGCTGGTGGCCGTGGTCGACGCGGTCACCTGGTACTGGCTGTCGGCGTACAGGCCCGAGGCGGAGGTCCAGGTACGCCGGTCCGGCGAGTACTCGCCGGGCAGGGTGCCAGCGTCCGTCTTCTGCGAATCGCTCGCGGCACGCGCGATGGTGACGTCGCCGAGGGGCGCGTTCGCGGTCACGACGACCTTGTCGGTGACCGCGATGCCGGACGCGCCGTCCGCTGGAGTGATCTTGATGCTCGCGGCCGGCGGCGTCCGCGACGCCGCCGCCGCGGGGGGCTCGCCCCCGCCCCCGGACCCGGAGCAGGCCGCCAGCACGACGGCGAGCAGGGCGGCGACCAGCCCGAACAACACCGGGCGGATCCGCCAGCCCCGCGGCCGGGTGGATTGGCCCGCCTGCCCGCCGCGTTCGCCCGCGGAGAAGACCATTACCCGCCTTCTTCCGATCTTCAGGACGGCCACTAGCGCGTCCGCGCGAAAACTCTCGGTCGGACGGTACCCAGCGGCGTGGCATCCGTCGCCCCGAGCAAGCGAAATACCGTTGTCACTCAGGCGACCATCACTATTTGTCGATGGAGCTAATACAGAGAGTCGCCCTCTCCCGGCAATGCTCACGAAGCCCTCCCATGCCGCGTGGCCATCTCTGTCGGCCGTCTCCGGGCGCGCGCGCATTCGCCATGAGCGCGCCCTTCGGCCGGCCCCCAGCCGCACCCCCGGAGGTCCGCGAGCCCACCCGCCGGCGTCCCCACGCCACCGGGCGGGACCAAACACCCGTCGCCGCACCATGATCGCCGTCCCCACGGCCGACCACCGGACACGCCCGCCAGGCCGTCCCCGCTCGCGGCGGCAGAACCTCGGCCGGAGGAATGCCACTTCCGTGAACGTTTCCCGACCCGGATCAATGCCAGCCACGATGTGCGCCCGAACGACTCCCCCACGGTGCCGCCCGGCTACTCGGACGGATGCCCGAACCGCCACCAGACTGCCTCACGAGAACCACCGGGGGCATAGCCGAATTCCCACCGTCCACCGGGCGAGAGAACAACATCCGCCTGCCATCGGCGGCGCGCGTCACGGTCCGCGCGCCGACGGCCCGCCATTGTCACGGAATTGGCCCCAAATAAATGCGCGGCGTAGTCCCGCCCGCTCTCCGCGCATACATGCCGGGGCGAGGCGCTGGGCGCGCTCGCCCCGTGTCGGGCGCTGAGCGCCCTCCCCGCGTGGCGCCGGGCCCTGGCACATGGCGGTGGTAGGGCTGGGACCGGGCTGACGAGGTGGCCGGGTTGGCACTGCGCCTGAGGCGCCGTCACCAGCTGTGACTGGACATCCGAGCCCATGGGATGTCTGTCGGCCTCCGGCCTCGGACGGGCCGGGAAGATCGGGGAAACATCCGCCGAACGTCGCCGTCACCAGGGCCTGCACCTGACGGGGCGAGGATGGCGACCGGCCCCCAGGCGGCCACACCCCCGGCCGGGCCACCGACCCGACCCGGCCAACCACCCGACGAACCGGCTAACCGACCGACTGACCAACCGGCCATCGACGGAACAACCACCCGGGCAGCCAGCTCAGGCGTCGCACCAGGCCCGCCAAGCCGGGCCGGCCGCCCGGACCAGACCGACCTCAGGAGGAGCCATGGCGATCGTGCTCGGACCGAACCAGTTCGGGAAGGCCGAGGTCCGGCTGGTGCACGTGGACCGGTCCACCCCGGTCCACAGGATCACCGACCTCAACGTGTCGTCGGCGCTGCGCGGGGACTTCGCCGACGCGCACCTGACCGGCGACAACGCGCACATCCTGACCACGGACGCGCAGAAGAACACGGCCTACGCGTTCGCCCGAGAGGGGGTCGGCGAGATCGAGGAGTTCGCGCTGCGCCTCGGCCGGCACTTCACCGGCTCGTTCGACTGGGTGACAGGCGCCCGGGTCGAGATCGAGCAGTACGGCTGGGACCGCATTCAGGTCGACGGCGCCGGCCACGACCACGCGTTCAGCCGCGCCGGCTCCGAACGGCGCACGACGGTCGTCACCGTCGACGGCGACGACGCCTACGTCGTGTCGGGCCTCGCCGGGCTCGTGGTGCTGAAGTCGACCGGCTCGGAGTTCTGGGGCTTCGCCCAGGACCGCTACACGACGCTCGCCGAGACCGACGACCGGATCCTCGCCACCGAGGTCACCGCCCACTGGCGCCTCATCGGAGTCGAGCACGACTACGGGAAGCTGTTCGCCAGCATCCGGACGATCCTGCTCGAGACGTTCGCGTCCGTGCACAGCCTGGCGCTGCAGCAGACGCTGTACAAAATGGGCGAGGAGGTGCTGACCGCCTATCCGGAGGTCGCCGAGATCCGGATGTCGATGCCGAACAAGCACCATTTCCTCGTCGACCTGGCGCCCTACGGCCTCGACAACCCGAACACGGTCTTCTACGCCGCCGACCGGCCATACGGGAAGATCGAAGGCACCGTCCTGCGCGACGACGCCCCCGACGCCGGCCCCGCCTGGCAGACCGTCCCGGGCTTCCGCTGACCGGACGGCACCCCGCACGCGACTACGCGGCGCGGTCATCCCGACGCGCTCGCGCCCTCCCGCGTGCCGGAACTGTGGCCGACGGCCGTGTCCACACACGCCGCCATAGACCACGGTCTCCTCCCGCGAGAAGCACCGCGGTTGATGACCGCGTCTATACGGTCGCGCGGTCCGGCCGAGCCCGGCGAGGACACAGGGTGACCACGTCGCCGGGGGCGAGGCCCAGGCGGGAGGCCGCGTCGCCGTCACGGACCGCGAACGCGGCCATCCCCGCCGAGTCGACGTAAAGCACCAGCTCGCCCGGCTCCACCGAGCCGAACGTGACCCCGACCGGCAGCACGAGCGGCGCCCCCTCCTGCGCCGTCACGCCGCGGACCTCGGCCCGCTGGCCGGGCACCAGGCCGACGTCGGCCAGCAGGTCGCCGGTCGCGGCGAGCTGCACGTTGCCGAACCGGTCGACGAGGACGACCTCGGCCGCTAGCTCCGCCTCGGCCCGGTCCGCCCGCGTCTCGGTCTGGCTCACTCGCGCCAGCACCGGCGGCAGCCGGACGATCGCCGCCGGGTCGACCGGCCGTCCCAGCGCCGCCGGGGGTGTGCCGATGGCGAGCTCGGCCGCCGCCGGCGCGAACACGTCCCGCCCGTGGAAGGTCGCCGGCACACCCGGCCGGGCCGCCAGCGCCACCGACTCGGTGACGCCGCCGAGCACCGCCGCGGCCGGCGTCAGCAGCCCGTTGTCGGGGCCGACGAGCATCCCCCCGGGCGTGACCAGCACGACCCCTCTCCTGCTGGTGCCGACGCCTGGGTCGACGACCGCCAGGTGGACGCTGACCGGCAGGTAGCGCACCGTCTGCGCGAGCACGGCCGCGCCCCGCCGAACGTCGCCGGGGTCGATCAGATGGGTGATGTCGAGCGCGCTCACGCCGCGGCGCAGCAGCACGCCGTGGCAGGCGGCGACGAACCCGTCGGCGAGCCCGTAGTCGGTCAGGAAGCTCACATGCGGCACAGGACCTATGCTCCCTCCCCGCCGGCAGCCACCGCCGCGACCGCCCACTTCCGGCGACCGCTGTCACCATCACAGTGCGACACTGGCCCGCACGCTGCCTCGACGGGGTCTCCACACTCGCGGAACCTTGATCACAAGTGTATGTATAAATCCGACAAAACGGGTTACGCGCCCGTGACGAACGAGGGCCGGGGCGGCCACCGGCGCGGCCTCGACGCGGGGCGGCCCCGGAGCTCACCGGGCCATTTCTCTCTGACCATCGCCGACCGGGCGCCGAGGCCCGGTCCGCGTTCCCAGCCGGCGATCTTCGACGCTCCCAGGACTGGCGAGCCACGTAGATCGCGGACCGGGCATGCGCACATCAGACAGAACGGGTCGCATGGCGCCGGCCGGCATACCCGCTCGACGATCATGATCCGAGCCTCGCCAGCCGAGTGCCGGGTGATCGCCAGCTGAGTAGGTGAACTGCACCCGGCTACCGCTTGACCGCCAACCTGGCGAGATCCACGGCAAAGGCTCAGATGGCGCCGTCGGCGCGCAGGACGGCTAGCTGATCAGGGGTGTAGCCGAGCTCGGTGAGGATCTTCTCGGTGTGCTCGCCGAGCGCGGGGACCGGCTCTATCCGGGGCGGGGTGTCCGGGAACTCGACGACCGGGCGCAGCTGGCGCACCGGGCCGACGGGCGAGTCGACCTCGATCCACCGGTCGCGGGCGGCCAGCTGCGGGTGGGCGAGCACGTCGGCCATCTCGTTGACCCGGCCGTAGGCGATCCCGGCCGCGTCGAGGCCCGCCGTCACCGCCGTGGTGGGCAGAGCGTCGACGACCTCGGCGACGATCGCGTCGGTTCGCGTCCGGTTGCGCACCCGCGCGCGGTTGGTCGCGAACTCGGGGTCGGTCGCGAGGTCGGGGCGGCCGAGCAGGCCGGCGGCCAGCCGAGCCCATTCCCGGTCGTTCTGCACCCCGATCAGGACGCTGTCACCGTCGGCGGTGGTGAACGCCTCGTAAGGTGCGATCGACGCGTGACCGACGCCGGCCCTGGCCGGCGGGCGGCCGGTGTGCTCGGCGAACTGGACCGCGTAGCCGTTCCACTCCGTGATCGCGTCCAGCATGGTGAGCGCGAGCGCCGCACCCTCGCCGGTCCGTTCCCGGCGCAGCAGCGCCGCCAGAATCGCCTGGGCGGCGTAGGTCCCGGCGGCGACGTCGGCGGCGGCGAACCCCGCCTTCGCCATGTGTTCCGGCGTACCGGTCACCGAGACCAGGCCCGACTCGGCCTGGATCAGCATGTCGTAGGCCCGCCGGCCGGCGTAGGGGCCGGTGGGGCCGTAGCCAGAGAGGTCGACGGCGACCATCCGCGGGTAGCGGGCGGTCAGAGTGGCGGCGTCGAGGCCGAGCCGGGCGGCGGCGCCGGGCGAGAGGTTCTGCGCGACGACATCCGCGCCCGCGACCAGCCGCTCCAGCGCCGCCAGGCCGGATGGGACCTTGACGTCGAGGGCGAACGACTCCTTCGACCGGTTCAGCCAGGAGAAGTGCGCGGACATCTCCCCTCGGACCGCGTCGTCGTAGGCACGGGCGAAGTCGCCCGATCCCAGCCGTTCGATCTTGATGACACGGGCGCCGTACTCGGCGAGGTGACGGGTCGCGAACGGCAGCGCGACCGCGTGTTCGAGGCTGACAACGGTCATTCCCTGCAGCGGCAGCACGCCGGCCACCCTATGGCGCCGCCATGCCCCGCGGCGGCCGTTCACGTCCGGAACCGACCCGCTGACCTGCCAACCATCCGAACCGCCGATCCACGCCCGCGGCGCCACCCGCGCCACCTGGCTCACGATCTCCGACCCGGATGGCGGTGGAGGTTGGTGGATCGGGGCGAACAGGCGGAGACTGGGAGTTGCCGGGATGAGGGTCGGGCCGCCCATGTCGCCGGGCTGGCGCCCGCGGCCAGCGCCCCTGGCCGACTGTTTGTCCCGGGACGACCCGGCTGGGCAGGATGGGGGCGCCGACCGGGTCCCGCTGTACGACGGGGCGAACCGAACCGGACAACCCAGGGAGTGGACGTGCGGATGAGGCTGCGTCGCCAGCAGCCGGTGCTCATCACCTCGGCCGCTGACCCACGTCACGTCGACATCCGCCGCCGGCAGAGTCAGTACCTGTTCTGGATGGGCTTCCGCGTGCTCTGCTTCGTGCTCGCGGTGGTCCTCTTCCACGGGTGGATCCGATTCCTGGCCATCGTGGCCGCGCTGATCATCCCCTGGGTGGCGGTCGTGGTCGCCAATGGCGGGCCGGCGCCGTCACGCGGGCGCCCGGCCGGTTTCCGGCCAGCCAGCCACTCTGTCGGCGGGGGGCCGGCGACCCTGGAGTCCGCCGAGCACCCCGTCGTCGAGGGCGACGGCCAAGACCGCGAGAACCGCCACGGACCCGGGGGTGCTGGCCCGGGCCCGGCTCCCGCGGGCCCGCGTTCCGGCCCGGCACCGTCGACCGGGCCCGAGCCCGGTTCGGGACCGTACCCGGCACGCGGGGCCAGCCCCGCCGGATCAACGCCGTCCTCGCCGGACCAGCCCACCGTCGACGCCTGTTACAAACCGCGCCACGGCGCCCCGGCGGCACCGCCGCCCCGGCCGGCCGAACGGGCCGACGTCGGCTTCTTCGGCCCACGCCGCCCACCACGGCACTAAGCCACCACGGCACTAAGCCCACCACGGCGCGCGGCAGCCAGCCGGACGAACAAGCGCGGCCCACAGGACGATCACTCCTGATCTGTGGGGCAACGTTCATGTTGTAGCCGACTGGTGGTATACGTCCGCGTTCCCAGCCCTGTCACCGTGGCCCTGTGCGCGTTGCGGTGGTCACCGAGTCCTTCCTCCCCCACGTGGACGGGGTCACGAACACGGTCTGCCGCGTGCTGGAGCACCTGGAGGCCGAAGGGCACCAGGCGCTCGTCGTGGCACCGTCCCCCGGTGCGCGCGCGGCCGGCAATGCGCCCCGGGTCTACGCGGGCGCCCCTGTGCTGTGGGCGCCGTCCGCGCCGCTGCCCGGCTACCCGCAGTTCCGGTTCGCGACGCCATGGCCGAGCCTCACCCCGGCGCTGCGCCGGTTCGCCCCCGACGTCGTCCATCTGGCGGCACCGGCCGGCCTCGGCGCGCAGGCGGCCTACGCGGCCCATCGGCTCGGGGTGCCCAGCGTCGCCGTCTACCAGACCGACCTCGCCGGCTTCGCCCGCCGTTACGGCCTCGCATCCCTGGACCGCACGATCTGGCGGTGGCTCGCGACCGTACACCGGCTTGCCGCCCGCACCCTCGCGCCGTCGTGGGACGCCGTCGACGCGCTGGTCGGCGCCGGCGTGCAGCGGGTCGCCCGCTGGCGCCGGGGCGTCGACCTGGACCGGTTCAACCCGGACCATCGCGACGACGAGCTGCGCACCCTGCTCGCGCCCGACGGCGAGGTCCTCGTCGGCTACGTCGGCCGGCTCGCCAGGGAGAAGGGCGTCGAGCTGCTCGGCGCGGTGAGCGGCCTGCCCGGCACCCGGCTGGTGGTCGTCGGCGACGGGCCGGAGCGGACCCGCCTGGAGCGGCTGCTGCCCGGTGCCGCGTTCCTGGGCTTCCAGTCCGGCCATGGGCTGTCGTCGGCGCTCGCGAGCCTCGATGTGTTCGTCCACACCGGCCAGTACGAGACGTTCTGCCAGGCGGCGCAGGAGGCGAAGGCCAGCGGCGTGCCGGTGGTCGGGCCCGCGGCAGGCGGACTGCTCGACGTCGTCGAGCACGGCAGGACGGGGCTGCACTACCGGCCGGGTGACCCCGCGGCGCTGCGCGCCCAGGTCGCCACGCTGGTGATCGACAGCCCCGGCCGGGCAGCGATGGGACACGAAGCCCGCGCCTCGGTGGCCGACTGCGGCTGGCGGGCGATCGGGGACGAGCTGCTCGGCCACTACCACGACGTGCTCGGCGCCAACATCAGCGCGAACCGGGACGACGCCTGGCGCTGAGCACCCCGCTACCGCCCCGGCCAGGCACCGCCGCCGGCCGGGCATGCACCACGCCCTGACCGCTCCGACCGCCCTGGCCGTCCTGACCCCGCGAGCCGCCCGTCCCGACACCAAGACCCGCCGCCGGGCGCGCGAGGACTCGCTCTCCGCGCACCCTTCGGCCCGACGACTGACCCGGCCTCCGGGCGCGCGGGGCTTCGCCTCGGCGCGTGCCCTTCGGCCACCGACGGCCGGCCGGACCGTCGGACCGCCACGGACGCCGTGGCCGGTGGACCGGCCGCACCAACCCTGAGCACCAGCCCGCGCGCAGCCGGGAGAGCCGCCGCCGCGAGCCGATCGAGAGTGGGCAGCATGAGGATCGCGCAGGTCGCCAACTTCGTGGCGCCGACGTCCGGGGGTATCCGCACGACGCTGCGCCACCTGGCCGCGGGCTATGTCGCCGCCGGCCACGAGGTGGTCCGGGTGCTGCCCGCGCGCCGCGACGGCGTACGCCACGCCGACGGCGTCACCACGCTGATGGTGCGCTCGCCGCTGGTCTTGGGCACCAGCTACCGCATGATCACCGAGCCGTGGCGGGTGGCCGCGCTGCTCGACGAGGCGGAGCCGACCCATCTCGAGGTGCACGACCGCACCACGCTGCGCCGGCTCGGCCGGTGGGCCCGCAAGCGCGGAGTGCACTCGCTGGTCGTCTCCCACGAGCGCGTCGACCGGCTGCTCGGCGCGAAGACGCCGTGCTCGCTGCGTGGGGTGCTGCCGGTGCGCGCCGCCGCCGACCTCACCAACCGCGGGCTGGCCGCCAGCTACGACACGGTGGTCACGACGACGTACTGGGCGGCGGCCGAGTTCCGGCGTATCGGGGCCGACAACCTGCGACAGGTGCCGCTCGGCGTCGACCTGGACCGGTTCGGCGCCCAGACGGCCGACTGGTCGCTGCGCCGGGCGTTCGCCCGCGACTCGGACGTCCTGCTCGTCGCGATCAGCCGGATGGACCCGGAGAAGCGGGTCGACATCGCCATCGACGCGCTCGCCGAGCTGGTCCGCCGCAAGATCCCGGCGCGGCTGGTGCTGGCCGGCGACGGCAACGGCCGCAAGGAGCTGGAACGCCGGGCCGCCGGCCTGCCGGTGGTGTTCCTCGGCTTCGTCGCCGACCGGGCGCGCCTGTCGGGCCTGCTCGCCAGCGCCGACGTCGCTCTCGCGCCCGGGCCGGTCGAGACGTTCGGCCTCGCGGCGCTGGAGGCGATGGCGAGCGCGACGCCGGTGGTCGTCCACCACGGCAGCGCGCTCGCCGAGCTGGTCGACCCGCGCTGCGGCCGGATCGCCGCCGGCTGCGGCTATGGCTTCGCCGACGCCGTCGAGGAGGTCCTCTCGCTGGATCCGGCGGACCGGCGGCTGGCCGCCCGCGCCCGCGCGGAGATGTTCCCCTGGTCGGCCACCGTCGACGGCTTCCTGTCCGTCCACGGCCTGCCGGCCGTACCACGCCCGGCCCCCCCACTCCCCCTGCCCACCGACCCCGCCGCCACCGCCGGGTCAGGTGGCGGAACCGACCTGCCGCGGGCGGCCTAGTAGGAGACCGCCGAAAAAGCAGCTCCGGTGGCCCGACTCGCCCGAGTCCATCGCATATGTCGATCGGGGCAAACTGGGGCGAGTTCGACGCAGTCCTGAGTTGTTCAGCAGTCTTCCGGACATCCCACAGGTTGCGACGTCGAGTCACACGGCGGGTGCCGGGTCCTTCTGGCGAGTCGAAAGCGCAACCTGTCCACGTCTGGTGACCGCGCCTCAGCGCTGACGCCAACTCACCCACCTCACCAGCCCGCAACCAGCCCCGCCACTGTCACAAACCCTGACCCGGAACCAGGCAGGGAGGGCGCTCAGCGCCCGACAGGCCGCGCCCGGCCGGGGGGGGGGGGGCCCCCGCCCCCCCCGCCGGGGGGGGGCCCCCCCCCGTCGCCGCCGGGGCGGGCCCCCCCCCCCCGGCGGGACGGCCCTACCTGCAAGAACCACGGCCTGGCGGGGCAGTTCTGCTCCCGTCGGGGTCACATGTCGGCGAGGAAGTGCCTACCGTAGGCCCGTGTGCCCTGCTCTTCTGCCCGCGCCGCGGTCCGGCGTGCTCGCCGGCTGGGCGAATGCCTGGCTCGCCGGGCTCGTCGGCGCCGACGACGTCCTGACGCACGTCCAACGGGTGCTCGGCTCCTGCCGGCACACGCTCGGCGGCGAGCCGCTGCTGCTCGGCCTGGGCGCGCTGCGCGCGGCACGCGCCGAGCGGTTCCGGCTGATCCTGCCGGTCCCCGGTGACATCTCGGGCCTGCCGGGGCCGCCAGCGGTGAACGCCGACGCGCTGGCCGCCAGCGAGGCGGTGCTGGTCATCGGCCCGGCCCCGCCGCTGCTGCTGGTCCCGACGGTGGAGGTGCACGGCCCGGCGGTGGAGGGGGCGCTGGAGTCGGTCCACTGGAAGGCGCTGCCCGCCGCCCGGGTCCCTCCGCCGCCGACCCCGGTGCGTGCCGCGGAACGTGAGCTGGCTCAGGCGATCGCGGCGACCACGTCGGCGCTGCTGGACCTGGACGTCGCCAGCGCCCGCCCGGAGGTGCTCGCCCTGCTGCGCGACCGCGCGGAGGAGGACCCCGGTCCCGGCCTCGGCCCCGGCTACCCTTCCGTCGCGCATGCCCTGCTCGCGCGCGCCGAGCGGCTGCGCGCCCTGCTCGACCTCGCCGCCCTCGACGACGGCGCCGCCGTCACCGCCGGCGAGATCACCCGCCGCTCCGAGGCGCTGCGCGGCCTGTCCGCCGCCGTCCGCCGCGCCTACGAAGCGGCCTACGACGCCTTCGACCCCGCCCACGCCACCTCTCCGCCCTCTCGCTGACGAGCCTCTCGAGACACCCGGCCGAGGCCGTCCGCGGGCACACGGGCACGCGGGCACGCGGCGAATCTGGGCGCACCAGTATCGACCGCCTCGGCGGCGACGTCCTCGGGAATCCGACGGCAGTGTGCCCTTCATTCTGCAGCGGAAGAGAGAAAGGACGGCCATACTTTCCGGATTCTCGTACCGGATGACAGTTTCTTCACCAAACGGGCCGCTGTACTGGTAGTCCGGGACCAAGAAGCCGAACCCTCGCCGTGTGGCTTCTTCCTGGAACCGCCGCACGTACAGGTCTGCCCGCGTCATCAAGGCCTCCTCTCCCGGCGGGCGGTCACCGGATGCCGCTGGCGACGGCCTGTATCCCGTCGTCTCGTCACAGGCCGGCCCGCCTCGCCGACCGGCTCGGCCCACGCGGGCGCCCGGTCTGGGCATGGCAGGCGGTCACTCGGCCGTGGCGCGCGCTCGCGTGAGGCCGCACAGGATCCGCGACGGCCGGCTGACAAGGCGAACACCCACCTGTGGGCGGTTGCCAACGGCGGCCGGGCCAACGTTCTGACACCGTTCGGGTAATGGGGCGTGGGTGCTTATGGATTGCCGGTACTGTGACAGAACGAGTAGTCGGTGTGCACGGCGCGTCGTTCGTCCTGGGAAGGAACCCGCTCAGAGGTGAGCCGGCAGAGCAGCCCAGATCCAGCGGGTCCCGAGAGCGCCGGGACCGGGCAGAACGGTGCCGCGGCCGACCCGGGCTCGCCAGTCCCGCCGCCCGCCGAGTCCATATCGTCGGCGGCGGCCACATCGGCGGGTCCGCGGCGCAAGGCCCGGCATCGGCGAGTCGGGAAACGCGGCAGGACATTCGGCCTGACGCAACTGCTCGCCGTCCCGGCCATCGGGCTACTACTTCTCCTCGGCGGCGGACACGACGGCTCGGGAGACGACGACGCCTCCACGGGAATCCCCGGCGGCCAGCGGAGCGGCACAAATGGCATTGTCACGCTGACGGCGAGCCCATGGAACGGGGACACCGACCCCATCCCCTTCACCGTCGCGGGCACCACTCCATCCTTCGCCCCGCCGTCCGGGATCACCACGAGCCCGGCACGCTCCTCCCGAGCCGGTACCACGCCCGCCAGGACAACACCGGCTACCAGCCGACCACCGTCGACCAGCCGTCCTCCGTCCACGAGCCCGACGGCCAGCCGCGCCCCGACGCTCACGGCCAGCGCGCCGGCGCCGACGGCGAGCGCGACTTCGACCGTGACGATCAGCGCCAGCCCCGGCGTCCTGCCGACCGTCACCGTCAGTCCTTCGGGCAGTTCGTCCGCCAGCCCGACCACGAGCGCCAGCCCATCGACCAGCGCCAGCCCGTCGACCAGCCCGAGCCCGAGTGGGACCGGCACGCCGTTCCCGATCGTGACCCTCACGGCCAACCCGAACTGCCCGGCCATCGCGCTGGTGACGTCCAGCTTCACCGCGACGATCACCAGGACCACGAGCGGGGCGAGCCTCGACATCACCGGCGCCTATACCGCGCCCGGCGCCTCCGCGACCGGCCAGACCACGATCCACACCGTCGCCAGCACCTCGGCGACCAATGGCA
Organism: Pseudofrankia coriaricola; assembly: GCF_032027725.1. Classification (NCBI taxonomy): domain Bacteria; kingdom Bacillati; phylum Actinomycetota; class Actinomycetes; order Frankiales; family Frankiaceae; genus Pseudofrankia; species Pseudofrankia coriaricola. Next base: position 47,759 of record NZ_JASNFO010000039.1, on the reverse strand, counting down.
CCGTGCTCACCCAGTCGGACGTCACCGTCCCGACCCAGCCGGCCACGGCCCCGGCGACGCTGGCCAGCATCGACATCGGCCGGCTCCCCACACCGACGCCGAGCACCCTCGCGCTGACCCTGACGACCACCCCCGCCGGATGCTCGCCGGTCACCCTGGTCACCATCGTCGTCGTCGGCATCGCCGTCCCCGTCGCCCCAGCCCCACCCACCCCGTCGCCCACCCCGACGCCGCCGTCCACCTGACCGGCGACCGCTGCTCGGCGGATCTTCGCGTTCCGCGGAAGGCGGCATGGGACGGTGCCTGGTGGGACGGCCCTGGGCTGCGCACGAGCGGGCGACCACTGTCGGGGATCTTCGCGTTCCGCCGAACGCGGCACGGGAGCCTGGCGGGACGGCTCCGAGCGACACACGAGCGCGACCGCGACCGGCTCGCGGCCGTAGATCAGCTGTGGTCAGCCGTGGGTCAGTTGAGGCGAGGGCAGAAGTGGCCGCCGGGACCGTCGGGGCGGCCGCACAGGACGCAAGACGGACGGCCCGCGGCGATGATGCTGCGGGCACGTTCGATGAAGGCCCTGGTCTGCGGGATCGACAGGCCGACCCGGAGCGAGTCGAGATCCTCCTCGCTGATGGGCGTCCCGAGCTGACCGGGCGAGAGCCCCGCGGCCTCGACGAACACCCGGCGGCCGTCCCAGGAGACGGTCAGCTGACCGAGGTGGAAGTCCTCCTCGAACGGCGCCTCCAGCGGCGCGAGGTCCACCTCGATGTCGGCGGCGGCCGGCACGGCGACGCCCTGCTGCTGGCCAACCTGTCCGAGCAGTGCCGACAGGCCCTCGGTCAGCGCGGTGACCTCGGCCTTCTCCAGCCCGATGGTGATCAGCTGCCCGGCGGACGCGGCCTGGAGGTAAAACGCGCGTTCGCCAGGCTGCCCTACGGTTCCGACCACGAACCGCTCCGGCGGGTCGAACACGTGTCGCTGCATGCCTTGCGCACTCTCCGTCAGAAGATCTGGGTCAGACGATCTGGAACACCCGACCCGGGATACCCGCCCAAAGCCGGACGAAGCTGGACCAGCGATCCGGGGCAGAGGATCCGGTCAGGTGGCGTGCCGGTCCGGCCGCGCGGGGCGGATGGCCGGCGGGTCTTCATCCAGTATCCCCGCGCGCCGGGCACCCCGGCCATCGTCGAGGTGCCGACGGCCACCGTCCGTGCCGGGCCCGCGAGCCCGACCGGGCCGGCCAGCACCGCCGATCGCGCCAAGCCCGGCCGGCACGGCCGTTCCGCCAGGGACGGCGGTCTTGCCGGCGCCGCGCCGGAACCGGCCCCTGCCGAGGGCGTCCTCGGACGTCCCGGCCACCGCCGGCCGACGGTCCTCGGCGGCCGGGGAGGAGCAGCAGTCCGTCGGGCAGACGTCGGGGAACGGCCCGAAGGCGCTCAGCGCCCGCCGGGGTGCGCCCGGGTCACGCCGTTCCTCGACCAGCTCGGCGATCATCCGGACGAACCGCGGGTCCGCCCCGACAGTACCGGCCCGCACGGCGGTGAGCCCGAGCTTCTCGGCGCGGGCCAGCGCCTCGCGGTCGAGGTCCTGGATGACCTCCATGTGGTCGCTGACGAAGCCGACCGGCACGATCACGACCGTTCCCACACCGTCGGCCGCGAGAGCCGCCAACCGGGCACCGACGTCCGGCTCCAGCCAGGGCACCCGAGGGGAGCCGCTACGGCTGCAGTAGGCGATGCTCCAGGGGTGCTCCTGGCCGCACCGCTCGGCGAGGCCACGAACGACGAGCTCGCTCGCCGCGGTCAGCTGGCGCTCATAGGCACCACCGGCCGGCCCGCTCTCGACCGCCTGCCAGCGCGGCACGGAGTGCGCGACGAACACGAGGTGAGCGCCGCCGCGGCGGCCGGCCGGCAGCGCGTCGACGGCGGCCGCGACCCGGTCGACCATCGGGCCGACAAAGCCGGGGTGGTCGAAGAACACCCGAAGCTTGACCAGCTCGAGGCCGCGGTCCGGCTCGAGGCTCGCCAGGCCCGCATCGCCGCCATCGCTGTCACCGTCACCGTCACCGTCACCGTCGCTGACGCTGACGCTGACGCTGACGCGGTGGCCGCCGGCGGGCGGCTCGGCGAGCGCGCCGGCGAGATCCTCCCGGTACTGGCGGCAACCGGAGTAGGTCGCGAAGACCGACGGGACGAAGCAGGCGGCCCGCCGCACCCCGTCCGCGCGCATCTCGGCGAGCGCGTCGCGCAGGTACGGGCGCCAGTTGCGGTTGCCCCAGTACACGGGCAGCGGCGCGAGCTCGGCGCGCAGCGCCGCCAGCAGCTCGCGGCTCTGGTCGTTGATCGGGCTGCGTCCGCCGAGACGCTGGTAGTGCTCGGCGACCTCGGCGATCCGCTCCTCGGGCACCTCCCGCCCGCGGGTCACGTTGCGCAGGAACGGGACGACGTCCTCCGGCCCCTCCGGCCCGCCGAAGGTGACCAGCAGCAGCGCGTCCACATCCACGCCGACGGCCGCCGTCCCCGGCGCTGACGACTCGTCCGGCGTCCCGGCCACGGCCGGCGCCTGGCCGGCCGGACTCACCGGAAAGGTGGACGGCCGGCGCCCCGGCCACCCGGCCGTGGCCCGGCTTCCGGCTGAAGTCTGGCGCATCGGCCTATTCTCCCCCTCCCGGCACGAGAGAAACGGGGGGCCGTGGGCCCTCATCAGCCGGGAGGCGCGGGAGGCGTCCCCTGGAAGGCCACCCCGGCCGGCCACCGGCGAAGCCGCCCGACGTGCGGCGAGCGAGGCCCGCCCCGCGTCAGCCGGTCAGTGGCCCATGCCGACGCCGCCGTCGACCGGCAGGACGGCGCCGGTGATGTAGCCGGCGCGCTCCGAGGCGAGGAAGGCCACCGCGGCCGCGACCTCCTCCGGCTCACCCATCCGCTTGCCGGGGACGCTGGCGACGAGCAGCTCGCGCTGGGCGTCGGTGAGGGAGTCGGTCATGTCGGTGCGGATCGGGCCGGGGGCGACGATGTTGGCAGTGATGTTGCGGGGCGCGAGCTCGCGGGCAAGCGAGCGCGCGAAGCCGACGAGGCCCGCCTTCGAGGCGGCGTAGTTCGACTGGCCCGGCTGGCCGGACAGGCCCACGACCGAGGAGATGAACACCAGCCGGCCATAGCGGCGCCGTAGCATGCCACGGGCGGCGCGCTTGGCCACCCGGTACGCGCCGAGCAGGTTCGTGTCGACGACGTCGCGGAACGCGTCCTCGGACATCGTGAGCAGCAGCGTGTCCTTCACGATGCCGGCGTTGGACACGACGATGTCGACGGGCCCGAGCTCCGCCTCAACCTCGGCGAACGCCTTCTCGACCGACTCCACGCTGGTGACGTCGAGCCGGACGCCGAACATGCCTTCCGGCGCCTCCCCGCCGCGGCTGGCGACCGCGACCCGCTGCCCGTCCGCCACCAGGGCCGCCGCGCAGGCGGCGCCGATCCCCCGGTTACCGCCGGTGACCAGCGCGACCCGGCCCTGACCCTCGTTCTCGACCATGGGGCGGATCGTAACCGCCCACCGGCCTGGCCGGCGCCAGCGGCGTCCGGCGCCTCGGGGTTCCTGCCGGATCGACGGAGCTTGCGGAGTCGATCTGGGAGGTCCGGGGCGCGGAGCCCGACCTGCCAGCAGACCTTCCAGCAGACCTCCCAGATCGCTCCGCGATCCGGCAGGGACCCCGGCTCCGCGATCCGGCAGGACCCCGGCTTCGCGATCCGGCAGGGACCCTGCTCCTGTGTGGTTCCGGGTTCCGGGTTCTGGCGTATGCCTGGGGCAGGACTGGGTCCGGGCTGACCAGGTGGTTGAGGTGATGCTGCGCTGATGCGCCGTCACTAGTTGTGGCTGGGTTGCGCGGATGTCCCCAAGAAGGGACGTCACATCTCAACTCGCCGCTCCCGCGGGGCAGCCCTGTGCGGGCGGCGGTGGGGACGGGTGGGGACGATGGGGGCGTGCGGGTGACGATCAGGGTGCGGCCGGGGGCAGGGCGGACGGCGGTGGGCGGGGAGGTCGCCGCACCGGACGGGGAGGCGAACCTGGTGGTGCGGGTCGCGGCCAGGGCCGTCGACGGGAAGGCCACGGAGGCGGCGCTGCGGGCGCTCGCGGACGCGCTCGGGCTGCGCCGCCGCGACCTCGCCCTCGTCCACGGCGTGACCAGCCGGACCAAGGTCGTCGAGATCGACGCCCCACCAGCCGACGAGCCGGCGCTGCGCGCCCGCCTCACCGCCCTGCGCCAGTCCCGTTGACCCGTGACGGCGGTTCGGGGCCGGCCGGTGAGGTGGCGCGGGTGGCCCGCCGACCAGCGGATACCGTCATCCTGGTGCCCAAAGCGGGCGGCGCGCGCCGAACCGGCACGCGGTGGTGAGATGGACGGTGGGCGCGGGCCGCATCCGGCGGGAACGGCCCACCGGGACAACGCGGCACCGGCGTCGCGCGTCCGGACTGGGTGGGCGGGGTCCCGGAATCCCGGGGTCTCCGCGGATCGGCGAATTCCGAGGCTCGCGGCGGAAGATCCATGGTCCGCTCGCCCGACCGCCGTTCCGACAGCACTCCGACGACCAGTTGTAGATCGCGAATCGGTTGGGGGCCGGTGGTGCACAGGCCGGGGATACGTCACGCGGAGTACCGGCCGCGAGAGCGTTCCTATGAGCCGCCCGGGCGGCCGAGCGGCTCAGCCGGCCCGGCTCAGGGGCCGGCGGCCACCAGACTGCCGGCGGACGAGGCCGCTGTCGCGGGCCAGCCGGGCGACGAGCCGATGGCCTGGGGCGCATCCTCGGCGGACGGCGGGGTTGCGGAGGCATACCCGCCGGCCCAGGTGCCGATGCCAGCCCGGCCGCGACGCCCGCCACCACGGCCACCCCGGCCGCACGAGACGCGTGCCGCCGACGCCCAGGACAGCCCGGCGGCTGCCATGCGCCGCCCAGTCCGACCGGAGTGGCCGCCCACCGGTCCGCGGCCGTCGCGGGCGCCAGAACCGTCACAAGCGCCCCAACCGCCACGAACGCCCCAGGCGCCGCGGGAGGCCGGTTCGCCGGTGCCCTTGCCCGGCCAGCCGACGCACGGGCGCGGACCGTCGGACAGCCCGGCACGGCCGTCGCTCGGCTCCGGCCAGCCCGGGCCTGGCGGAGGACAACCACGGCGCCCGGGCGGCTCGGCGGACGCCGACGCGGCTCTGGGGCCGCGGGTGCCGGCCCCGCCCCCGCAACCGGCGGCGCGGCCGCTGGTGCCGGGCGCGATCGTGCCCGGGCCACCCGGAGGCGTGCTCGACCTCGCCGCGCTCGCCGAGATCGAGGACCGGCTGCGCGTGATCGCCACCGAGAGCATCGAGTCGGCGACGCGCCGCGGCGAGGTGGGCCGGCAGGTGGCCGACCAGCGCCGCTCGCTGACGTCCGCCGCGTCGTCCGTCGCCACCGTGCTCTGGTTCGACTCGCTGCGCACTGAGGACCGGGTCAGCGTCACCCCGCACGCCGCGCCGCTGCTGGCTGCCGTCCACCAGGTCCTCGAGGCCTCCCGCCCGGCCGACGCCGACGCGGACGCGGACGCTGCCGCCGCGGAGCTCGTCACCGACTCGCTCGCCCAGGACGCCGGCGGACCTCCCGAGCCGGCCTCACCGGTTCGGCGGGAGCCCTGGGGGACGCGGCTGCCGCTGCCCACAGGACCGTCGGCGCGGGCGCTGCGGGCGACCGGCGCCGGCACGGTCGGGCCGAGCGGGACGGTCTGGGGCGCGCTCGCGCGCCGGCTCGCCGGTGCCCGCTTCGACCACGCTCCCGGCGGCCGGGCGGTCTGCATCCTGCGGTATCCGGAGCTACGCGACGCCGCCGTCTGGGAGGCCGTCACCGACGAGCGCACGCCCTACCTCGGGGAGCTGCTCTGGGTCGTGCTCGTCACCGGCGCGGCCGTCGGCGCCGAGGCCGAGGGCGTCGAGCGCGCGGGCCTGTCCGGCCCGGCCGGGCCGGACCGCGCGGCGCGGATGTTCGAGGCCGCCGGCTGGCAGGTGCTCACTCTGCGGTACGGACGGCGGCTGGCGGGGCTGTTCCGCCGCCCGGGCGGGCAGGCGTTCCGCGGCCGGCTCGCCCGGATGAGCCAGGACGAGTACCGCGAGCTGCTCGTCACGCGCGGCCCGGAGCTGCGCCGGCGGCTGGCGGGGCCCGGCGCGGCCGGGGCCGGCATCGCCGGGCTGGTCGACACGCTCACGGACGACGAGATCCACGCCGCGCTGCGCGACCTCGGCGGCCACGACCTCGCGCTGCTGATCGACGCCGTCGACGACGTGGCCACCGACCGGCCCACCGTGCTGTTCGCGCACACCCACGACGCCTGGACCCGCGACCCCGACGTCCACGAGGTGCCCGCCCGCGCCCCGCGCGCCGAGGCTCCCGCGGCCGGCGTCAGGTCCATCCACCCGATGAGCGCGGGCGCGGTGGTCGTGCCTGCGGCCAGGAACGCGGGCACGGCGGGCTCGGGCCAGCTCGCGCCGCCGGCCGGCTCGCGCGGCGCCCGGCTGGCCACCCATGTCGCCTCGTACCTGGACCAGGCTCCGCCGCCGGCGCCAGACCCGCCGGCCCTGCCCGTCGACCTGGACCCGATCGACGGCGGTACCTGGGCCGGCGAGTCGGAGGCGCGGCCGGGCGAGCCGGGGGCGGTGCTCTCGTCCACCCAGGCGTCCTTCGGTGCCCTGCTGCGTGGCCTCGCCGGACTCGCGCCGCGGGCGGCCGGCGCCGTCGTCACGATCTCGACGAGGGACGCCGACACCGTCGTCGCCGGCTGGCTCGACCCGACGACGTCCCGGGACACGGCCAACCACGAGCTACGCGGCCCACGCGGCCCGGACGAGCCGACAAAGGCGACCGGTCCGGACGGTCCGGACGGTCCGGGGCAGCCGCGCGACGCCGACGGGGCGGCGGCCGGCCCTGCCGGGGCGCCGCTGGTCTCGTCGGGCGGGCGGCGCCACGTGGCCGGGGCCTTCCCGGCGGGCGCGTTCACCGGGGTGCTGGGCAACCTCGCGGTGGCGTGGAACCGACAGGGCCTGCCGCTGCTGCCGATCGGGGTGACCGACGAGCTCGCCGCCGGCCGGGTCGTCCCGGCCTGGGCGGCGGGCTGCGCCGTCGACGGGCGTTCGGTGCTGGCGGTCGCCGACACCGGGGCGGGCGGGCGCTTCGCCGGCCCCACGCTCGCGCTCGCGCTGGCCGCGACCGGCGTGACCGGCCTGCCCGGGGTGACCCGATACGAGCCGGCGTTCGCCCAGGACCTGGCCTGGTGTCTACTGGCCGCGCTCGCCCGGCTTGGCCGGGCGGACGGTTCGTCGAGCCTGCTGCGCCTGTCGGCGCGGACCGTCGACCAGCGGCTCGCCGCCGTCCCCGCCGCCGGCCCCGCGCGAGCCCGTAGGCAGGCGGCCGTCCTCGCCGGCGGCTACCGGCTGCGCGACGGCGGCCCGGCGCCGGCGCTCACCCTGGTCGCGATGGGCCCCGTCCTGCCCGAGGTGCTGGCCGCGGCGGACGAGCTGGAGGCCGAGCTCGGCGCGGGTGTCGGCGTGGCCGTCGCGACGTCGGCGGACCTGCTGTTCGCCGCCCTGCGCGCCCGAGACGCCCACCTCCGCCGCGCCGGCGAGGTCGGCCACGCGGTCGCCGGCGGGCTCCACGGCGTCGTCGCGGACGGCGCGGGCCCGCGGGACTCGGGCCCGCGGGACTCGGGCCCGCGGGACTCGGGCCCAGCGGAGACGGGTCCGCAGGAGACGGGAACCAACCGTTCCTGGGTGCTGGAGGAGATGTTCCCGGCGTGGGCACGAGCCCCACTGGTCACTGTCGTCAACGGGGACCCCAGCCAGCTCGGCTTCCTGGCCGGAGTCCGCGGCGATCGCCTGGCCGCCGTCGGGCCGACCGCGGCCACGGACGGGCCGACCGCGGCCGCCGACCAGGCCTCGCCCGGGGGGCCCGTCGAGGTCGCCGCCATCGTCGGGGCGGCCCGTCGGCTGCTCACGGCCGCCGGCGGCGCGGCCGGCTGACCGGGCCGGACGCCGGCCGGGAGGGCACCGCGCGGCCGCGGAAGTCACGGGAGGGTCAGCCCGCGTACCGCTCCGCTGGCTCGGCTGACGCGACGGTCCCAGCGAGAGCGGGCGGCGCTCCCACGACGGGCAGCCAGCGCCGCTCGGCGGCGGTCGCCGCCGCGGCGGCGAGGAACAGGCGCAGCCGCTCCGTCACGCCACGGCGCCGCCACACCAGCGACCACGGGTAGACGGGCGACGGGTCGACCAGCGGGCGCACGACCAGGCCGTCGCCCGACCGCGGGCAGGACCGCGGCCAGGCCGCGACGCCGTCTCGCTCGAGCACCTCGTCGAGCATCGCGGACAGCGGAGTCTGCGCGGATGGGGACAGCATGAGCCGCACCCCGGCGCCGGGGAGAAAGGCCAGTGCGAACTCGATCCAGTCCGGGGTGTGTTCGGTGTTGCCGAAGACCCAGCGCGCCGCGCCGCCGCCCGCCCGAAATGTCTCTCCTCCGCGACCGTGACGAAATAGCGCACCTGCCGCAGGTTCAGGTCCACCAGGCCAGTATCCGGCGGGCGAGCCAGGCGGTAGTTGCCTTTGGGAAATATGGCGTTAACGCGTATTGGACGCCCGCGCGCGGTACTCCCGAGTGAGCTCCGGATATCGCGCGCATCATCTATCAATCGCGGCGGAACCGGTATTGGACCACCTGCCGGGCCAGGGATGTCCCACGGCCACCTGTTCGCGGCCATCGAGGCCAGCGGCGGCCTGATTCCGCAGCCTCCGGTCCCACTGCCCTGGTAACCGCCCGCCCGGCGGGCGACCGGTCCGTGTGACTGTGCCACAGAAAGTGACAGCGCCTTCAGCGCAGTGCCAACTCAGCCACGTCCTCAGCCCGGGCCCACGCTAACCACCGCCATATGCCTGTGCCTCGAACTAGGCCAGGAGGGCGCCCTGGCGCCCGAGGCGGGCGGCGCGCCCAGCGACAGAAAGTGACGGCGCCTTCAGCGCAGTGCCAACTCAGCCACGTCCTGAGCCCGGAACCAGGTCTACTACCGCCATACGCCTGTACCAGGAACCAGGCGGGGAGGGCGCCCTGGCGCCCGAGGCGGGCGGCGCGTCCAGCGTCCGCCCGCCCTAGCGGTCGCGCAGGGAGAGGGCCTCACGGCCGGCGGTCTGGGCGCCGGCCGTGTCGCCGCCGGCGGCGCGGATGCGGGCGACCTGCTCGAGCGCCCACACCAGGTCGCGCAGGATCTCGGGGCGGTCACCGACGATCTGGTGACGGCGGCGCTCGACGCCCAGCGCCTCCTCGAAGCCCTCGATCGCCGCGTCCAGGTCGCCGAGGGCTTCCTTGGCGCCGGCGACCTTGTCCAGCCCGACCGACAGGTCGCGCAGCACGGTCGGGTGCTCGCCGTACTCCGTGCGCAGCCAGCGCACCAACGCCAGCGACTCGGTGTAGGACTCCAGCGCGCCGGCGACGTCGCCGTGGTCGTAGCGCATGTTGCCGACCAGGCTCAGCGAGTGGAACAGGGCCCGCGGCACGGTCGGGTCGATGTCGGTGCCGCCGGCGACCGCGAGCGCCCGGCGGGCCGTCGTCACGCCCTCGGCGTAGCGGGCGAGCGCGCCCGCGGCGTCACCGCGCAGCCGCAGCATGTCGCCGACGTCGAGCAGGCCGCGGGAGATGTCCCGCAGCAGCGGGGCGACGTCGCCGTAGACGGTGATCAGCCCGCGGCGCACCTCGAGTGCCTCGGTGTACGCGTCCAGGGCGGACTTCATGTCGCCCTGCTGCTGGCGCAGGTCGCCGATCTTCTCGAGGGTGTTCGCGAGCCGTTGGCGGGCCTGCGGCGCCGGGGCCCCGCCGTCGGCGAGCAGCCGGTGAGCCAGCGCCAGGCACTCGGTCTGGATGTCCAGCGCGCCGACCAGGTCACCGAGCGCGGCCCTCGCGGCGCCGGCCCGTTCCAGGCTGACCCCGAGGCGGTGCTCGGACTCGGGGCTGCGGTCGGCCGTGGCCAGGTGCCGGTTGATCCGCAGAGCTTCCTCGTAGTTCTCCTGGGCGGGTGCCGCCCGCCCGTGGTCGAGCAGCGCGTCGCCGTGCTCGATGAGCACGGCCGCCAGGTGCGCGAGGTCGGCGACTCCGCTGGTAGCCGAGGCGACCCGCTCCCTGCTGACCGACACCAACGCGTCGAGCGCAGTGAGCAGGGTGTCCAGGTCACCGCGCTCTCTGGCCAGCTTCGCCAGCCGTTCGAGGTTCTGCGGGGTCAGCTGCTGTCCGGTGGCCGCGACCTGACCTGCGTGGTCGTCCATATCCGGAAGAGTAGTGGTAGCCGGGATCGATCACACTGGCGCTTGCGGGTCCGGTTCTGACGAGTTGCGGACGCAATGACGTCCCGCGACACCTTTGTCGCAGGACGTCACCCCCCACGTACACACCCGTATCAGCCCGGCCACCATTCATCGACCACGTCACTAGACCTTTGACGTCACCCCGCGCCCGGGTACGAGGTCGCCGCCGAGCAACGCGCACAACCCAGCCACCAATCGCGACAGCGCATTGGCGCACTACCAACGCACCCGCCACGCCGACCCGCGCCCGGGTACAAGGCCCCTGGCGAGCGACGCGCACAACCCAGCCACCAACGGCGACAGCGCCTTGGCGCACCGCCAACGCACCCACCACCCCGACCTCGACCCCGACCGGCCCCGGCGATACACGCCAGCCCCGGAACCAGGCCGGGAGGGCGCCCTAGGCGCCCGCGGACCTCCCAGATCGACTCCGCAAGCTCCGTCGATCCGGCAGGAACCCCGGGCGCCGCGGCGGGGCGGTCGCGCAAGCGACCTTCCCCGCCAGCGGCGCCCTAGCCGAAGAAGTGGCCGGGCGGGTAGGCGCGGTCGGTGCGGGAGCGGGGCGTGCCGCGCAGCGCGTCGGTGAGTGTGCGGGCCGTGTTGACCAGCGGGACGTGGCTGAACGCCTGCGGGAAGTTGCCCGTCATCCGGCCCAGGCGCGGGTCGTACTCCTCCGCGAGCAGCCCCACGTCGTTGCGCAGCGCCAGCAGCCGCTCGAACACTTCCCGCGCCTCGCGGACCCGCCCGGACAGCGCGTAGTTGTCCGCCAGCCAGAACGTGCAGGCCAGGAACGCACCCTCGCCGGCCGGCAGGCCGTCGACGGCGCCGTCCTCGGCGGTCGGGTAGCGGTTGACGAAGCCGTCCTCCAGCAGCTCGCGCTCGATCGCGGCGACCGTGCCGACGACGCGCGGGTCCGTGGCCGGCAGGAAGCCGACCAGCGGCATGTAGAGCAGCGCGGCGTCGAGCTCCTTGGAGCCGTAGAACTGGGTGAAGGTGGTGCGCTCGGCGTCGAAGCCACGGTCGCAGACCTCGCGGTGGATCTCGTCGCGCAGCGCCGTCCAGCGCTCCACCGGCCCGGGCAGCCCCGACTCGACGATGCCTTTCACGGCGCGGTCGGCGGCGACCCAGGCCATGACCTTGGAATGGGTGAAGTGCCGGCGCGGGCCGCGGACCTCCCAGATGCCCTCGTCCGCCTTGCGCCAGCCGGTCTCGAGGAAGTCCATCAGCTTGGCCTGCAGCGGCCAGGAGTCGTCCCGCCCGTCGACCTCGGTGGCCATCCTGGCGACGTGCAGGGCGTCGAGCACCTCGCCGTAGACGTCGAGCTGGAACTGGTCGACGGCGGCGTTGCCGACCCGCACCGGCGCGGAGTTCTCGTAGCCGGAAAGCCAGGAGACCTCGTACTCGGGCAGCCGGCGCTCCCCCGCCACCCCGTACATGATCTGGACGCGGGACGGGTCGCCGGCGACGGCGCGCAGCAGCCACTCCCGCCAGGCCAGCGCCTCGCTGGTGAACCCGGCGTCGAGCAGGGCCAGCAGCGTGATCGTCGCGTCGCGCAGCCAGCAGTAGCGGTAGTCCCAGTTGCGGACGCCGCCGATGTGCTCGGGCAGCGAGGTGGTGACGGCGGCGACGATGCCGCCGGTCGGGGCGAACGTGAGCGCCTTCAAGGTGATCAGCGAGCGGCGCACGGCGGACTGGTAGAGGCCGTCGTAGGTGCAGCCGGCCATCCAGTCGGTCCACCAGGCCTCGGTCTGGGCGATCATCTGGCGGACGGCGAGCGCCGGCGGCGTCGGCTGGTGCGACGGGTACCAGCTCAGCGAGAACGGGACGGACTGGCCGGCCGACACCTCGAACTCGGCGAAGGTCGCGAGATCGTGGCCCTCCATCGGCGCGGTGGTGCGCAGCGTGACAGCGTCCGGCCCGGCGGTCGCGGTCATCGTGTGCTCGTCGCGCCGGCGCACCCACGGCACGATGGAGCCGTAGTCGAACCGGATCCGGGTCTCGCTGCGCATCCGCACCCTGCCGGACAGCCCCTCCACCAGCCGCAGCACGGCGTGTGCGCCGGCCCGCGGGAGCATCGCGTCCGTGATCCGGACGGTTCCGGAGGCGGTCGTGAGATCCGTCTCGAGGACGAGTGTGTCGCCGCGGTAGCGACGGCTGACGCCGACGACCGGCTCGACCGGCGCGATCTTCCAGTGCCCCGCGTTCTCGTCCCCGAGCAGCGCGGCAAAGAGCGCCGGCGAGTCGAAGCGGGGCAGGGACAGCCAGTCGATCGAGCCGTCCCGGGAGACGAGGGCCGCCGAGTGGGTGTCGCCGATCAGCGCATAGTCCTCGATGAGGGATGCCACTACTGCTCCTAGCGCGATGTGCGGCGTCGCCCGGGCCTGGCGAAGCGCGGAGGACGAGCGCGCGCTTCGGCCGGGCGGGCGGGCTCCGCCGGGGTGTGCGGGAAGTTCGGTGCCGCGCGGCGATGGGCGGCGTCAGGAGGCCCAATAGGCCCCACAAGGCGGTACAGATTACGACCCGGCCGGCGGGCTAGGTTGGGGGTGCGACCCAAGCGAGTGGTCCTCGTGTGGGCCGGACCAGATTTGATGTCCCAACCCGACAGGGATTCCTCGACGTGACCGCAAGCCCCCCGACACCGGAGCCGGTTCCCGGAACGGCCCCCTCGCCGGCTTCCGAAGCCCCAACGGCCATACAGACTGCACCATCAATGGGCCCGCTGGCCAGGCCTGGTCCGCAACCCGACAGCACGGGGCCCTCGACGGCCGCCGTGCCCGGTCCGGCGAACGCCGCGTCCGCGTCCGCGGGCGCCGGCACTGGCGCCGCGCCGGCGCCGCGGCCTCGGCCGCCGAAGCCGTCGGCGTGGGTGAGCACGCGGCGTTACCTGCTCGACCGGCGCCGGCGGCCCGCGGTCGTGCTCGGGCTGATCGCGCTGGTCGGGATCGTGGTGTTCGGGGTGTACGCCGTCGTCGACGGGCCCCCGCCGACCGTCGAGGCGGTCGTCGTCTTCAAGGCGGAGACGACCGACGCGCAGAAGGAGGCGGTCCGCGCCGCCTGCCCGACCGTCGGTGGCGCCATCCAGGAGCCGCGGGACAACAACAACCTCGCGTCCACCCGCGCCTATCCGCTCCGCTACAACCTGACCGCGGCATCCACCTACGATCGGGCCAAGCTGTTCGAGTGCGTTCAGGCCCAGGCCGGTGTCACCGGCATCACCAACGAAACCCAGGGCCAATAAGGCGGTCCCGCGGCCGGACGCTCCGCGCCCCAGACCTCCCAGATCGCTTACGTCCCAGATCGCTTCGCGATCCGGCAGGAACCCTGTCGCCGATCCGGCAGGGACCCCGGGCACTGCGCTGATGCGCCGTCACCAGCGGCGGCCGGATTGCGTGCCTTGCTCACCTCAACGGCATAGCGCCATCGGCGGGGGTGTCCTCGGAATCATGGCGGCGGGCTTCCAGGACCTCGGCCGGTGTGGGCTGGCCCGCCTCGCGGGCCTGCCGCGCCTGCCAGAGGCTGACGATGATCGTGGCCAGCACGGCCACGCCACCGAAGATCACGCTGCCGCCGCTCCAGGCTGACGAGCCAGGCAGGTCGTCGTAGATGATCCAGAGGATCCCGGCGGCCACCATCCCGATCCCGAAGAGGATCGAGCCGGCCGTCGACCAGGCGCGCGACGCCGCGAGGTCGGCGAGGTCAGCGGCCTTCTGACGGGCGGCCTCGAAGCGGGTCCGCGCCCAGTCGTACTCCAGGCCGAGGATGAAGAAGCCGAGCGCGACGACGAGGAACCCCGGCCCCGGCAGCACGAGCATCGCCGCGCCAAGGCCGAGGACGGCGAGACCTAGCACCGTCAGCGCGATCCGCCGTAGCAGGCGGGCTGGCGACCTGAGCATGGCTGGCGGGCTCCCTCTGCTCGTTGGCGCGTCTTTCCCCCGGCGCCCTGACTTCATACTGCCTGGTAGAAGTTGGCCCGCGGAGCATTCGTGACCGCGGTCGCCGTCGGCTTCCCGACTCGCCCAGTCCGGATGGCGGTCGGCCGGAGCGGGGGATCGCTCCCGGCCCGGACCGGTTGAGTACCCCTGGGAGCGGTTAATGTGACCCTGGGCGACCCAATAACTCGGCCGCCTGGCTACCGGCCTCGGCTGGGGCGGACGGGGAGGCTGGACCGCTCGGCGCCGTGCGCTCACCCGGCGTGGCGCTCGCCGGCGATCCCGGTGGCACGAGCCCGGCCTTCCGACGGACGCCTCGTGGCTTCGCCGTCCCGGCAGGACCCCTCGGGGACTCCGACGGCGAAGCTGGCACGTCTCGCGCCGCCGGAGGTTGTCGGCGGACGACGAGCCGGAAGCCGTCGATCTAGCGACCCTGACCGACGACAGGCGACGAAAGGCCCCATCGTGGACATCGAGGAGACCGCGCTTCCCGGGATCGGGCTGCGGCACGAGTTCAACACCCGCGCCGGCCGGCGGGTCGGCGTCGTGTCGCGGCACAAGGGGCGGCGCGACCTCGTGATCTACGACGCCGGCGACCCGGACTCGGTCGCCGAGTCGCTCACGCTCACCGGCGAGGAGAGCGACGCGCTGTCGGAGCTGCTCGGCGCGCCGCACATCGTGGAGAAGCTCGCCGACCTGAGCAAGGTGTTCGCGGGCCTGGTCGGCGAACAGATCAAGATCGCGCCGGAGTCGCCGTACGCCGGCGGGCTGCTCGGCGACACCCAGGCCCGAACCCGCACCGGCGCCTCGATCGTGGCCGTCGTGCGCGACCACGAGGTGCTCGCCTCGCCCCGGCCGGACTTCCGGTTCGAGGCGGACGACGTCGTCGTGGTCGTCGGGACGCCGGACAACACCGCCGCGGTCGCCGAGCTGTTCCGCACCGGTTGACGGCGGGACGACGGCATGGAACACACTGCTTCGATTTTCATCGAGCTCGGCGGGGTCCTGTTCTGCCTCGGCGTCATCGGGCACCTCGCCAGCATGGTCGGGATCTCCCCGATCCCCTTCTACCTCGTCGCCGGGCTCGCCTTCGGCAAGGGCGGGCTGCTGCCGCTGGTCGCCAGCGAGGAGTTCATCAAGACCGGCGCCGAGATCGGCGTGGTCCTGCTTCTGCTCACTCTCGGCCTGGAGTACACCGCCGACGAGCTGATCCACGGCCTGCGCAGACAGGCCCCGGCGGGCGCCGTCGACCTCCTGCTCAACGCCGTGCCCGGCGTCGCCGCCGCGTTCCTGCTCGGCTGGGGCGGGACCGCCGCGGTCGTCATGGGCGGCGTCACCGCGATCTCGTCGTCCGGGATCATCGCGAAGGTCCTCGGCGACCTCGGGCGGCTCGGTAACCGGGAGACCCCGGTGGTGCTGTCGGTCCTGGTGATCGAGGACCTGGCGATGGCCGTCTACCTGCCGATCGTCACCGCGCTGCTCGCCCACCAGACGGTCGCGCGCGGCTCGCTGACGCTCGCCATCGCGCTCGGCGCGCTGGTCGCGGTGCTGTTCGTCGCGCTGCGCCACAGCTCCAAGGTCACCCGGCTCGTGTTCAACCCGAAGTCGGAGCGCAACGACGAGATCATCCTGCTACGGGCGCTCGGGCTGGCCCTGCTGGTCGCGGGCGTCGCCCAGCGGCTGCAGGTGTCGGCGGCGGTGGGTGCGTTCCTCGTCGGCATCGCCCTGTCCGGGCCGGTGGCGGAGGGGGCGCGCGAGGTGCTGACCCCGCTGCGTGACCTGTTCGCCGCCGTGTTCTTCGTGTTCTTCGGCCTGCACACCGACCCGGCGGAGATCCCGCCGGTGCTGGCCGTGGCGTCGGTGCTCGCCGTCGCCGGGGTGGCGACGAAGGTGGCGACGGGCTGGTGGGCGGCGAGAAGGGCCGGGATCGGGACGCTCGGCCGGTTCCGCGCCGGCACGGCGCTGGTCGCGCGAGGCGAGTTCTCGATCGTCATCGCCGGGCTCGCGGTCTCGGCCGGGGTCAGCCCGCGGCTCGGGCCACTCGCCGCCAGCTATGTGCTGCTGATGGCGGTGCTAGGCCCGCTCGCCGCCCGGTTCGTCGAGCCGGTCACCAGGGCAGGCCTGCGCCGCATGAACCGGAAGCCCGCCACGGCCGCTTCCAGCGGGCCGCTGTGACATTGGTTCGCTCCGTGCGGGCGGCGCGCTCCGGCCCCTTACTCGCTTCGCTCCCGGCCGCCAGGGTCGAACCGGGTCGGGGCTAAAGGTTGTTGATGGTTCGCTCCGTCCGGGCGGCACGCTACGGCCCCTTACTCGCTTCGCTCCCAAGGGACCTCCGCGCGCCGTCCTCCTCCGCGAACGTGCGCTACGGCGACCTCCGCTGCGGCTCGCCTACTTCGCTGCGCTCGTAGGCGTGCCTCCGCGGAGGTGCGCCTCCGCGCCGCACGGTCACCACCCGCTTGAACGTCACGACACCACAACACACCCGCCCGGGGGCCACGTCGCTTCGCTCGTGGGGTCGCCTTCCTGCCTGACCGGCGGCTCCCACAAAACGATCAAGATCCGGCTCAGACCAGGACCCCGATTCGTGCCGCTCAAGCGGCACGCAACCGAGCTGGCGCGGAGGCGCACCTCCGCGGAGGCCCGGCTACGAGCGAAGCGACGTGGTCGGGCCGCAGCGGAGGTCGCCGCAGCGCACGTGAGCGCAGGAGGACACGGCCCGGAGGTAGCCCGCGAGCCGCCAGGCGAGCGGGCTGCCGGAGGGCCGTGTCCGCACGGAGCGAACCAGAGACACAGACACACCCACCGGATGTGTCGCCCTAGGTGGCGGCTTTGGCAGGATGCCAACCATGAGCGGACTTCTCGAAGGCAAGCGGGTTCTCGTCACCGGCGTGCTGACCGACGCGTCGATCGCGTTCGCGGTCGCCCGGATCGCCCAGGAGCAGGGCGCCAACGTCGTGCTCACCGGCTTCGGCCGCGGGCTGTCGCTCACCCGCCGGATCTCGCGCCGCCTGCCGACGGAGGCCCCGGTCATCGAGCTGGACGTCACCGACGAGGAGCACCTCGGCGGGCTCGCCGACAAGGTGCTCGAACACGTCGACGGCCTGGACGGGGTGCTGCACGCGATCGGCTTCGCGCCCGAGTCGGTGCTCGGCGGCAAGCCGTTCGTCGACGCCGCCTGGCCGGAGGTGGGCACCGCGCTGCAGGTGTCGACCTGGTCGCTGGCCGCGCTCACCCGGGCGACGCTGCCGCTGTTCGGCGAGCACGCGAGCGTCGTCGGCCTGGACTTCGACGCCTCGGTCGCCTGGCCGAGCTACGACTGGATGGGGGTCGCCAAGGCCGGCCTCGCCTCCGCCGCCCGCTACCTCGCCCGTGACCTCGGCCCCCGCGGCGTACGGGTGAACCTGGTCTCCGCCGGTCCGCTGCGCACCATGGCCGCCAAGAGCATCCCCGGCTTCCAGAAGTTCGAGGCGGTCTGGGATGACAAGGCGCCGCTCGGCTGGGAGGTTCAGGACACCGAGCCCGCCGCCCGCGCCTGCGTCGCCCTCATGTCCGAGTGGTTCCCCGCCACCACCGGCGAGATCATCCACGTCGACGGCGGCTTCCACGCCATCGGCGCTTAGAGAAGGGCGATCGAGACTCGGCCGGTCAGAAGCGGGTGCCGCTGTAGGGCTGAGCGTTGGTGGCGAACAGTGTGTCGGCGGTGGTGAGGGCGGCCGGGTCGAGTACGTCGACCCGGCCGGCGGCGGCGAGCTGCCACCAGCGTGTTCCGCCCAGGTAGACCGCGCCGAGGGCGGCCACGCCGGCCCTCAGGCCGGCCGGCGCCTGTGCGGACAGCGCCAGCCGGGTGGCGCCGGCCTGGCTGATCTCGTAGACGCCCGAGTTCGCAGGCAGCAGGTCGTCGACGACATCGATGACGACGCTCCCGGCGCCCTGGTAGGCCCTGGCCGCCAGTGCCACCGGCACGTCCAGCAGCCGCAGCCACGTCTCGTCCTCGATCTCGCGGAACCGCACGGCGCGGTGGTCGGTCAGCGCCGCGGGCAGCGGGTCGTCGAGCGGCAGGTCGTCGATCACGATCCTGTCGACGAGGTCGAGGCCCAGCAGGAAGCGCAGCAGGGCCGCCCTGGCCGCGGGCGTGCCGGCGACCAGGTCGTCGACGACGATCGTCCGTTCGCCGTCCATGTGCCAGTCGACGGCCTCAGCCGGGTGGTAGCGCGCGAACCCGTCCTCGGCGCCGGGCTCGCCGTGCACCGCGACGTAGGCGATTCTTCCCGGCTTCGGCCGCGTCCGCAGCCGCCACCACGGCGCGGAACGTCCCATGGCGCCCGGCTGGTGCGCCGACAGGTTCTCGTGGACGGCGGCAAGCAGGTCCTGGCAGTCGGCCGAGTCCACGAGGCGCACCGGTCCGCCGCGCGGCGCGGTCGGCCGAAAACGAGCCTTGGACGTCGTCACCACGGCCTGCCCGGTCTGCGTCGCCATGCCGTACCCGAACCGCTCGTAGATCACCGCCTCGCTGGCCCGCAGCGTGGCGACGACGTCGCCGCGGGCGACGGCGTCGTCCAGCTGCGCGCGCATGAGCGCGGTGAGCAGGCCGCGGCGGGTGTGCGTCGGCAGCACACCCACCCCGGTGACGGCGGTGTGCGGCAGCCGCCGCCCGCCCGGGACGGCGAGCCAGCTCGCGAGCGAGTCGGTGGTGCCGACCATCTCGCCGTCGACGAAGGCGCCGAACATCCGGTCCTTCTCGAAGTACGCGTCGCCGTGTGGGTCCTCGGCGGTGAACAAGCCGGGATCGGGGAACGCGACCAGCGCCGTGCGGAACACCCGCATCCCCGCGGGCCGCTCCGCCGGACTGACGACCCGCACCTCGTGCCCGCCCACTGACTCTCCCTCCACACGCCGCCAGCCGGCCCCGCCCGGCCCAGGCATCCTCGCCTGTCCGGCGCCACCCGTCACGGGAGATTCCGGGAACAGCCGGGCAAGCGCGGGACCTGCGGACGGGCCGGACGGCCGGGCTTGGATACTGGACGACGGCGGGGGTTGGGTGAGGCTCGCGAAACGGGAGGCGGCGGCAAGGTGGCGGGACGTATCGCGGTGGTCGGCGGCGGGATCCTGGGACTGGCGGTGGCCAGGCGTCTCGGGCAGGTCGACCCGTCGGCCGCGGTGACCGTCTTCGAGAAGGAACAGGACATCGCCCGCCACCAGACCGGTCGCAACAGCGGGGTGGTGCACGCCGGCCTGTACTACACGCCCGGCTCGCTGAAGGCGACGCTGTGCCGGCGCGGCGTCGGCCTGCTGCGTGAGTACGTCGCCAAGCACAACATCCGCTACGACGAGTGCGGCAAGGTCGTCGTGGCGGTCGACGACACCGAGATCGACCGGCTCAAGGAGATCGCCCGCCGAGCCGAGGCGAACGGTGTGCCGCGCTGCGAATGGCTCGACGGCGACGGGCTGCGCGGGATCGAGCCGCACGCGCGCGGCGTCGCCGCGCTGCACTCCCCCACGACGGCGATCGTCGACTACCCGGCGGTCTGCCGGGCGCTGCGCGCGGACGTTCTCGACGCCGGCGGCACGGTGCGCACCGGCGCCGAGGTCGTCGGGATCGAGGAGAAGACCGACGGCGTGTGGCTGCGGGTGCGCGTGCGCGGGACCGCGCCGGTGGCGCCGAACGGGCACCACCCGGACGGTGACAGCGCCGCCGCGAAGGCCGAGCTGCGCGAGGTGACGGAGCAGATCGGCCCGTTCGACCTGCTGGTCTCCTGCGCCGGGCTGCAGTCCGACCAGGTCGCGCGGCTCACCGGCGAGGACCCGTCGCCCCGGATCATCCCGTTCCGCGGCGACTACTGGCTGCTGCGGCCCGAGCGGCGCGATCTGGTACGCGGCCTGATCTACCCGGTGCCAGACCCGCGGTACCCGTTCCTCGGGATCCACCTGACCAAGCGGGTCGACGGCGAGGTGCTCGTCGGCCCGAACGCGGTGCTCGCCACCGCCCGCGAGGGCTACACCGTCGGCACCGTCAAGGGCGCCGACCTGCGGGAGACGCTCGCCTGGCCCGGCATGCGCAAGCTGGCCAGGACGCACTGGAAGACCGGCGCCAAGGAGATGCTGCGCACCGCCAGCAAGCGGGCGTTCGTCGCCGAGGCCCGCCGCTACGTGCCGGAACTGTCCGCCGCGGACGTCATGCGCGGCCCCGCGGGTGTGCGCGCCCAGGCCGTGGACCGTGACGGCGGCCTCGTTGACGACTTCGTGCTCGCCCAGCACGGCCGCGTCCTACACGTCCGCAACGCCCCATCCCCCGGCGCGACGGCGTCCCTGGCGATCGCCGAGTACATCGTCGCCAAGCTCGTCCCCGAGCCCCAGACCGACTCCACCCGCCCCACCGATTGACCGCCATCACTGTGGCGGCCCGGCTTGCGGGCCGCTTTCGGCCAATCGGCGGGGACCCCGCGGGCAACCCGGCATGAGAGACAGCTCGCCCGATCAACGTCCCTGAATCGGCGATATGAACGCAGGTCAGGTCTCGGCGCCGTCGCTGATGGCGGCGAGCAGGGGGAGCACGGTCACGCAGGTCGGGGTGGGCACGCCGTACTCGGCGCCGATGCGGACGACGGCGCCGATCAGCGCCTCGTGCTCGAGGCGGCGGCCGGCTAGCCGGTCGTAGAGCATCGACGTGCCCGCGCCCGGCGGCTGGCCGCGCAGCCGGCGCACGGTGAACTCCGGCAGCCCTTCGGGCACCTCGGCGCCGTCGGCGCGGGCGACCGCGACCGCCTCCGCCATGATCGCGAGCGCGAGCTGGGCGACGTCGTCGCGACGGAGCACCTCCAGGCGGCGCCCGGTCAGGGTCGTCAGGGTGTTCGCGGCGCTGTTGACGCACAGCTTCGTCCAGGCGGCGGTGGCGAAGTCCTCGGTGAGGCGGACCTCGCCGGCCGTGAGGACCCGTTCGGCCAGCCGCTCGGCCAGCAGGACGTCAGGCACCTGCAGCACGCCGCCGGCGCGGTGGCGGACCACGCCGGGCCGCTCGGCCTCGGCGTTGATGTAGACGACGGCGGGCAGCACCTGGTCGGGGTGGGCGAACGCGGCGACCCGCTCGGCGTGGCGCACGCCGTTCTGCAGCACGGCGACGCTGGTTCCCGGCCCGACGGTCGCGGTGAGCCACGGCGCCACGGCCGGGATCTGATGGGCCTTGGTGGCGAGCAGCACCCAGTCGAACCCGTACGGGGGCAGCTTCGCCGGGTCGGTGACCACCTCGGCGGGCACCTCGGCCTCGACGTCGCCGCCGTCCGCCCCGGTCGAGACGACGACCAACTGGTCGAACGGGCGGCGGACGCACAGCCACACCTCAGCCCCGCCCGCGGCGGCGCGGGCCGCGAAGTAACCACCGACCGCGCCGGCCCCGATGACGGCGACCCTCGCGGAGGGCATGCCAGCGCGCGGCGGCGCCGGCCGCGCGAGCCGGCCGGTGACGAAGTCCATCTCCGGCCCCGGCGGTGCCGCGGTCCCCACCCTGGCACGCGAGGGCCGCTCGCCCGGCTCGGCCATGCCCGGAACCCCGTGATGGGCGGGCAGCGCCGAGGCCGCCCCGGATTCGGCCATACCACGAGACTGCCGGAACCCGGCCCGCACCGGCCACCGGACCGGCTCACCGCCCGCGGTGTTCTGCCCCACTGCGCCGGCATACGCCCAGTTCAGCCCCTTCCGCGCCGTCCTGCCCGCTCCGGCCCATTCAGGCCGTACCCTTCGCCGGCCTACCCGCACAGCGAACGCACTCCGGCTGTGCGTCCGCGGTGCGCGAGGTCTTCGCGATGCCCGGCAACTCGCGGTGCCCGGCAGGCGGGGTCTTCACGGTGCGCGGGTTACCGCTGGGTGGCGAGGACGACCTTGCCGAGCACGGAGCGGTCGCGCAGGCGGGCGATGGCGTCGTCGAAGCGGTCAAGGGGGACCACCTCGTCGATGGGGATCCGCAGCCTGCCGGCGACGATGTCGGCGGCGATGGCACGCACGGCGGCGACGCGCCGTTCGGGGGTCGAGACCAGGCCGGCGTAGCCGAGCAGGCTCAGCCCCTTGCGGTAGAAGGTGCGGCCGGGGAACGGGATGTCCTGGCCGGCGGAGACGCCGAGAATCACGATCCTCCCACTGATCGCCGCGAGCTCCACCGCGCCCGGGGTGAAGCCGCCGCCGAGCGGGTCGATGACCAGCGTCGGGCGGAAGTCACCGACCTCGGCGACCAGGCCGCTCGCGCCCGTCACCACCACCCGGTCCGCGCCGAGCGCCGCGACCGCGTCCGCCTTGGCCGCCGACCCGACCTGCCCGACGACGCTCGCCCCGACGATCTTCGCCAGCTGAACCGCGACGACCCCGACCCCGCCGCCGGCGCCGAGCACCAGCACCCGGTCGTCCGCGGTGACCCGGCCGAGCACGTGCAGCGCCTCGTACGCGGTCACCGCCACCGTGCCGATCGCGCCCGCCTGGGTCGGGTCCAGTTCCCTGGGCACCTCGACGACGGCGTCGCGCGGCGCGACGAGCGCGCCCGCCCAGGTGCCGTCACGGAAGAGCCCGAGGCCGGAGCCGGTGACGACGACGCGGGCGCCGTCGACGATCCCGGTGCCCTCGACGCCGATGGTCCGCGGCAGCCGGGCGGTGTCGCCGACGATCCCGACAGCGGCGTACGTGTCGATCGGGTTGACGCCCGCGTAGTCGACGCGGACGAGCACCTCGCCCGCCCCCGGTGCCAGCAGCCGGGCGTTCTCCACCACCTGTAGCGGCTCCCCGACCGCCACCAGCCGGACCGCCCTCGTCGTCACCCCGTCGCTCATCGCCGCGCGCCTCTCTCCCGGCCGGGCGGGCCGCCATCGCGCCCCCACCCGGCCGCACCTGTGAGACGAGGGGCACATCGCGGTTCCGGGCGACGAGAACCCCTGGTCGTTTCCTGCTGGGACCGGCCGTCGGATGCCACTCTGGCAGCTGGACCGGTGCTCCGGCGCGTGAGGCTTCCGGCGCGCGAGGCTTCGCCATTGTCGCGCTCTCCTCGGCCTGGCACCGTGACGGGAGTGCGTGGCGACAGGGTGGCAGCCGCCGGCGAGGCGGGAACCAGCGGCGAGGCGAGCGCGGGTGGCGAGGAGGCGGTGCCCTTCCCGGATCTGGGCCGGCGGTGGCTGGCGGCGCGCGAGGGGCTGGCGGTGGTCCACCTGGACGCGGCCGCGGCGGGCCCGGCCAGCCAGGCCGTCGTCGACGCGCAGACGTCGCACCTGGCCGCGGAGGCGACGCTCGGCTCGTACGGTGCCCAGGAGCGGGCGGCCGAACGCCTCGACGCGGCGCGGGCCGCCCTCGCCGGGCTGCTCGACCCGGCGCTGGCCGAGGCCGACGTGGCCTTCCACCACTGCGCGACCTCGGCGTTCACCGCGCTGCTCGACGCCTGGCCGCTGCCGCGCGGCGGGCGGGTCGGCATCGTGCCGAGCGACTTCTCCTCGAACCTGCTCGCCCTGCGGGCCCGCGCGCTGCGCGACGGCCTGGAGCTCGTCGACCTGCCGGTGCTCCCCGACGGCCGGATCGACGTCGACCGCCTCCGCCGGGGTGACGGCCCCGCGGTGCTGGACCGCCTGGACCTGGTGACGTTCCCCGAGGTGCCGAGCCAACGGGGCATCGTCCAGCCGACCGTGGCGGTGGCCGCGCTGTGCCGGGACGCCGGGGTACCCGTGCTGCTCGACGTCGCCCAGTCGCTCGGCCACGTCGACGCGACGGCCGCCGGCGCGACCGGCGGCGTCGCGGCCTACGTCGGAACGTCACGCAAATGGCTGTGCGGACCGCGCGGCGTCGGATTCCTCGCCGTGCGGCCCGACTTTGTCGACCGGCTCGGCGTACCCGCCCCGACGGGGTACACGGCCCGCTGGGAGCCCGACCCGGTGGCGCCAGGCGGTGGGCGGCTCGTCGCGTTCGGGGGCGTCGGCAGGTTCGACATCGGGGAGGCTCCGGTCGCGGCGCGGGTGGGGCTGGCGGCGGCGCTGGCCGAGCACGTCGAGGCGGGGCCGGAGCGGGTGCGTGCCCGCATCCAGGCCCTGGGCACGGCGGCGCGGAGGCGGCTCGGCGGGGTCGCGGGCTGGCGTCTCGGCGAGGACGCCGCCTCCCCGTCCGGGATCGTCACCCTCCGCCCTCCCCGCGGCATCGACCCGGCGGCGATACGCGCCCGCCTCCAGCGCGAGGAGCGCATCCTCACGACCGCGATCGACGAGACCAGAGCCCGCGACGCGGTCCCGGCGCTGCGCGTCAGCCCCCACGTTCACAGCACCCCCGCCGACCTCGACCACCTCGCAGAGGCCCTCGAACGCGTCACCACGCGGCCCGCGCCCTGACGGCTCGCCTGGATCCGCTCCGACCGCATGCGACCGCGGACCCTCTCCCTCAGCTGGCGATCCTCAGCCTCGCCGGGACGCGGGCGACGATGCCGATCTAGAAGCGTATGCACGAAGTGGATAAGGTTGGGCACGGAGCGCCAACCTGGATGTCCGCCCGGCGGTCGAGGGCCGAGCCGGACGGCGGCGGGCACGGGGCATGGTCGACGGCGTCCTCGTGGGCAGGACACCGGGCACCGTCGTCCCGTCCGTCCGCCGATCCGGACGAGGCTCCTGGGCGATCTCAGGCGGGAGGCAGGCGATGGCCAGGTCGCGGAAGGCCGCCGAGGAGGGCGCGGCGCGCCCGGGCGCCGACAGATGGGCCGCCGTGCCGCTCGGGCGGCGCGAGTTCCTCGGCGGGACGCTCGCCGCCGCGGCGGTGACGGTCACGGGTGTGGCCGGGTGCCAGTCGGGGAGCGCCGGCCCGGCGACGGCGACAGCCACGACGGGGCCGGCGGCCCCGCCCGGGGTCGAGGAGATGGTGGGCTGGATCGAGCAGATCGTGGCGCGGGGCGTACGCCGGCCCGGCTACCCGGCGGACAGCTGGGTCGAGGGGTTCGTCGCCGCGAAGTTCCGCGAGATCGGCCTGGTCGACGTACACACAGAACCGGTCGCGGTCACCAGGTGGGAGCCGACGCACTACTCGCTGATGGCGACCCCGGCGGGCGCGGCGCCGCGCGAGCTGCGGTGCTTCCCGGTACCGCTCGCCGCCCCGGCCGAGGGGCTCGACGTCGAGCTCGCGCATTTCGACGAGGCGGCCCCGGGCGCCGCGGCCGGACGGGCGGCGCTGGTCGACGCCAAGGTCGCCGCGCTGCCGCCTGCGCTGCCAGCCACCTTCGGGAGCGTCCCGAAGGACTCCGCCCAGCGGGTGTACGACCCGGAGGCCACGTTCGCGGGCGAGACGCAGGTCCTGCCGCTCCCCGCGGGCTCCGACGGCATCGCCCAGCAGGTGGTCGAGGCGGGCGCCGTCGCGTTCGTCGGGACGCTGCTCGACTACCCCGGCGACGACTGTCGCTACTACTTCCCGTACAACGGCAAGACGACCGCGATCCCCGGAGTGTGGATCAACGGGAGTGACGGCCGGTGGCTGCGTGACCAGCTCGCCCGCGGGAAGGTGCGGATCCGCCTCGACGTCGCGGCCAGCACCGCGCCGGCCCGTAGCGACAACATCGTCGGCGACCTCCCGGGGCCCGCGGGCGATGACGAGCTGGTGCTGGTCGGCTCGCACCACGACGGACCGTGGGCGTCGGCGGTCGAGGACGGCACCGGGATCGCGATGGTGCTCGCCCAGGCCGCCTACTGGGCCCGTGTTCCCGCGGCCGACCGGCCCCATCGGATGCGCTTCCTGCTGCACGGCGGGCACTTCTACGGCGGCGCCGGGCTGGTCGACTACGTGGCGAAGCACGGCGCCGAGCTGGAGAAGGTCGTCCTCGAGGTGCATCTGGAGCACGCCGCCCGCGACTTCGCCGAGCACGACGGCCGCCTCGGGCCCACCGGCCGGTGCGTGCCCCGCTGGTTCTTCACCAGCGGGATTCCCTCGCTGGAGAAGACGGTCTACGACGCGCTCGTCGCCGAGCGGCTGGGCCGCTCGATGCTGCTGGCGCCGGACGCGTTCGGCCCGGCCCCGCTGTCCGACGGTGCCTTCTACCACACGGCCGGTGTCCCGATCGTCCAGTTCCTCTCCGCGCCCTGGTACCTGTTCGACGAGGCCGACACCCTCGACAAGGTCGACCGTGACAGCCTGCTGCCCATCGCCCGCGCCGTGATCCGCGTCATCCAGTCGACGCGGGGCACCACGGCGGCGAAACTACGCGCCGGGCTCGTCACCCGTTAGTGATCCTTGGGACAACGGCCGCCGGGCGTGCGAAGGAAGATCATTTTCGCACGCCCTTTGGCCCTCTAGGGTGGCAGCACCGCGCAGGTCTCCGCGCCGCGTACGCCCGGGTCAGCCGCCGAAGGCGCGCAGCCACTGGGCCTGGTCGCGGAGGCGGTAGACGATGTTGGTAGCGGTGACGTCGGCCATCGGGGCGCTGCCGCGCGGCGGCGAGTAGAAGTGGCCGGGGTAGACCACCGGGTTGTCCGGGAGGGCGGCGAGCCGCTGCAGGCTCTCGTACATCTCGGCCGGGCTGCCACCGGGGAAATCGGTGCGGCCGCAGCCGTCGAGGAACAGCGTGTCGCCGGCGACCAGCCGGTCCGCGACGAGGAAGCACTGGCTGCCCGGGGTGTGGCCGGGGGTGTGCAGCAGCCGGATCGGGATCGCGCCGACCTCAACCGTGTCGTCGTGGTCGTGGGAGACGAGGTCGGTCTCGGAGACGCCGGTGACCCGGCGGACGAACTCGGCCTCGTTCTTGTGGACGTGCACCGGCGCCGGCGCCCTGGCCAGCACGTCCACGATTCCGGCGAGCGAGAAGTTCATCATCGTGCCACCGACGTGGTCCGGGTGATGGTGGGTGGCCAACATGCCGACCAGCCGCATCCCGTCGGCCTCGAGGATGCCGAGCAGGTCGTCCGCCGCATAGGCCGGATCGACGATGACGGCCTCGCCGGTCTCCCGGTCCCCGATGACGTAGCAGAAGTTGACCATCTGCTGCGCGATGGGGTCGTCGACGGCAAAGTCCCGCCCCGACAGCAGCTGACGGAAATACAGACGATCGGTCATACTCGCCAGGCTAGCCAAGTGGGGCGTGTCCGGGACCCGCCTGACGCACTGGCTTCAGAGGCAGCAGCCAGGGGCGTCGACCACCCCGCGAGAAGCGGGGACCACCAACCCGACCACGTCGACGGAAGCATCATGGGCGGACCACCCCACAGGCGGTGGGGACAAGGCTGACCTGCGCCGACACGCTTGGATCAGCCCGAAATGCGCATCCCGGCTGCTGCAGTCTGAAATCATACGACCATGTTTGGCATCCTTCGTCCGTGTCGGCACCGAATGGGCGATGAGCTGACGGCGACCTGGATGTCCCACCTCTGCGGGATGTGCCTGACGCTGCGCGACCGCCAGGGCCACTGGGCGCGGGCAGCGACGAACGTCGACGGACTGGTGCTGTCGGTGCTGGTAGCCGCACAGACCGGTGAGGCGGCGACGAGGACAGCCGGGCCGTGTGCCCTGCGCGGGCTGCGCACCGCCGAGGTGGCGACGCGGGACGACCGGGGCGCGATGCTCGCCGCCGCGGTCTCGCTGACCGCCGCCGCGACGAACGTCGACGACCACGTCGCCGACGGCGACGGGCCGTTCGCCCGCCGGCCGGTCGCCGCGCTCGCCGGCCGGTTCGCCGGCGCGGCGGCCCGCGGCGGCGCGAGCCTCGGCGCCGAGCTGGGCTTCGACGTGAACGTGCTGGAGCGCGCGGCCAGCCGGCAGCAGGCGGTGGAGGCCGCGGCCGGACCGGGCACGGCGCTCACCGTGGTGACCGCGCCGGCCGAGGAGGCCGCCGAGGCGGCGTTCGCGCACACGGCGGTGCTCGCGGGCCGGCCGGGCAACGCCGAGCCGCTCGCCGAGGCCGGCCGGCTGTTCGGCCGGCTCGCGCACCTGCTGGACACGGTCGCCGACCAGGCCGCCGACGACGCCAGAGGCGCCTGGAACCCGCTGACCGCCACCGGAACGACCCAAGCCCAGGCACGGGCGCTGTGCGACGACGCGCTGCTCGGGATCGAGCTCGCCCTGCGCGACGTCAAGTTCGCTCCCGCGGCCGACGGCTCCGCCCCGGACGGCTCCGCGCGCACCGCCACCCGCCTCTCTCGCCTCTCCAGCCGTTCCAGCCGTTCCCTGCGGGCCGCCGGGGATCGCGGGCACGAGAGCTGCCCGCGCCACGGCCAGGCGGCCGGGCACGGCGCCGCCTGCTCGACCAGGCATGGGGCGTCCGCCCGGTCGTCCGGCGGCGGGCCGCGGCCGCGGCCACGCAACCGGCATGCCCGCCTGGCGCACCTGCTGCTCGTCCACGAGCTGGAGCTGGCGGTCGACAACGCGTTCCGCGGCGCCCAGCCGGGGCCCGGCCGTCCCGGGCCCGGCATGCCGCCCCATCCCGGCCCCGGCGGGCCGGGTGGGCCTGGCGGACCTGGCCCTGGGCGGCCGGGCCCCGGCCTCACCTTCCCCACCTGCCTCGCCGCGACCGGGATGTTCTGCACCTGCCAGATGTGCTGCGGCAACTACACGTCGCCCTTCGACGGCCAGCAGAAGCAGGGCATCTGCTCGGGCAACTGCGGTGACTGCTGCGACTGCTGCGACTGCGCTGACGGGTGCTGCAGCTGCTGCGATGGCTGTGACGGCTGCGACTGCAACTGCTGACGACCGAGATTCGTTTCCTGCGCTCCTATGCCGAGACGTTAGGTCTCGTCACCGTCTGCTGAAATGGTGCCGTGCCTCCCCCTGCCCCCCCGCTCCCCCCCGACGCCCGCCCCCCGGACGATCCGTCAGAAATCCCGTTCCCCGCCCGCGACGATGATGATGAAGACGGCCCCGGCGATGCCGGTCTGCACCGGCCTGACGATGGCATGTGGTCACCCGTAACCGTCGCGGCGGTGGATGATCATCCAATAGTGCTGCAGGGCCTGAGCATGGCGTTGCGCCAGCTGCCCGGCATCGAGCTGATCGCCACGGCCAGGTCGACCGAGGAGCTGATGTCCGGCGACGGCCGTCATGCCGACGTCGTGCTGCTGGACCTCAGCCTCGGCGACGGGTCGAACCCGCCGGACACCATCCGCCAGCTGATCGAACGCGGTATGGGTGTCGCCGTCTACAGCGCCACCGCCGACCCCGCGACGGTGCGCCTGGCGATCCGCGCGGGCGCCGCCGCGTTCGTGGCCAAGACCGACCAGCTGGAGGACCTCGCCAAGGCGGTCCACGCCACCGCGGATGGTTCCGGCTGGATCTCGCCGCCGCTGGCGTTCCTGCTGCTCACCGACGACGCCCCCGACCGGCCCCGGCTGTCCGCGCAGGAAAGACAGGCGCTGCAGCTCTATGCGGCCGGCATGTCGATGAAGAAGGTCGCGAGCCGGATGGGCATCGCGGTGGAGACGGCTAAGCAGTACATCGACCGGGTCCGCAGGAAGTACCGCGAGACCGGCCGCGAGGCCACCACCAAGATCGATCTTCTGCACCGCGCCGTGGAGGACGGCTACCTCGACCCGCCCGGCCCCACCGGTCTGGGCCCGCCGGCCTGACACCCTCGGGCGAGCCACGCCCGCCAGGCCGGGGTGGGAGACCACCAGGTGGACGCTGCTCCTAGTCAACGTCCGGGGGTCACCCCACCGCGTCGCCGCGGCGTCGCCAACTCCGGCGAAGCCGGAGTTGGCGGCCCGTGCGGCGGTCCCCTGAGGGGCCGCCGGCACGGGTGCCGGCAGGCTCGCGGGCTGCCGGCACCCGCCATGGCGGCGCCTGACCGTACCCCGCGTACGGCCCGGCGCCAGCCAGCCGGTGACCGTGGACATCCTCCCCCAAGGCGGTCCCGATCCCCCCGAACCCGGCTGGTGCGATACCGAGTCTGCCGGAGCCGGACAGTTCGGTCACGACCCCAATAGTCCTGCTCTTTCGTCCCCTATCAGGGGGTCACCCGGATCGGCCCGGCGGCCACCGCCGCGACGAGCGGCGGCGGCCGTCGGCGCGGCTGTCGTTCCCGCCGTCCCCCCGCTGGATGCCCGCCCACCCGGGTCCTGGCAGCGCGAGCAGCGCGGCGGCGATGGCCAGCAGGCCGCCGACGAGCACCAGCCACAGCCCAGGCCCGATCACGGTGGTGGCCTGGACGCCCGGCCCGGCCAGCAGTCCGCCACCGCGCAGATAGCCGATGTCGATCAGTGCGACGAGCGTCGTCGTGAGGCCCATGACGCCCGAGAGGCCCGCGACCAGCCGGCCGGTGTGCCCGCGCGGCCGGACGGCGAGGCCCGCCGCGGCGAGGCCCGTGATGATCCCCAGGCCCAGGGTGAGCCGGCCGTGCTGGTCCGCGTCCAGCCCGGCGACCGAGTACTCCACCAGCCCGAACGCACGCACCGTCGCCCAGGTCATCGTCGACGAGATCACCGTGAGCAGTGCCCCAGCCGCCGCGAGCGCGGCCGGCAGGACCAGCGCCACCCGGCCCCGCGGCCACCAGCCTGACCGCATCGGCGCGGTGGCGGCCAACCAGCCCGTCGCCGCCCCGGCCGCCCTAGGTACCGCGGTGGCCCCTCGGCCGCCAGGCGCGCCGGCTGGCTCGCCGGGCGGCGCGCCGCGGTGACGCGGCCGGGCGTCGGCGCCCGCCGGGCCGCTCGCCGCGGCCTGGCCATACGCCCCCGGCTCCGGGTAGACGGCATCCCAGCCCGGCCAGGCGGCGGCCGTGCCCGGCCGGGCCCACCGGGGGTCGGCGGTGGCGGCCGCCGCGGCGCGCCATGCCGCCCTGGCCGCCTGAACGCGGCGGTCAGGATCCCCTCCCGGCCCACCGCCTTCGGCGTCGCCGCCGCGCGGCGTTCCCGGACCCGTCCGGCCGCGCGCGGGCCCCGTCCAGCGGGGCTCCGTCCGCCGGGGCTCCGTCCGCCGCGGACCGGCGACGCCCCGCGACCCGGCGACGTCAGGCGTGCCAGGAACGGTGTGCGTGTCGGGATCGGCCTGGAAGTCAGGCACGTCCGCGCGCGACGGAACCAGTTGCTCGGCCACGCGTCGGTGGTACCACGCGTAACCATGCGACGCCCATCGACCACCGTGAGCAACCGACACCGACGCCCAAACCGCCCCCGGTACCGGCCGCCGCACCCGAACCGTGACCGACGATCAGCCAGGCTCCGCGTCGCCCGTCCGGGTCACAAGGCGGCGAGACCAACGCCGGCGGGCCCAGGGCCAGGGGCCCCGGTCCGTCGCAGATGTCGTCAGGTCGCCGTCCGACGGCCTCGTGCGCGGGTTCTGGCTAACGCGCGCGGTTCGCGCGGTGGTCGCCGGACTGCCTGAACGCCGGTGTCTCCGGGCGGTGGCGCGCGTCGGCCCGGCGGGGCGACGGTGGCGCCGGAAGGTCCGCGGATCCGTCCACCCGGGCACCGTCCACCCGGGCACCGTCCACCTGGGCACCGCGGCGGGGCACCAGCGCCGCCATCAGGGCGAGCACGCCGGCCGCGAGCGAGGCGTAGAGCCCGGCTTCCGGCTCCACCACGATCTGGTCGGCGGAGATCCCACGGAAACTCGCCAGTGTGGGCGGGCCGATCAGCAGGTCGCTGCCGGCTATGACGATGAGCAGGCTCGCGAGCAGCGGGCCGAGAGCCCCGTCACCCGACAGCCGTCGCCGGGCGAGCCCCGCCCCGCCGAGCACGGCCAGCGCGAGCCCCAGAACCACCGTGAACCGCCCGTCCCCCACGGTGAGCCCGGTGAACGTGCGCTCCTCGTCGCTGGTCGCGAGCGTGCTCCAGGGCGCGAGCGCCGCGCCCGCCGCCGCCAGCCCGGCGACGACCAGCATCAGGGAGGCCATCCGCCCGCGGGCCGGCCGGGCCGGCGGCGCGCCAGCCGGATCCGACGACCACCCACGTTCCGGGCCTCCGGCGGCATGATCCGCGCCCGGCGCGCCCCAGTCGCCGTCGGCCTCGGCGCCGCCCTCGTATTCGTCCTCGTATTCGTCTTCGTCAAAACCGTGAGCACCCTCGGCCGGTATCTCGTCCGCATCGTCGCCTGACGCGGCTCCGCGCCCGGCCGGCGCCACGTCCCGCCGGGTCTCGGGGCGGCGCGCCGGGCTTCCCGCCGGCGAGCCTCCCTGATCGGCGTGGCCGAGATGGGTCGGCGCCTGCCTGGAGGCCGGCGGGGAGGCCTGGAATGCCGGTCCGGCCTCGGCGGTCCTGGCATCCGCCGGCCGCACCCCGGCTCGGGACCCGACGCGAGGCAGGGCCGCGGTGTTCTCCGGGTTCAGGCCCGCCGGGTCGGCCTGGTGCTGGCTCCCGGAGCGGCGGGCGTCAGGTGGCCGGGCCGCCTCGCCGACCCGCCCCGCCAGCTCCGGTCGAGCAGGCTCGGACGGCGCGGTCTGCGCCCGTCTCGGTACCGTCCTGGGCGTCTCCGGCTCGGCCCTGGGGGACTGGGCCCTTGCCACCTCGGTGGCGCCAGACCGCCGCGATGGCCGGGGTGAGGTTCGCCGCAGCGACACCCACATCGTCGACGCCTCGGCCGGTGGCGTCCGCGGCCCGGCGGCGGCCCTGGGCTTGGCGGCCGGCTCCTGGCCGTCGGCGCGAGCCAGCGGCGCCGCCGCGGAGTCACGTGGCGCGGACGAGGGTTTCGCTGGCGCGGGCGGAGTCGGCGCCGCGGCCGCTGTGGGCGCCGCGGGCGCGGTTCCCGGCAAGGCCCGTGCGGCCGGCGAGGCGGGCCGGCCCGGCGCGCCGGGAGCGGCCTCGCCGTCCTTGCCAGTCCGCCCGAACCAGCTCCCGCTGGCATCGGCCGGGGACATCGCGGGCCCGGCACCCGCGGGCCCACGACCCGCGGGTGCCGATGGGGCGCTCGACGTCTTCGGCGCGCCGGCTGTCCCCGGCCCCGACGCCGGCTCGGGCCCGGAACGGCCCGCCGGCGCGCGGCCCGTGCCCGCCGGGCCAGCCCCGCCGCCGGGCCCGCCAGTCCCGCCCTGCGCGCCCGGGCCACTCGGACCGCCAGTCCCGCCGGTACCGGCGGGACTGGTTCCGGCGGCGGGACGCGACGGAGGGTTCGAGGAGGTCGACGAGCGCGCGGTCGGCTCCTGCCTGGCCACCGGCGGCCGCCGCGCCGACGCGGAACCACCCGCCGTGGACCCGGCCGCGGTGGAACCGCCGACGCTGGAACCCGCGCCCGCGCCCGGTGCTCTCGGCGGCGCCGCCGACGGCGACGGTCCCAGGCGGGTAGATGAGCCCGACGGGGCCGCGGTGGGCGTCGGCGCACCCGGGCGCGCGGGCGGACCGGAAGGCGACGAGGCCGGGCGCGTGGCCGGCGACGGCGCCTGTGGGGAGCGCCTGGCCGCCGCACCGCCAGCCGGCGGCCGGCTGGAGGACGGTGCCGGCGAGGCAGCGGGGGATGCGGAAGACGCGGAGGGCCCTGCCGGCGACGGCCGGGAGGCCGAGGACGGCTGGCTGGGCGAGGATGCCCCTCCCTGCCCCGGCGCCGGCGAGGATGGCCCGACTGCTCCCGACCGGGTCTGCGGCGCCGAGGACGTCGAAGCCGACGGCGTCGGCCCGCCCGCGCGGGTGAGCGACGTGGGGCCTCGCCCGGGCGCGGGCGGCGCGGCCGGGTGTCGTTGCTGGCCGGGCGCCGCGGGCTGGGAGCGCCCGGCGCCCCCGCCGCCGGCCACCGGCGAGGAACCGGCGGGTGAGGCACCGGTGGCCGGCTTCGGCGCGTTCCCGGAGGACGAGCTGGCAGGCGGGAAGCCCGCCGGACGAGAGGACCCGGGCGTGGCGGCCGGCCGGGACGCACTGGGAGGCGCGGCCGGCCGGCTCACGGGGGCACCGGCCGAGGCCCGAGGAGCTCCCCCGGTCTCGGGCCGGCCAGGTTTGGCCGGCGCACCCGGGCCGCCGGGCGCCCCCGCTCCGCCGGGTGTGCTGGATTTGCCGGGTGTGCTGGATTTGCCGGGCGTGCCGGGGGCGCGGCTCTGGCCGGGCACGGCGCCGGGCCGGTTACCCGGCGGCGCGGCGGATCCGGAGCCTGGAGGCCCGGTTCCGTCCGGCCCCTCCTCGTTGCCTTTCTCGACCATCCACCCGCTCCCGCCGCCTGGTTCCACGCCGTCCGGAGCCTTCGCTCGACCGCCGCGACCGCGACGACCTGACAGCTCACGCCCGCGGTGGCCCACCCCAGGGCCACGAAAACGCCGACAGGCGGGGACCTTACCGAGCGATCGCCGCGACGCCTATGCGTGCCGCCGCCGCGGCCCCGCGGCCGGCCCTTCCTCCACCGCCGCGGTTCGGGAGGCCCGGAACGTCCGGGTGGCTCAGATCGCCTCGCCGATCCGGTGGACGCGCATCGTGTTGGTCATGCCGGCGACGCCCGGCGGCGTGCCCGCGACGACGACGACAAGCTCCCCGGGGCTGCACCGGCCGATCTTGAGCAGCGCCTCGTCGACCTGGCGGACCATCTCGTCGGTGCTGTTGGCGAACGGGACGACGAACGTCTCCACCCCCCACAGCAGCGCCATCTGGCTGCGCACCGCCGGGATCGGCGTGAAGCCGAGCACCGGGACGTGCGACCGGTAGCGGGCGAGACGGCGGGCGGTGTCCCCGGACAGCGTGTGCGCGACCAGGTAGCGCGCCCCGACCGCGGCCCCGACCTCGGCGGCCGCCTGAGCGATCGCGCCTCCGAGCGTGCGCGGCGCGGTCCGCAGCGCTGGGATCCGGGACAGGTCGTTCTCGGCGGTCTCGATGATGCGGGCCATCGTCGCGACGGACTCGATCGGGTACGCGCCCACGCTCGTCTCCGCGGAGAGCATGATCGCGTCGGCGCCGTCCAGCACGGCGTTCGCGCAGTCGCTGGCCTCCGCCCTGGTCGGCCTGGGCGCGCTGATCATCGACTCGAGCACCTGGGTCGCCACGATCACCGGCTTGGCCCGCTCGCGGGCGGCGCTGACCGCTCGTTTCTGGACCAGCGGCACGTCCTCGAGCGGCAGCTCGACGCCCAGGTCGCCGCGGGCGACCATCAGGGCGTCGAACGCCTCGATGATGCCGTCCAGCTCGGCGACGGCCTGCGGCTTCTCGATCTTCGCGATGACCGGGATCCGGATCCCGGCCTCGTCCATGATCGCGCGAACCTTGCTGGCATCCGCCGCCGAGCGGACGAACGACAGCGCGATCATGTCGACACCCAGCTCGAGTGCGAAGCGCAGGTCTTCCTCGTCCTTCTCGGTCAGCGCGGGGACGGTGAGCGCCGCGCTCGGGATGTTCATCCCCTTGTTGTTGCTGACCGGACCGCCGATGACGACGGTGGTGTGGACGTCGGTGTCCGTGACGCCGTCGATCGCCAGCGCCAGTCGGCCGTCGTCGACCAGGATGCGGTCGCCCGCCTTGACGTCGCCGGGCAGGCCCGAGTACGTCGTGCCGACCTGGTGCTGGTCACCCTCGACGTCGCGGACGGTGATCGTGAACTGCTCGCCGGGGACGAGGGTGACGCCGCCGGTGGCGAACTTCCCCAGCCGGATCTTCGGGCCCTGCAGGTCGGCGAGGATGCCGACGGCACGCCCGGCCTCGTCGCTGGCCTCACGGACCCGCCGGTAGACAGCCGCATGTTGCTCGTGGCTGCCGTGGGAGAAGTTAAGCCTGGCGATGTCCATTCCGGCATCGACGAGGGCGCGCACCCGCTCTGGGGAGTTGGTGGCCGGTCCCAACGTACAGACAATCTTGGCTCTTCGTGACACGGGTTCCAGCCTAGAAAATGATCGTCATTGATGTGGACGCCGGCCCACCATGTTGTGCCGGCGCGTCGTGCTTCACCCGCCACCTTCGGCGGACAGTCCCGCAGTAACCGTACATGCCGTAACCAGTGCAGCGTGGCGCGCGACGGCGTACCGTCAAGTCACCGGCATCTGCCGGCGCTTCACTGTGCATCTCGGCGCCCACGGCCGTTCAAGGTAACGCATCGCCGCGCGACCTCCGACCGGGGTACACCCGCACCGCCGCCCTCGGATCGGCGACAGCGTCTGCGCGCCCGCGCCCGGATGTGCTGTGGCCGTGACAGGCATGGCCGCGGGAAAGAGGGCAAAGAGGTAGTGACGCTGGTGCGGCCGCTGGGACGTCGGGCCCGACGCTCGCCGGCCCACCCGGGGGATGACCTCCGGACGCCCGAAATGTCGGGAGGCCGACCACCTCTCCTGATGCGCTCACGGACGTGTGCGGAGGTAGCGATGGTACAGCGGCTCAAGGACTTCCGGAGCGTGGGCATGAGTGTCAATCCGGCCATTCACCGCAGGCCGTCGGGCGATGTGGACATCGCCCTTCCCCTCGACGAGCCGGAGCCGTCCCGGGATGTGCCGGCTCGCGGTTCCAACAACATCTCGAGTGACGGTGGATTTACGGTGTCACCAACGACAGAGGAATAACGAGACGCCCCCGTCCTGAAATGTCGCCGCGGCCGGGTATGGCCGTATACGGCGGGTATCTCGGTGTAAGACGCTGAGCCCCCAACCGGGCAACCTGCCGGCGGGAGGTATCAGCGGCCCTGTGCCTGGCCCGCGGGCGCCCGGCGTCCGCCTCAGGCGGGCGTGAGGCGCCCGACCGCCGGGCCGTCCAGATCGCCGGCCCGGGAGGGGCCCGACGTCCCCTCCTCGCGGCCTGGGGCCGGGATGTCGGTGGCGAACTGGGTGCGGTAGAGCTCGGCGTACAGGCCGTCGCGTGCCAGCAGGTCGGCATGCCGGCCCTCCTCGGCCACCCGGCCCTCGGAGATCACCAGGATGCGGTCCGCGTCCCGGATGGTCGACAGCCGGTGCGCGATCACCAGTGCGGTCCGCCCGGTGAGCGCCGCCCCCAGCGCCCGCTGCACCGCTGCCTCGGACTCGCTGTCCAGGTGCGCGGTGGCCTCGTCCAGCACGACCACGCTCGGCTCCTTCACCAGCAGCCGAGCGATCGCGAGCCGCTGCTTCTCGCCGCCGGAGAGCCGGTAGCCGCGGTCCCCCACGACGGTGTCCAGCCCGTCGGGCAGCGACCGCACCAACGCGCCGATCTGCGCGGCGTCCAGCGCCGCCCACATCTGGTCGTCGGTGACCTCTGGGCGCGCGTAGGCCAGGTTGGCCCGGATCGAGTCGTGGAACATGTGGGCGTCCTGGGTGACGACGCCGACGGCGGCGCGCAGCGAGGCGAGCGTGACGTCCCGGACGTCGACGCCGCCGACCCGGACACTGCCCTCGACCGCGTCGTAGATCCTCGGCACCAGCTGGCTGATCGTCGTCTTACCGGCACCCGACGGGCCGACCAGCGCGACCAGCTCACCCGGCTGGGCCCGGAACGTCACGCCGTGCAGCACCGGCGCGGGGACGCGCGGGTCGAGCACGGCGACCGACTCCAGCGAGGCCAGCGACACCTCGCTCGCCGCCGGGTAGCGGAACGACACGTCGTCGAACTCGATGCTGGCGCCGCCGGCACGCACCGTCAGCCGCGTCGCTCCCGGCCGGTCGGCGATGGCCGGCTCGAGGTCGAGAACCTCGAAGACCCGCTCGAAGGACACCAGCGCGGTCATCACGTCGACCTGCACGTTCGACAGCTGGGTGAGCGGCATGTACAGCCGGCCGAGGTAGGCGGTCAGAGCGACGATCGTGCCGACCGCGATGTGGCCCTGCGCGGCGTAGCGCCCGCCGAGGCCGTAGACGACGGCCGTCGCGAGCGAGGCGACCAACGTCAGCGACGCGAAGAATATGCGCCCGTACATCGCCTGGGTGATCCCGATGTCGCGGACCCGCCCGGCCTGGCGGCGAAAGACGCCGACCTCGCGCGCCGGGTCGCCGTAGAGCTTGGCCAGCAGCGCGCCGGCGACGTTGAACCGCTCGGTCATCGTCGTGTTCATCTCGGCGTTCAGGCCGTAGCTCTCCCGGGTGAGCGCGGCGAGCCGGGGCGCGAGCGCCCGCGCCGGGAGGACGAACACCGGCAGCAGGACCAGCGCGATCAGCGTGACCTGCCAGGACAGGGTGAACATCGCGGCCAGCGTGAAGCTGACGGTCAGCACGTTGGAGAAAACCGCGGACAGGGTGTTCGTGAACGCCGACTGGGCGCCGAGCACGTCGTTGTTGAGCCGGGTGATCAGCGCACCGGTCTGGGTGCGGCTGAAGAACGCCAGCGGCTGGCGCTGCACGTGGTCGAACACCTGGGCGCGCATGTCGAAGATCAGGCCCTCGCCGACGCGCACCGACAGCCAGCGCTGCAGCAGCGACATCCCCGCGTCGACGAGGGCGATCGCGGCCACCACGCCCGCGAGCGCCTCGACGACGCCGACCCGGCCGGGAATAATCCCGTCATCGATGATCGCCTTGAAGATCAGGGGCAGGACGGTGCCCAGGCCCGCGTCGAGGACCACGACCAGCAGGAACCCGATCAGCAGCCGCCGGTAGGGCCGGGCGAAGGCGACGATCCGCCGGGCCGTCCCCGGCCGCAGCCTCTGCCGGGCGACCGACCTGTCGCGCTGGAAGCCGCGCATGGTCGTCCACGCGCCCGTCTGTCCCCCTGCCGGTCCCGCCATCCGCCGTCTCGTCACCTTTCCGGTCATGTTCTCGCCATATCGCCCGGCCCGTCGCCGGGCTGGCTGATGCCGCCGCGCGACCGCGCGAACCGGCACTGTTACCCAGATGCAAGAACCAGCACTACAGCCGCCATTCCCGCCGCGCCCTGGCCATGGCGCGGCCACCATGCGGTGATGTTCCAGCTCCGACCAATCACGCTAAAACCTCAACCGAGGTTGAGGTCAAGGAGGCGGCGCGCCGCCGGCCGCGCGGTGGGTCCCCCGTCCCAGCGCCGGATCGGCGCGCGGACCGACAAGGACCGACAGGGACCACTCGGGGAGGCGCACGGCGCCGGGCCGGTGGGCGGCGCCGATGGTCAGCCGGCGGGATAGCCCGCGAGGCAGCGGGCGAGGGCGGCGCGCTCCGCGGCGAGCGCGCCATCGCGGCCGCGCCCGGTGGCGGCGGCGCGTAGCAGCGCCTTCGCCTCGGCGGCAGCCTCGCGCGGGGCGGCGAGCAGGGCCGCGACGAGGTCGTCGACGGCGGCGTCGAGGCCGGCCCTGGGCACGACCCGCTGTGCGAGGCCGGCGGCCCGTGCCTCGGCCGCGGTGAGCCGGCGCCCGGTCAGGCACAGGTCGAGCGCGGTCGGGTAGCCGACGAGTGTGACGAGCATGGCGGTGACGCCGAGGCCGGGCACCAGCCCCAGCGAGGCCTCGGGCAGCGAGAGGACCGCGTCCTCGGTCAGGACGCGCAGGTCGCAGGACAGCGCCAGCTGTAGGCCAGCGCCGCTCACCGGGCCGGCGGCCACCGCGACGCTGACCAGGTCAGCCCTGGCGGACAGCCAGGTGAACCCGGCCTGCCACTCGGCGACGCGGCGCTCCACGGCGTCCGGCGCCAGGTCCGCGCCGTTCAGGGCGGCGCGGTCGGGGGTGCGCAACGCGGACCAGATGTCGCCGCGCAGGACGACCACCCGGATGTCGCCGGGCAGGGCCCGGCCAACGGCCGCGAGCGCCGCCGCCACCGAGGGCAGCTGGACCGCCGCGTCCGGGTCGTCCGTGATCGGACTGTCCGTGATCAGGTCGTGCGTGGCCGGCAGGCCGCCGGCCGGCTGGTCACCGGCCGGTCGCCTCCCGGCCGGTGGGCTGAACGTGACCGTCGCGCACGAACCCGCGACGGCCAGTCCAAGACCGGCCGCCGCCATCGTGGCGGCGGCCGGCATGGGCACGATCAGGCGGTCTTCTTCTTGCTGCCCCGAGTCGCCCCACCACGGCCCCGCAGGGTCGTTCCGGATTCGGACAGGATCCGGTGCACGAAGCCGTACGACCGGCCCGACGACTCGGCGAGGAGTCGGATGCTCTGCCCGGACTCGTACTTCTTGCGAAGTTCGGCGGCCAGCTTGTCACGCTCGGCGCCGGTGATCCGGGTCCCTTTCCTAAGCTCGGCCAATGTGGCCCCCTCCGTGTAGATGATCTGCGAACCGATCTTCACTCAGCTTCGGGAAACGCGCCACTCGAAGCACATGTGATCCATCACACGCGATCAGTGGCCCCCTGCCGCGCCCGTGGAACCCGACGTTGCTCCTGCTCGGCCCGCACGCGGGCGCAAGTCCCGACGCCCGAGCGGTTCCGGCGACAAGCCGTGACCCGCGCGCCGGGATCGGATCAACGCCACGGCGTCAGTCTCCCCAATCACCGCCGCCGTTCCTAACAGGGAACGCGGCGCGTCGCGGGTGACACGAGCCCACACGAGCCCACACGAGCCCGCACAGGCCGCCTGCCGCCGCCGGCCGCCGCCGTCGGCGATCGCCCGCGGAGCCCGAGTTGGCCGGGTGCC
Organism: Pseudofrankia coriaricola; assembly: GCF_032027725.1. Classification (NCBI taxonomy): domain Bacteria; kingdom Bacillati; phylum Actinomycetota; class Actinomycetes; order Frankiales; family Frankiaceae; genus Pseudofrankia; species Pseudofrankia coriaricola. The sequence continues at coordinate 7,191 of NZ_JASNFO010000039.1, read as the reverse complement.
TTCCCCGCGCTGTCCAGCGAACACTCCCGGTGCTACGGCCAATCGCCGGGAACGGGTGGTGCCGGGGAGCCGGCCGGGCAGATCGCGCCGCCGATGGTTACCGTCATGGTGTGATCGCGGTACCGGACCTCAGGGCATGAACGCCGCCGATACCGCGTCCAGGCCCGAGTCGGGCGCCGACCCCCCGCGCGCCGATACGCCTGGTACCGACACTTCGGCCACCGGCACCTCGGCCGGCGAGGCCGGCGACGCGGACGCGGACGCGGGTTCACCCTCGTCGGCGGCCGCCCGGGCCGGGCCGGCTGGGGAGCCCTCGGGCCGGCCCGGGGCCGTCCCACGCGCCTGGCTGGGCGGTCAGGCCGGAGAGGCCGCGTCGTGGGTCCTGGTCACGGCGGTGCTGGCCGGTGTCACGGCGCTGCTGGCCGCGTCCGGCGTCGCGTACTCGGCCAGCGGGCTGGCCGCGGGCAGGGGGATCGCCTGGGGCACGTTGCCGCTCGGCTGGCCGCCGCGGCTGGGGCCCTCGACGCTGCTCCCGCCGGTGGCGGCCGCCGTGGCGCTGGGCGCGGTCGCGTTGACCGCCCGGCGCAGGAAGGGCCTGCCGGCGCCCCCGTTCGGCCCGCTGCTGGGCCTGTCATATGTGGCGAGCGCCGGCTGGTGGCTCGCGCTGGGAGTGGCCTCCCGGCGGGGGCTCGGAGCTCCGGCGAGCCTCCTGGCCGCCGCCGACAGGCACCCGTCCGACCTGCTGGACGCGGCGAGCGGCCGGCCACCGGGGCCGGAGCTGCTGGTCTGGGGGCTCGGCCAGCTGGGGATTCGCGGCGCGACCGCGGTCGGGGTAGCGTTCACCCTGATCGGGGCGCTGGTCGTGCCGCTGGTGGGGCTCGCCGTGCGCTCGTTGTGCCACACGCCGGCGGCCCGCCGGCTGTTGCCGGTGCTCGTGTTCGCGCCCTGGGCGCCGTTCGCCGTCGCCGGGCCGGACGCGGTCACCGCGGCGGTCGCGGCGGCGGCGGTCGCCGTCGGCGTCGTCGGCTCCGAGCGGGGTCGGAGCGCCTGGTGGGCGCTCGGGGCCGGGCTGCTGCTCGGCGTGTCCGGGCTGTTCGCCTACCCGGCGATCTGGCTGGGGGTGGCGGTGGCCGCGGCGTACTTCGTGCGTCGCCGCCCCATGCTCAACGTGATCACCGGCGCCGGGGCGCTCGCCCCGTTGTTCGCCCTGCGGCTGGCCGGGTACTCCTGGCCGGAGGGCTTGGCGCGGGCTGGCGCCGACCTGTTCGACCACGCCGCGCTGACCTGGCTGGTGCCCGACCTGCTGGCCGTGTCGCTGTGCTGCGGCCCGGCGCTGGCGCGGGCCGCGCGGCGGGTCTCGATGACGCCGGGCTGGCCGTTCCTCGTCGGCGCCGCCGCGGCGGCGCTGTTCGCCCTGCTGATGGGACTGGCGGCCGGCGGCGTGGAGGCGAGCTGGCTGCCGCTGTTCCCGTGGCTGGTGGTGCCCGCCCTCGCCCCCCGCCCACGCCCGGCGCTCCCCGGGGACACCAGCAGCGCCGGCAGGCTGCCGTACGGGCTGGTCTGCGCCGGCGCCGCGCTCGCCACCGCTCTGGCCGCCCTCCTCCCCCCAGGCTGAAGCGGTCCCCGGCCGTGTGGCCAGGGCCGGCCGCTGGCCGCGGCCGGCGAGAGGTCAGCTGGCGCTCAGCTCGGCGGGGGCGCGGGGGATGTCGGGTTCGAGGTAGACGCGGCAGGCCGTGGGAGTCGCGGCGCGCAGGCGGCGCTCGGCCTCGTCGATCGCCGCGGCGACCTCGGCGACGGTCAGCCCCTCGTCCAGGCCGATCTTCGCGGCGACGAGCAGCTCGTCCGGCCCGAGGTGCAGGGTCCGCATGTGGATCACGGCCGTGACCGCCGGCGCGGACACCAGCGCCGCCCGGATCGCGGCGACCACAGCGGGCGTCGCGGCCTCGCCGACGAGCATGCCGTAGCTCTCGACGGCCACCACGATGGCGACGACCAGCAGCAGGATGCCGATGGCGAGCGTGCCGGCGGCGTCCCAGATCGGGTCGTCGGTCAGCAGCGTGAGCCCGACGCCGGCGAGCGCGAAGACGAGGCCGATGAGGGCCGCGAAGTCCTCGAGCAGCACCACCGGCAGCTCGGGCGCCCGCGAGTCCCGGATGAAGCGCCACCAGGAAGCGTCGCCCTTGTGGTGGCGCGACTCGCGGATCGCGGTCCGGAACGAGAACCCTTCCAGCACGATCGCGACCAGCAGGACCACGACGGCGACGAGGCCGGACTCCAGGTGGTGCGGGTGCCGGAGCTTCTCGACGCCTTCGTAGACGGAGAACAGGCCGCCGACGCTGAACAGCACGATGCCGACCAGGAAGCCGGCGATGTAGCGGGAGCGGCCGAACCCAAATGGATGGTCCTCGTCGGCCGGCCGGACCGACTGGCGCTGGCCGAGCAGCAACAGGCCCTGGTTGCCGGAGTCGGCGACCGAGTGGATCGACTCGGCGAGCATCGAGGACGACCCGGTGAACAGGAACGCGACGAACTTCGCCACCGCGATCCCCAGGTTGGCGGCCAATGCCGCCAGAACCGCCTTCGTACCGCCGCCCGCGCTCACCCGAAACCGTCTCCCTCACCAGAAACCCGGGCCTTCCGGCCCGCGACCTGCCGGCAAGTCTGCCAACCCGCCTAGACGGACGCGCCTTCGGGTGCTTCTACACGCAGGTAGCAGGTCGGTCCGGCACGGATCCTCCGCCGGCCACGTTCCTCGCCCGGCTCACGCCAGGGCGATGAGTTCGAGAAGGTCCGGGGACCAGTTGTCCTCGACGCCGTCGGGCAGCATGAGCACCTTGTCGGGGTTGAGCGCCTCCACGGCGCCTGGGTCGTGGGTGACGAGCACGACGGAGCCCTGGTAGGTCGCCAGTGCCGAGAGGATCTCCGTGCGCGACGCCGGGTCGAGGTTGTTCGTCGGCTCGTCGAGCAGCAGCACGTTCGCCGCCGAGCAGACCAGCCCGGCCAGCGCGAGGCGCGTCTTCTCGCCGCCGGACAGCGTCCCCGCGAGCTGGTCGACCGTCTCGCCGCTGAACAGGAACGCGCCGAGGATGCGGCGCAGCTCCACCTCGGAGGTGTCCGGGGCGGCGGAGCGCATGTTGTCCAGCAGCGAGCGGTCGTGGTCGAGCGTCTCGTGCTCCTGCGCGTAGTAGCCCATCCGCAGCCCGTGGCCCGGGTTGACCTGTCCGGTGTCCGCCGACTCGACCCCGGCGAGGATCCGCAGCAGCGTCGTCTTGCCAGCGCCGTTGAGGCCGAGGACGACGACCCTGGTTCCCCGGTCGATCGCCAGGTCGACGTCGGTGAAGACCTCCAGCGACCCGTAGGACTTCGACAGCCCCTCGGCGGTCAGTGGGGTGCGCCCGCACGGCGCCGGGGTCGGGAAGCGCAGCTTCGCGACCTTGTCCGCGACCCGGGTCTCGGCGAGGCCGGCGGCCAGCCGATCGGCGCGGCGGTCCATCTGGTGCGCGGCGCGCGCCTTGGTCGCCTTGGCGCGCATCTTGTCGGCCTGGGCCTTCAACGAGTCGATCTTCTTCTCGGCGTTCGCGCGCTCGCGCTTGCGCCGCTTCTCGTCCTGCTCGCGCTGGGTCAGGTAGGTCTTCCAGCCGACGTTGTAGACGTCGAGCGCGGTGCGGTTCGCGTCCAGGTGAAAGACCTTGTTGACGGACTTGTCGAGCAGGTCGACGTCGTGGCTGATGACGATCAGGCCGCCGGTGTGGGCCCGCAGGAAGTCCCGCAACCAGACGATCGAGTCGGCGTCGAGGTGGTTGGTCGGCTCGTCGAGCAGCAGCGTCGCGTCGGCGTTGCCCGCGCCGGCGAACAGGATCCGGGCGAGTTCCACCCGGCGGCGCTGGCCGCCGGACAGGGTGCCGATCGCCTGGGCGAGCACGCGGTCGGGCAGGCCGAGCGACGAGCAGATCCGTGCGGCCTCCGCCTCGGCCGCGTAGCCGCCCAGCACGCCGAATCGCTCCTCGAGCCGGCCGTAGCGGCGTATGGCCCGGTCGCGGGCGGTGTCGTCGGCGAGCTCGGCCATCTCGACCTGCAGCTTGTCCATCTCGCGCAGGAGCTCGTCGAGGCCACGGGCGGACAGCACCCGGTCGCGGGCGGACTCGGTCAGGTCGCCGCTGCGCGGGTCCTGCGGCAGGTAGCCGACGTCGCCGCGCACGTCGATCTTGCCGGCGAACGGCAGGGTCTCCCGCGCCAGCGTCTTGAGGAGGGTCGTCTTGCCCGCGCCGTTGCGTCCGACGAGACCGATCCGGTCCGCCGGCTGCACCCGGAACGACACCGGCTCGACGAGGATCCTGGCTCCGGCCCGCAGCTCCAGGTCGGTCGCGATGATCATGAAGTATGTGGCCTCTCGGACGTGAACGTGGGAGTACAGCCACGGCCGCGCGCGGCGGCCGCTCGTCAGGGCAGGCAGGGAAAGGCGGCCGGCGCTCAGCCCGTGGGCTGAGCCGGCTCGCTCACTCACTCCAGCTGGACGAGACGCTCCATCGGTTCCTGAGGCCGCTTCCGATCGGTCCGGGACTCGGCCCCGGGGCAACGGGCACAAACATCGACGAGGCCTGCCCGCGGGGAACGACGGGCGGGCCCTGCCGCCTCCGTGCGGCCGATGGGCGCACTGTCCCGCGTCACGGCGGAGGCAACGCATCCAGCGTACGTGCGCCGAGGCGGCGAGATCCTCGCCGACGGTGTTAAACCGGCGTCACGGGGCGGCCTCTCGCCCGTTTGACGCGTCCGAGCGCCTGCGTCGCCATCCGCGCCCGCTCATCCTGACCGTGCTCTACCTGGGCATCGTTCTCGGCCCGCTCGCGGTCTGCCTGTCGCTGCGGTCCCGCCGCAGCGTGCGGCGCAACCGCGCGGCCAACTGGGGGCTGATCCTCGGGCTGGTCGGCTTCGTCCTGTTCTGGGTGCGGGTCGGCGGGGGCTAGCCCAGGCGGGTGACGTTCACCGTGACACCGAGCGACGAGGATGTGCCGCCCGAGTAGACGCCGCGCATGGGCGGGACGTCGTCGTAGTCGCGGCCGCGGGCGACGACGACGTGCCGCTCGCCCGCGCGCACGGCGTTCGTCGGGTCGAAGCCCCACCAGTCGCCGAACCAGCCCTCCACCCAGGCGTGGCTCTGGCCCTCGACCGTCTCCCCCGGCTCGGCGTCCACGAGCGGGTGCAGGTAGCCGGACACGTAACGGCCCGGCATGCCGGCCGCGCGCATCAGCACCAGTGCGAGGTGCGCGAAGTCCTGGCAGACGCCCTCGCACTGCCGCCAGGCCTCGACGGCGGACGTGTGCACGCCGGTGGTACCCGGGCGGTAGGTCAGCCGGTCGCGCACCCAGTCGCCGACGGCGAGCATGAAGTCGGCCGGGTCGTGCGCCGCGGCCAGCTCCCGGCCCGCCTCGACGAGCTCGGGGTGGTCGGGGGTGTAACGGGCGGGGCGGAGGAACTCGACGTGCCGGTCGGCGCTCTCGTCGGAGCGCAGCGTCGCCCAGCTCGCGACGTCGGCGGGCAGCCGCTGCTCGGGCGCGGTACGCACCAGCGAGCGCCCGGTGACCACCAGCTCCGTGTGCGGGGCGTGGATGTCGAACGCGGTCACCTGGGTGCCCCAATAGTCCCAGTACCGGTAGGTGGTGACCGCCGGCTCGGTGCGCACGGTCGCCTCCAGCGTCAGCTGCCCGCTGCCGGTCTGCGGAACGATCCGCGCCTCGTTGTAGGAGGACAGAACCGGGCTGGAGTACCGGTAGCCCGTCGAGTGCTCGACACGTATCTGCCAGCTCATATGGTGACCAGCCTGACCACGGGCTTTCTGCCCGTACCCGAGGCGCGGGGTCCCCGCGGATCGCGCCAGCGATCTGTGGGGTAGCTACGCTCGACGCGTATCTGCCAGCTCATGTGCTCACCAGCCTGACCACAGGCTTTCTGCCTGTACTTGGAGCGCGGGGTAGCAACGCTCAACCCGGATCTGCCAGCTCATGTCGGTCCTCTCGGGGCAGGGCTACGCCGGTACCTCGGTGGCCCAGGCACGCGGCGCCTCCCGGGCGAAGTAGCGAGCCGTGATGGCGGCGCTGACCTCCGAGCAGGTCCGCTCCATGCCGCGCAGCAGCTCGGGCATGTCCTCGACCAGGTCGTCGACGCCGCGGAACTCCAGCTCCGTGCGGGCCAGGCCGACCCCCCGGCGGGCCGCGTCGTGCACCGTGGTCCGCCCGCCGCGGCGGCCGCTGTCGAGCTCGGCGAGGATCTGCTCGGCGAGCGCTAGCGACCAGTAGACCGAGCGCGGGAACAGCCGGTCCAGCAGGAGGAACTCGGCGACCCGGGAGGCGTCGACCGCGCGCCGGTACGTGCGCAGGTAGGACTCGTGCGCACCGCAGGAACGCAGCAGGCTCACCCAGCTCTGCGAGTTCGGGTCGTCGCCGATGCTCGACGACAGCAGCCGGGCTGTCATGTCGACCCGCTCCAGGCTGCGGCCGAGCGCCAGGAACCGCCAGCCGTCGTCTCGGGCCAGGGTGGCGTCCACCAGGCCGGCGAGCATCGCGGTGCGCTCGCGGATGTAGCGGAAGAAGATGTGGGGGCCGAGGCGACGGGCGAGCTGCTCGGTGTGGTCGAGCTCGTTCCAGGTCACGTTCAGGCATTCCCATGCCTCGCTGGACACGACCACCCGGGCACTGCGCGCGTTCTCCCGCGCCGCGGAGATCGCGCCGACGATGCTCGACGAGTTGTTCCGGTCGTAGCCGAGCAGCTCGACGACCAGGGACGAGTTGACGGATCCGGCGACGGGCGGGGTCCCCATCACGGCGAGCAGCTCGCGTCCGGCGGACGACTCGTCCAGCCACGGGTCCTCCAGGACGCGGTGGACGTGCACGTCGAGGATCCGCGATGTACTCTCCGCCCGCTCGGCGTAGCGGCCGATCCAGAACAGCGACTCCGCGATCCGGCTCAGCAAGGTGTCTCCTTGTCTCTGGTTCGCTCCGTCCGGGCGCGGCGCTCCGGCCCCTTACTCGCTTCGCTCCCAAGGGACCTCCGCGCCGCGTCCTCCTCCGCTCACGTGCGCTGCGGCGACCTCCGCTGCGGCCCAACCACTTCGCTTCGCTCGTGGCCGGGCCTCCGCGGAGGCGCGCCTCCGCGCCGCACGGTCACCTACCGCTGAACGTCACCAATCCGCCAGCG